>NZ_OZ217346.1:187500-488000 GCF_965111735.1 Streptococcus mitis
CGAATCCAGCTACCCCAGTTACTATTTGCCGGCGTGGCGGAATTGGCAGACGCGCTGGACTCAAAATCCAGTGTCCGCAAGGACGTGCCGGTTCGACCCCGGCCGCCGGTATAGTATAGAGTTAAGGAACGTTGTAAATCTTCGTTCCTTTTTTATATTATTTTTGGTATAATAATAGTTATTCAAATTTTATTTAGATTATGAAAGTGTAGGGGAGTATGTCTTGTTCTATCGATTTATTAAAACATCGGTATTTGAAAAATATTAAAAAAAATGCTGAATTGTATGTCGGAATTGAGCTGGAATATCCAGTTGTAAATTTGGAAGGGGATGCTACAGATGTTGAAGTTATCAAACACTTATTCCGATATTTAGTTTTTTCTTTTGATTTAACTGTCGAAAAGGTTGATGATTTTGGGAATCCTATCCAGTTAGTAGATCCAGTTAGTCAAGATGCTATTTTATTTGAAGTTTCCTATACTACGATTGAGTTTGCATTTGGTAAGGCTGAAACAATACAAGAGGTTGAAGAACGTTTTAGTATTTATATGGAAGCAATCCAGAAGAAGTTAGCTGAATCAAATCATGCTATTGTTGGCTGTGGTATTCATCCCAACTGGGATAAAAATGATAATTGTCCAGTGGCTTACCCACGCTATCAGATGTTGATGGACTATTTGAATTTGAGTAGAAATGTGACTAAATCAGACTTACATCAATTCCCTGAATACGGAGCGTTTATTTGTGGGAGTCAGGTTCAGTTGGATGTTTCAAAGTCTAACTACTTACGAGTGATTAATGCTTTTACCCAAATTGAAGGGGCTAAGGCTTATTTATTTGCCAATTCTGAGTTTACAGGTGCGGATTGGGATACAAAAATCTCAAGAGATATTTTCTGGGAAGAATCGATGCATGGTATCTATCCAGAGAATGTTGGTGTCAATGCTAGGCTCTTTAAAGATGAGGATGATTTTTTTGATTATCTAGATCATTCTGCAATTTTTACTGCGGAACGTGATGGACAAACCTATTATTTTTATCCGATTCAGGCTAGGGACTATTTAGCTACACCTGAAATACAAGCATTTTCTCTTAATTGGGAAGAGGTTCTTATTTCCCCTCAAGAGAAAGATTTTGAAACTCATCGTAGCTATCAGTACCAAGACTTAACGACTCGCGGAACAGTTGAGTTTCGTAGTGTGTGTACTCAACCTCTAGATAGAACCTTCGCTTCAGCAGCTTTTCACTTAGGATTGTTGGTTAATTTAGATAAGTTAGAAGCTTACTTAGAAGCAGCACCTTTCTCTAAAGAATTTGGTCGTAATTACAAGTTTTTAAGACGACAATTTTCTAAGAAAAAGCTTACAGAACAGGAAGAAACTGCGATAATAGAGTTTTCAAAAGACTTACTCCTGCTAGCTTGCGAAGGACTGGAGATGAGAAATAAGCAAGAAACAAGCTATTTACAGCCTTTGAAAGAAGAATTGGGCCTATAATTTCTCTTATAAAAGGAGAATTTTCTGAAAAATCATGATATAATGGATGAGACTATAGATAAAGGATAGAGAGTAATGACATTAGTTTATCAATCAACGCGTGATGCCAACAATACAGTAACTGCTAGCCAAGCTATTTTGCAAGGTTTGGCAACGGATGGTGGTTTGTTTACACCGCTTACTTATCCAAAGGTAGATTTGGACTTTGACAAATTGAAATATGCTTCTTACCAGGAAGTTGCTAAGTTAGTTTTGTCAGCATTTTTAGATGACTTTACAGCTGAGGAGTTGGACTACTGTATCAACAATGCCTACGATAGCAAGTTTGATATTCCAGCTATAGCGCCTTTGGTGAAATTAGACGGCCAATACAATTTGGAACTGTTCCATGGTTCAACAATTGCTTTTAAGGATATGGCCTTGTCTATTTTGCCATACTTTATGACAACAGCTGCTAAGAAGCATGGTTTGGAGAACAAGATTGTCATCTTAACAGCGACATCTGGTGATACTGGGAAAGCTGCTATGGCAGGGTTTGCGGATGTGCCTGGAACTGAGATTATCGTCTTTTATCCAAAGGATGGTGTCAGCAAGGTTCAAGAGTTGCAAATGACTACTCAGACTGGCGACAATACTCATGTTATCGCTATTGATGGTAACTTTGATGATGCTCAAACAAATGTGAAGCATATGTTTAACGATGTAGCCCTTCGTGAAAAGTTGGCTACCAATAAACTGCAATTTTCATCTGCCAACTCTATGAATATCGGTCGTTTGGTGCCACAGATTGTTTATTATGTTTATGCCTATGCTCAGTTGGTTAAGACTGGTGAGATTGTGGCTGGTGATAAGGTCAACTTCACAGTACCAACAGGAAATTTTGGAAATATCTTGGCTGCCTTTTATGCTAAGCAAATTGGTCTACCAGTTGGCAAATTAATCTGTGCTTCAAATGACAACAATGTTTTGACAGACTTTTTCAAGACACGTGTTTACGACAAGAAACGTGAGTTTAAAGTGACTACTAGTCCATCTATGGATATTTTGGTATCTTCAAACTTGGAGCGTTTGATTTTCCATCTTTTAGGTAATGATGCGGTTAAAACAGCTGAACTTATGAATGCCTTGAACAAGCAAGGACAATATGAGTTGACAGACTTTGATGCAGAGATTTTGGACCTCTTTGCAGCTGAATATGCGACTGAGGAAGAAACGGCAGCAGAAATCAAGCGTGTTTATGAGGCAGATTCTTATATCGAGGATCCACATACGGCGGTTGCCTCGGCAGTTTATAAGAAATACCAAGCGGCTACTGGCGATGTGACTAAGACAGTGATTGCTTCAACAGCGAGTCCATACAAGTTCCCAGTGGTTGCAGTAGAAGCTGTAACAGGTAAAGTAGGCTTGACTGACTTTGAAGCCTTGGCTCAATTACATGATATTTCAGGAGTTGCAGTACCACCAGCAGTTGATGGCCTTGAAACATCTCCAGTTCGTCACAAGACAACCGTGGCAGCTACTGATATGCAAGCAGCGGTGGAGGCTTATCTAGGACTTTAAGACAGAGGGAGTAAACTCGGTTGGGAAACCAACTGAGTTTCTTTTCATCAGGAGGAGAGATTGTTTAAGAAAAATAAAGACATTCTTAATATTGCATTGCCAGCTATGGGTGAAAACTTTTTGCAGATGCTCATGGGAATGGTGGACAGTTATTTGGTTGCTCATTTAGGATTGATAGCTATTTCAGGTGTTTCAGTAGCTGGTAATATTATCACGATTTATCAGGCGATTTTCATTGCTCTAGGGGCAGCTATTTCTAGTGTTATTTCAAAAAGTTTGGGGCAGAAGGATCAGTCTAAGCTAGCCTATCATGTGACTGAGGCGTTAAAAATTACTTTACTATTAAGTTTCATTTTAGGAGCTTTGTCTATCTTCGCTGGGCAAGAGATGATTGGACTCTTGGGAACGGAGAGAGATGTAGCTGAGAGTGGCGGACTCTATCTATCCTTGGTAGGCGGATCGATTGTTCTTTTGGGGTTCATGACGAGTCTGGGTGCTTTGATTCGTGCAACGCATAATCCACGTTTGCCTCTCTATGTGAGTCTTTTATCCAATGCCTTGAATATTCTTTTTTCAAGTCTAGCTATTTTTATTCTGGATATGGGGATAGCTGGTGTTGCTTGGGGGACAATTCTGTCTCGTTTGGTAGGTCTTGTGATTTTATGGTCGCAATTAAAGTTGCCTTTTGAGAAACCGACTTTTGGTTTAGATAAGAAACTATTGACCTTAGCTTTGCCAGCAGCTGGAGAGCGGCTTATGATGCGGGCTGGTGATGTCGTGATCATTGCCTTGGTTGTGTCTTTTGGAACGGAGGCAGTTGCTGGGAATGCAGTCGGAGAAGTCTTGACCCAGTTTAACTATATGCCTGCCTTTGGCGTCGCTACGGCAACGGTCATGCTGGTGGCCCGAGCAGTTGGAGAGGATAATTGGGAAAGAGTAGCTAATTTGAGCAAGCAAACCTTTTGGCTTTCTCTGGTCCTCATGTTCCCCTTGACCTTCAGTATCTATGCTTTGGGTATACCACTCACTCATCTCTATACGACTGATTCTTTAGCGGTGGAGGCTAGTGTTTTAGTGACACTTTTTTCACTACTTGGTACTCCTATGACGATAGGAACAGTCATCTATACAGCAGTCTGGCAGGGTTTGGGCAATGCTCGGCTTCCCTTTTATGCGACAAGTATAGGAATGTGGTGTATCCGCATTGGAACAGGATATCTGATGGGGATTGTGCTTGGTTGGGGCTTGCCCGGTATTTGGGCCGGAACCCTTTTGGATAATGGTTTTCGTTGGTTATTTCTACGTTACCGTTACCAGCGCTATATGAGCTTGAAAGGATAGGAAATGCAAAAAACAGCTTTTATTTGGGATTTAGACGGGACTTTATTGGACTCTTATGAAGCGATTTTATCAGGGATTGAGGAAACTTTTGCTCAGTTTTCTATTCCTTATGATAAGGAGAAGGTGAGAGAGTTTATTCTCAAGTTTTCTGTGCAGGATTTGCTGGAGAAAGTTGCGGAAGAGCGAAAACTGGATGTCGAGGTGCTAAATCAGGTGCGTGCCCAGAGTCTGGCTGAGAAGAATGCTCAGGTAGTTTTGATGCCAGGTGCGCGTGATGTGCTAGCTTGGGCAGAGGAATCAGGAATTCAGCAGTTTGTTTACACTCATAAGGGAGACAATGCTCTTACCATTCTAAGAGACTTGGGTTTGGAATCTTATTTTACAGAGATTTTAACAAGTCAGAGTGGCTTTGCGCGTAAACCTAGTTCAGAAGCGGCCACCTATCTGTTAGACAAGTATCAGTTGGATTCTGAGAAGACCTATTATATAGGGGATCGGATTCTGGATGTGGAATTCGCGCAGAATAGTAAGATTCAAAGCATTAATTTTTTAGAGTCAACTTATGAAGGAAATCATAGGATTCAAGGGTTAGCAGATATTTCCCGTTTTTTTAAGGCTGAGCGATAAAAAGATTGTGTCAGTTTTGTGACAGAGACCTAACAAACTATTTCAAGTAACCGAGTTTGTTACAAGGAATAGACAGTTCTGTTAAATAGGCCCGAGAGGGCTTTTTTTCTGCATTTTTTGTGTTATCATAGACAGGTACTCATTTGAAAGGAATTTGAAAGAATGAAGAAAAGAATATTATTAGCCTCAACGGTAGCCTTGTCATTTGCCCCAGTATTGGCAACTCAAGCAGAAGAAGTTCTTTGGACTGCACGTAGTGTTGAGCAAATTCAAAACGATTTGACTAAAACGGATAACAAAACAAGTTATACCGTTCAGTATGGTGATACCTTGAGCACAATTGCAGAAGCCTTGGGTGTAGATGTCACAGTTCTTGCGAATTTGAATAAAATCACGAATATGGACTTGATTTTCCCAGAAACTGTTTTGACAACGACTGTCAATGAAGCAGAAGAGGTAACGGAAGTTGAAATCCAAACTCCACAAGCAGATTCTAGTGAAGAAGTGACAACTGCGACAGCAGATTTGACAACCAATCAAGTAACCGTAGATGATCAAACTGTTCAAGTTGCAGACCTTTCTCAACCGATTGCAGAAGCTCCAAAAGCGGTAGAAACTACAAGAACAAAAGAAGTAGCAACAAGTTCAGAAGTTACAGAGACAGTGACTGCTTCAGAAGAAGTGACACCATCTACAGGAACTTCTGTCCCAGAGGAACAAACAGCCGAAACGAGTAGTGCAGTTGCAGAAGCAGCTCCTCAGGCAACGACTCCAGCTGAGAAAGATGAAACACAAGCAAGCACTCAAGCTGAATCAGCAGTGGAAGCAACTACAATACCAGTAGAAGAAACAGCACCTGAAACAACTGCAACAAGTTCAGAAGAAGCAAAAGAAGTAGCATCATCAAGTGAAGCTACAGCAGCAGTTTCTACTTATCAACCAGAAGAGACGAAAACAACTTCAGCAACTTACGCAGCTCCAGCAGCGCCCGATTATGCTGGACTTGCGGTAGCGAAATCTGAAAATGCAGGCCTTCAACCACAAACAGCGGCCTTTAAAGAAGAAATTGCTAACTTGTTTGGCATCACATCCTTTAGTGGTTACCGTCCAGGAGACAGTGGAGATCACGGAAAAGGTTTGGCTATCGACTTTATGGTACCAGAAAGCTCAGAACTAGGGG
The DNA here is from genome assembly GCF_965111735.1 of Streptococcus mitis. Classification (GTDB taxonomy): domain Bacteria; phylum Bacillota; class Bacilli; order Lactobacillales; family Streptococcaceae; genus Streptococcus; species Streptococcus mitis_DR. The sequence continues at coordinate 193,705 of NZ_OZ217346.1, forward strand.
ATAAGATTGCGGAATACGCTATTCAAAACATGGCTAGCCGTGGAATTAGTTACATCATCTGGAAACAACGTTTCTATGCTCCATTCGATAGCAAATATGGACCAGCTAATACTTGGAACCCAATGCCAGACCGTGGTAGCGTGACAGAAAATCACTATGATCACGTTCATGTTTCAATGAATGGATAAACCAGACTTGGTAATATCGTTTTTACGAATGAGATCTAGCTTTCGTGATAGAAAGCGAGTCTCGTTCGTTTTTTTTTCTTTGTCATACTTTTCGAAAATCTCTTCAAACCACGTCAGTGTTATCTGCAACCTCAAAGCTGTGCTTTGAGCAACCTACGGCTAGCTTCCTGGTTTGCTCTTTGATTTTCATTGAGTATTAATATGAATGGAAAATGGAAGTTACCATTTTGTAATGATTGAAGCAATATTCTTGCAATTTATTTTACTTTGCATTATACATGATTAGTCAACTATTGATAAATCAACAAAAGGAAAGAAGAAATGATAGAGATTCAAGATCTGCTTTATCAACTCCGCTTGTCTGAGCAAGTGAGTACGCAATTGTTTGAAAAAAGACTTGGGATTAGTTTGACACGGTATCAGATTTTATTATTTTTGCTGAAGCATTCCCCTTGTAATCAAATAGCGGTTCAGGAGCGTTTGAAGATTGATCAGGCTGCTTTAACCCGACATTTCAAGATTTTAGAAAAGGAAGGTTTGGTGGAGCGTCATCGCAATCCTGAAAATCAGCGGGAAGTGTTGGTAGAGGCTACGAAGTATGCCAAGGAGCAGTTAGTGGTGAATCCCCCTCTGCAACATATCAAGGTTAAGCAAGAGATGGAAAGTATCTTAACAGAATCTGAAAAAACAGAGCTCAACCGTTTAGTAAATAAATTGGTTTTGGGTATTGAGAATATAGAAATTTAAGGAGAAATAGATGTCAATTACTATAATCATTTTAGCAACAATCGTTGCTTTAGAGCATTTTTACATTTTTTATTTGGAAAGTATTGCAACGCAATCAGAAGCGACTAGTCGTGTCTTTAACATGGACAAGGAAGAACTGGGTCGTCCGTCAGTAAGTTCATTGTTTAAAAATCAAGGGATTTATAATGCTTTGCTAGGAGTCTTTCTCTTGTATGGAATTTATTTCTCACAGAATTTAGAAATTGTGACTATTTTTGTTTTATTTGTGATTGGTGCTGCGGCTTATGGCTCTCTCACAGCAGATAAAAAAATTATTTTAAAGCAAGGCGGACCAGCTATTTTGACCTTGATTAGTATTTTTCTCTTTAAATAAACTTTAATGCCGGTCTGATCCTCTCTAGTCCTTTTCACTCCAGAATAAGGGAAATATGTTATACTTGTTTTTAAGAAAATAGTTTCATGGAATTGGTTGTAAGGAGTTAGAAATGAAAGTATTAGTGACAGGTTTTGAGCCCTTTGGAGGGGAAAAGGTTAATCCAGCCTTGGAGGCCATTAAAGGTTTACCAGCTGAAATCCATGGTGCTGAGGTCCGTTGGTTAGAAGTGCCAACAGTCTTTCACAAATCGGCCCAAGTATTGGAAGAAGAGATGAACCGTTATCAACCTGACTTTGTCCTTTGTATTGGGCAAGCAGGTGGAAGATCTAGCTTAACACCTGAACGAGTAGCCATTAATCAAGATGATGCACGCATTCCTGATAATGATGGAAATCAACCGATTGACCTTCCCATTCGAGCGGATGGTGCTTCGGCCTACTTTAGTAGTCTGCCGATTAAAGCGATGGTCCAAGCTATAAAAAAAGAGGGCTTGCCGGCCTCTGTTTCCAATACGGCAGGGACTTTTGTCTGCAATCATTTGATGTATCAGGCTCTCTATTTGGTAGAAAAGAAATTTCCACATGTTAAGGCAGGTTTTATGCACATTCCTTATATGATGGAACAGGTGGTGAATCGACCGACTACTCCAGCTATGAGTTTAGTGGACATTATGCGAGGGGTAGAAGCAGCAATCGGGGCTATTATAGAACATGGAGATCAGGATCTCAAGTTGGTAGGCGGAGAAACTCATTGATAGAAAAAAGCTTGAGGGAAAACCTTCAAGCTTTTGGACGTTTTCGAGCCAATACTGCTCGGTAAAAAATCATTTTATTGATTTGAATGTAGGGTAGGAGTGAGAAACTAGCAATCCCAAAGGTAATCCAATTGAGGAAGTACCAAGGAAGGAGTTGTAGGTCTAGAATAAAGCGCTGAAATTTGTAGCCTTTCATCAGGAAACGGCTGGTTTTTAGGATTTGTCCTGGTTTAGCTTGTCCTAAGTCTAGGGTATCACAGAGGAGAAATTCTACCTGCGAATAGGCATAGTATTGTGGGATATAGAGACTATTTCCGACAATCATCAAGAGGATACTTGCTAGAAAGTAAAGACCAAAGGTCATGAGGAAACGCTCAGTTTCAATTGACGTGAGATCCAGATTGGGAAACTCAGGATGAAGAACTACGAATTTCTTTGCTAGAAAGCTACTGTAAAAAAGAAAGTAAATTCCAAGCAAACTAGGAATACTCCATAAGAAGAGATAGAAACGTTTGAGGAGAAGAGTCAAAAAGGTTTGTGAAAAGTGCTCTTCTTTAAATAGAGTGAGACTATTTTTGACGGATAGTTCTGTATCAGGATTCTTGATGAGTTTCAGTGTTGTATAGACTGAACTGGTTAGAAGTATTGTTCCGATAAAGGAGACTAATAGAGGAAAAAGGTAGGCTTGGAATACATGACCAAACACGCTTAAAAAGGGTTGTTCTAAAACACTCTCGTTGATGCGCTCTAAGGGATTGAGGAAGCCAGACAAGATGACCAGCATGCTAGGTAAGAGATAGACGAGAAAGAGGCGGGGATTTTCAGCCTGAAATTGTCTAGCTTGCAGACGAACAGTTTTTAAATCAATTTTTCGGTATTTCATTCTCTCATTATACCATAGTTCGTGACAGTTCCTACTTTTTTTGATAAAATCATACAGTATGCCCTTGGGCACAAAGTATGAACTGGGACTGTCTTTCCCAGCTTCGGAGGTAAAAAATGTCAGATTCACCAATCAAATATCGTTTGATTAAGAAAGAAAAACACACGGGAGCTCGTCTGGGAGAAATCATCACACCCCATGGTACCTTCCCAACACCTATGTTTATGCCAGTTGGGACACAAGCCACTGTCAAAACTCAGTCGCCAGAAGAATTGAAGGAAATGGGTTCAGGAATTATCCTGTCAAACACTTATCATCTCTGGCTGCGTCCTGGAGATGAACTCATTGCACGCGCAGGCGGTCTCCATAAGTTCATGAATTGGGACCAGCCTATTTTGACAGATAGTGGTGGTTTTCAGGTTTATTCCTTAGCAGATAGTCGCAATATCACAGAAGAAGGGGTAACTTTTAAAAACCATCTCAATGGTTCTAAGATGTTCTTGTCCCCAGAAAAAGCCATCTCTATTCAGAACAATCTGGGTTCAGATATCATGATGTCCTTTGACGAATGTCCCCAGTTTTATCAACCATACGACTACGTTAAGAAATCAATCGAGCGTACCAGTCGTTGGGCTGAGCGTGGTTTGAAGGCTCACCGTCGTCCGCATGACCAAGGGTTATTTGGGATTGTGCAGGGGGCTGGATTTGAAGACCTTCGTCGACAATCGGCTCATGACCTTGTAAGCATGGACTTCCCAGGCTACTCTATCGGTGGTTTGGCAGTGGGAGAAACCCACGAAGAGATGAATGCTGTCTTGGACTTCACAACCCAACTGCTTCCTGAAAATAAACCTCGTTATCTGATGGGTGTGGGAGCGCCAGATAGCTTGATTGATGGGGTGATTCGTGGGGTGGATATGTTTGATTGTGTCTTGCCGACTCGTATCGCTCGTAATGGGACTTGTATGACCAGTCAAGGTCGTTTGGTTGTAAAAAATGCTCAGTTTGCTGAGGACTTTACGCCACTGGATCCTGAGTGTGATTGCTACACATGTAAGAACTATACACGCGCTTATCTTCGTCACCTGCTCAAGGCTGATGAAACCTTTGGTATCCGCTTGACTAGCTACCACAATCTTTACTTCTTGCTTAACCTGATGAAGCAAGTGCGACAAGCCATCATGGATGACAATCTCTTGGAATTCCGTGAGTATTTTATTGAAAAATATGGCTATAATAAATCAGGCCGTAATTTTTAAACTGGAATAGATATAAGCTAAAAATCCTAAGTTTTCTCTTGGGATTTTTCTTCTTTTTTTGATAGAATAAAGTGTATAATGAAAGGGAGAATAAACTCGTATGCGTATTAAATGGTTTTCCTTGATTAGGATTACAGGTTTACTTTTGGTACTCTTGTATCATTTCTTTCAGACGATCTTTCCTGGAGGATTTTTCGGGGTAGATGTCTTTTTTACATTTTCAGGTTTCCTGATTACAGCTCTACTTATCGAAGAATTTTCTAAAAGTCATGAAATTGATTTGGTTGGATTTTTTAGGAGACGCTTTTATCGTATCGTGCCACCTGTGGTTTTGATGGTCTTGGTGACCATGCCCTTTACCTTTCTAGTTCGGCAAGATTATGTGGCTGGAATTGGGGGTCAGATTGCGGGTGTCTTAGGCTTCATGACCAACTTCTATGAAATCCTAACAGGTGGGAGTTATGAATCTCAGTTCATTCCTCATTTGTTTGTTCATAATTGGAGCTTGGCTGTTGAGGTTCACTACTATATCCTCTGGGGATTGGCAGTTTGGTTCTTATCTAAACAGTCCAGATCAAATGGTCAGTTGAGAGGAATGGTCTTTCTCTTATCTGCTGTTGCCTTCTTGATCAGCTTCTTCTCCATGTTTATTGGTAGTTTTCTAGTAACCTCTTATTCCTCTGTTTACTTCTCCAGTTTAACTCATGTCTATCCATTCTTTTTGGGAAGTGTGTTAGCAACTATCGTAGGCGTTCGTCAGACAACTTCTTTAGTTAAGCAGTTGGATAAAATCTGGGATTTACGCAAGACCCTTTTAGTTTTTGGAGGAGGTTTTGGCTTCTTACTCATTTTGACTTTCTTTGTCAAATTTACCTATCCCTTTGCCTATCTTATGGGCTTCTTGCTTGCCAGCCTTGCAGCCCTTGCTATGATTCTGGCGGCGCGTGTCTTACATGAAAAGACTCCTAACATGCAGGAGCCAAAGATTATCAGCTTTTTAGCGGATACTAGCTATGCGGTTTATCTTTTCCATTGGCCTTTCTATATCATTTTTTCACAGTTGACATCAAATCTTCTTGCTGTGTTATTAACTTTGATTTTTTCTTATGGATTCGCCAGCCTATCATTTTATGTGTTGGAACCTTGGATTGCAGGAAAGGACACACCTATTATACAAACCCTTCGTCCCCTGCCTCATATTCATACAATCCTTGCAGCAAGTACTGGAATTTTGGTCTTCATTGTCTTCTTAGTAACTCTGTTGGCACCACAAGTGGGAGCTTTTGAGACAGACTTAACTGTCAATGGCTTGAAGCAAGCCGCGACAAATATTAACCAGACCAAGGTAATGACAGAACGAGCAGAAGCTGATAGTTTAGGAATTGCTGAGGGCACTATGTTAATTGGTGACTCGGTGGCCTTAAGGGCAAATACAGCCTTGCAGACAGCCCTTCCTGGAGCACAGATTAATGCACAGGTCAGCAGAACAACTAAGACTGCCAATGAAATCATGCTCAACAATAGCCAGAATAAATTTCTACCAAAGATGGTGGTGATTGCAACTGGGGTAAATAATCCTGAAAATTACAAGGAAGACTGGGATAGTATCGTGAAAAATCTTCCTAAGGGCCACCATATGGTTTTGGTGACTCCTTATGAAGGAGATAAGACAAAAGAGACCTATGCAATCGTTGAGAAGGCGGCTGCCTATATGAGAGAATTGGCAGAGAAGACTCCTTACATCACAATAGCAGATTGGAATCAAGCTGCTAAAGAGCATCCAGAGATCTGGACTGGGACAGACCAAGTCCATTTTGGAAGTGACAATAGTAAAATTGAAGCAGGAGCTAAATTGTATGCAGATACCATTGCTGCAGCCTTGCAAACAGCTCAAGACAAGCCGGTCAAATCAAAATAACTTGTATTTAAAAGAAAAGAGTTGGAAAAATCCAGCTCTTTTAAAATATCTCTAGAAAATAGGTCTATACCATTTACAAATGAATCAGAAAGGTTTATAATGTAATTGACATAATAAATATCAAAAGTAATCTTTTAAGGAGGTCATTATTATGCCTAATTACGTTAAAGCGGATCAGTTTTTCTATCCATTTGGCATTCGTCGCGGTGGGTACTTAGAACTTGTTGATGGCAAATTTGGGAAACATGTGGATCAAATTCCTGAAGGAGCAGAGGTTCTTGACTATACTGGTTATAGCATTGCACCAGGTCTTGTGGATACTCATATTCATGGATATGCAGGTGTAGATGTGATGGACAACAACATTGAAGGTACATTGCATACTATGAGTGAAGGACTTCTTAGTACCGGTGTTACCAGTTTCTTGCCCACAACTTTAACAGCCACTTATGAGCAATTGCTTGCAGTCACTGAAAATCTTGGAAACCATTATAAAGAAGCTACAGGTGCTAAGATTCGTGGAATTTATTATGAAGGTCCATATTTCACAGAAACTTTTAAGGGGGCACAAAATCCAACTTATATGAGAGACCCGGGTGTTGAGGAGTTTCATTCTTGGCAGGATGCTGCAAAAGGGATGCTAAATAAAATCGCTATTGCACCAGAACGTGATGGGGTGGAAGATTTTGTACGTACTATTACAGGTGAAGGTGTGACAGTTGCACTTGGACACTCAGATGCGACATTTGAACAAGCTAAGAAGGCAGTCGATGCTGGAGCTAGTGTTTGGGTACATGCCTATAATGGGATGCGTGGTTTAACACACCGCGAACTCGGTATGGTAGGAGCTATGTATGAGCTCCCACATACTTACGCAGAATTGATTTGTGATGGTTATCACGTAGATCCAAAAGCTTGTGAGATTTTACTTAAGCAAAAGGGGACAGAAAACATCGCTCTTATTACGGACTGTATGACAGCTGGTGGGCTTGAAGACGGTGACTATATGTTGGGAGAATTCCCTGTTGTAGTAGCAAATGGAACTGCACGTCTCAAATCTACTGGTAATTTGGCAGGTTCTATCCTCAAACTTAAAGATGGTATGAGAAATGTAGTCGAGTGGGGTATTGCAAATCCACACGAAGCGGTCATGATGGCTAGCCTTAACCCAGCTAAATCTGTTCACATTGATGATGTCTGTGGTCAAATCCGTGAAGGCTACGACGCAGACTTTATCGTATTAGATAAAGATTTGGAATTGGTAGCAACCTATCTAGATGGTGTGAAACGTTATCAAGCATAAGAGAGAAAGCAGAAGTTAGAGACTGATTTCTTTTCAGATTTTATAAAGGGTAAACTGCACTCCAAAAGTTAGATTTTTTCCGCCTAACTTTCGGGGTGTTTTCGTTATGTGTAAAATAGAGCTACATTCTCTGGATAAATTATTTATCTAACTTTTTTGGGAGTACTGTTATGAAAGTCTTTTAATTTCCTTAAACTCATTATTTTTCTATAAGTAAATCTCCTTAAATGAGTAGTAAAAATATAAATAAGAAAATTCTTTGTTGTCTTGAAGTGGCTTCCTTTTGTCTTTAGAAAATACCTCTAAATATGGTAAAATAGTAGGAGAATAATGTGAGGAAAATGAATGTCAAATAGTTTTGAAATTTTGATGAATCAATTGGGGATACCTACTGAAATGAGACAGGATCCTGCTTTATTACAGGCTGATATTGAGCGAGTTGTGGTTCATAAAATTAGTAGGGTGTGGGAGTTTCATTTCGTATTTTCTAATATTTTACCGATTGAAATCTTTTTAGAATTAAAGAAAGGTTTGATCGAAGAATTTTCTAAGACAGGCAATAAAGCTATTTTCGAAATCAAGACTCTGTCTCAAGAATTTTCAAATCAGCTCTTGCAGTCCTACTATAGAGAGGCTTTTTCTGAAGGGCCATGTGCTAGTCAAGGTTTTAAGTCCCTTTATCAAAATTTGCAAGTTCGTGCGGAGGGGAACCAACTCTTTATTGAGGGCTCTGAGGCGATTGATAAAGAACACTTTAAGAAGAATCACCTTCCTAATTTAGCTAAACAACTTGAAAAATTTGGCTTTCCAACTTTTAATTGTCAAGTAGAGAAAAATGACGTGCTGACCCAGGAGCAGGAAGAGGCCTTTCATGCTGAAAATGAGCAGATTGTTCAAGCTGCTAATGAGGAAGCGCTCCGTGCTATGGAACAACTAGAACAGATGGCACCTCCTCCAGTGGAAGAGAAACCAGCCTTTGATTTTCAAGCGAAAAAAGCTGCAGCTAAACCAAAGTTGGACAAGGCGGAGATTACTCCTATGATCGAAGTGACGACTGAGGAAAATCGTCTGGTCTTTGAAGGGGTTGTTTTTGATGTGGAGCAAAAAGTGACCAGAACAGGGCGTGTTTTGATCAACTTTAAAATGACCGACTACACTTCAAGTTTTTCTATGCAAAAGTGGGTCAAGAATGAGGAAGAGGCTCAGAAATTTGATCTAATTAAGAAAAATTCTTGGCTTCGAGTTCGTGGGAATGTGGAGATGAATAACTTCACACGTGATTTAACTATGAACGTACAAGATGTGCAGGAAGTTGTTCACTATGAGCGTAAGGATTTGATGCCAGAAGGTCAGCGTCGGGTTGAGTTTCATGCACATACTAATATGTCAATCATGGATGCTCTACCAGAGGTAGAAGAAATCGTTGCGACAGCTGCTAAGTGGGGACACAAGGCGGTTGCCATCACGGATCATGGGAATGTTCAGTCTTTCCCACATGGCTATAAGGCGGCTAAGAAAGCGGGAATCCAGCTGATCTATGGTATGGAAGCCAATATCGTGGAGGACCGTGTTCCTATCGTCTATAACGAAGTGGAGAAGGACTTGTCGGAAGCGACCTACGTGGTTTTTGACGTGGAAACGACGGGGCTATCAGCCATTTATAATGACTTGATTCAGGTTGCGGCCTCTAAGATGTACAAGGGGAATGTCATTGCTGAATTTGATGAATTTATCAATCCTGGGCATCCCTTGTCAGCTTTTACTACTGAGTTGACTGGAATTACAGATGACCATGTCAAAAATGCCAAACCACTGGAACAAGTTTTGCAAGAATTCCAAGAATTTTGCAAGGATACAGTCTTAGTTGCCCATAATGCGACCTTTGATGTTGGCTTTATGAATGCCAACTATGAGCGTCATGGTCTTCCAAGGATTAGTCAGCCAGTTATTGATACGCTGGAGTTTGCTAGAAATCTCTATCCTGAGTATAAACGTCATGGTTTGGGGCCTTTGACCAAGCGTTTTGGTGTGGCTTTGGAACATCACCACATGGCTAACTACGATGCGGAAGCTACAGGTCGCCTGCTTTTCATCTTTATCAAAGAGGTAGCAGAAAAACATGGTGTGACCGATTTAGCTAGACTCAACATTGATTTGATTAGCCCAGATTCTTATAAAAAAGCTCGGATTAAACATGCGACAATTTATGTCAAGAATCAAGTAGGGCTAAAAAATATCTTTAAGCTGGTTTCGTTGTCTAATACCAAGTACTTTGAAGGAGTGCCACGGATTCCGAGAACGGTTCTAGATACCCATCGAGAGGGTTTGATTTTGGGATCGGCTTGCTCCGAGGGTGAAGTTTTTGACGCAGTTGTTTCCCAAGGTGTAGATGCGGCGGTTGAGGTGGCCAAGTATTATGACTTTATCGAGGTCATGCCACCAGCTATCTATGCTCCCTTGATTGCTAAGGAGCAGGTTAAGGATATGGAGGAGCTCCAGACTATTATCAAGAGTTTGATAGAGGTCGGGGACCGTCTTGGCAAGCCTGTTCTGGCTACGGGAAATGTCCATTATATCGAACCGGAAGAAGAGATTTACCGTGAAATTATCGTCCGTAGTTTGGGACAGGGAGCTATGATTAACCGAACCATCGGTCATGGTGAACATGCCCAACCAGCACCACTTCCAAAGGCTCATTTTAGAACGACTAATGAGATGTTGGATGAATTTGCCTTCTTGGGAGAGGAACTGGCACGTAAACTGGTTATTGAAAACACCAATGCCTTGGCAGATATCTTTGAACCTGTTGAGGTTGTTAAGGGTGACTTGTATACGCCTTTCATCGACAAGGCTGAAGAAACAGTTGCCGAGCTGACCTATAAGAAAGCTTTTGAGATTTATGGAAATCCGCTGCCAGATATTGTCGATTTGCGGATTGAAAAAGAACTAACCTCTATTCTGGGGAATGGATTTGCTGTGATTTATCTGGCATCGCAGATGCTGGTTCAACGTTCCAATGAACGGGGTTACTTGGTTGGTTCTCGTGGGTCTGTAGGATCTAGTTTCGTTGCGACTATGATTGGGATTACAGAGGTCAATCCTCTCTCTCCTCACTATGTCTGTGGTCAGTGTCAATACAGCGAATTTATCACCGATGGTTCTTATGGTTCAGGTTTTGATATGCCTAATAAGGACTGTCCAAACTGTGGACACAAACTCAGCAAAAATGGGCAAGATATTCCGTTTGAGACCTTCCTCGGTTTTGATGGGGACAAAGTTCCCGATATTGACTTGAACTTCTCGGGAGAAGATCAGCCTAGCGCCCACTTGGATGTGCGTGATATCTTTGGTGAGGAATATGCCTTCCGTGCGGGAACGGTTGGTACGGTAGCTGCTAAGACTGCCTATGGATTTGTAAAGGGCTACGAGAGAGACTACGGGAAGTTTTATCGTGATGCAGAGGTGGAACGCCTTGCTCAAGGTGCTGCCGGTGTCAAGCGGACAACAGGACAACACCCGGGGGGAATCGTCGTTATTCCGAACTACATGGATGTCTATGATTTTACGCCCGTCCAGTATCCAGCAGATGACGTGACGGCTGAATGGCAGACCACTCACTTTAACTTCCATGATATCGATGAGAACGTCCTCAAACTCGATGTGCTGGGGCATGATGATCCGACCATGATTCGGAAACTTCAAGATTTATCTGGGATTGATCCTAATGAAATCCCTATGGATGACGAAGGTGTGATGGCCCTTTTTTCTGGGACGGATGTGTTAGGGGTAACACCTGAGCAAATCGGAACGCCGACGGGTATGCTGGGGATTCCAGAGTTTGGAACCAACTTTGTACGTGGGATGGTAGATGAGACGCATCCGACGACTTTTGCAGAGTTGCTTCAGCTCTCAGGTCTGTCCCACGGTACCGATGTCTGGTTGGGGAATGCCCAGGATTTGATCAAGCAAGGAATTGCGGACCTATCAACTGTTATCGGTTGTCGGGACGATATCATGGTTTACCTCATGCATGCGGGTCTCGAACCTAAGATGGCCTTTACCATCATGGAACGGGTGCGTAAGGGCTTGTGGCTGAAGATTTCCGAAGAGGAACGCAATGGCTACATCGAAGCCATGAAGGCTAATAAGGTGCCAGAGTGGTATATCGAATCCTGTGGGAAAATTAAGTACATGTTCCCTAAGGCCCATGCGGCAGCCTACGTTATGATGGCCTTGCGTGTGGCCTACTTCAAGGTTCACCATCCGATTTATTATTACTGTGCTTATTTCTCTATCCGTGCCAAGGCATTTGATATCAAGACTATGGGAGCGGGCTTAGATGCTATTAAGCGAAGAATGGAAGAAATTGCTGAAAAACGGAAGAACAATGAAGCTTCTAATGTGGAAATCGATCTCTATACAACTCTTGAGATTGTTAATGAAATGTGGGAGCGTGGTTTCAAGTTTGGAAAACTCGATCTCTATCGTAGTCAGGCGACAGAATTCCTCATTGATGGGGATACTCTCATCCCGCCATTTGTAGCAATGGATGGTCTGGGAGAGAACGTTGCTAAGCAGTTGGTACGAGCGCGTGAAGAGGGAGAATTCCTCTCCAAAACAGAACTACGCAAACGCGGTGGCCTCTCATCTACCTTGGTTGAAAAGATGGATGAAATGGGAATTCTGGGCAATATGCCAGAGGATAACCAGCTCAGTTTGTTTGATGAGTTGTTTTAAGAATTAGAACGGAGAACATCTTTATGAAACTAAGAATTTTTGCGGAAGATAGGCCGGCTGAGAAGGTGTTTGAGTATCAATTGGAACTTGCTGATCAAACAATTCTTCTATCAACAGCACTCTTGTCTGGTGTCATTGCTTTAGCAGGATTATTTTCTGCTTTGAAAGAAAAATAAACAAAAAGAAAAGGAAGAATAGAATGGTTTTACCAAATTTTAAAGAAAATCTAGAAAAATATGCGAAATTATTGGTTGCGAACGGAATTAATGTGCAACCTGGTCACACTTTGGCTCTCTCTATCGATGTGGAGCAACGTGAGTTGGCTCACTTAATCGTCAAAGAAGCTTATGTCTTGGGTGCGCATGAGGTGATCGTTCAGTGGACAGATGATGTCATTAACCGTGAGAAATTCCTCCATGCTCCGATGGAGCGTCTGGACAATGTGCCAGAATATAAGATTGCTGAGATGAACTATCTCTTGGAAAACAAGGCTAGCCGTCTTGGAGTTCGCTCATCTGATCCAGGTGCCTTGAACGGAGTGGATGCTGATAAGCTTTCAGCTTCTGCTAAAGCTATGGGACTTGCTATGAAGCCAATGCGCATCGCAACTCAATCCAACAAGGTTAGCTGGACTGTAGCGGCCGCTGCTGGACTTGAGTGGGCTAAGAAAGTCTTTCCAAATGCTGCGAGCGACGAAGAAGCAGTCGATCTCCTTTGGGACCAAATTTTCAAAACTTGCCGTGTCTACGAAGAAGATCCTGTTAAGGCTTGGGAAGAGCATGCAGCTATCCTCAAGAGCAAGGCCGATATGCTTAATAAAGAGCAATTTTCAGCACTTCACTACACAGCGCCAGGGACAGATTTGACACTTGGTTTGCCAAAGAACCATGTTTGGGAATCAGCTGGGGCTATTAATGCACAGGGCGAAGGATTCTTGCCAAATATGCCGACAGAGGAAGTCTTCACAGCGCCTGACTTCCGTCGCGCAGATGGTTATGTCACTTCTACAAAACCGCTTAGTTATAACGGAAACATTATTGAAGGTATTAAGGTGACCTTTAAGGATGGACAAATCGTAGATATCACTGCTGAGAAGGGTGATCAAGTGATGAAAGACCTTGTATTTGAAAACGCGGGCGCGCGCGCCTTGGGTGAATGTGCCTTGGTACCAGATCCAAGCCCAATTTCTCAGTCAGGTATTACCTTCTTTAACACCCTTTTCGATGAGAATGCTTCAAACCACTTGGCTATTGGTGCAGCCTATGCAACTAGCGTTGTTGGTGGAGCGGAGATGAGTGAAGAGGAGCTTGAAGCTGCGGGGCTTAACCGTTCAGATGTTCACGTAGACTTTATGATTGGTTCTGACCAAATGAATATCGATGGTATCCGTGAGGATGGGACACGTGTACCACTCTTCCGTAACGGAGATTGGGCAAATTAAGGAGATAATATGTTAGGAAGTATGTTCGTTGGTCTCCTAGTTGGATTTTTAGCAGGTACTCTGACCAATCGTGGAGAACGCATGGGATGTTTTGGAAAAATGTTTCTCGGATGGATTGGTGCCTTTATAGGCCATTTGCTTTTTGGGACTTGGGGACCGATAATAGCAGGAACTGCCATTATTCCGGCAGTACTAGGTTCCATGATTGTCTTAGCGATTTTCTGGAGACGAGGAAGTTAATTTCTTAAATCTGATACTCAATGAAAATCAAAGAGCAAACTAGGAAACTAGCCGCAGGTTGCTCAAAGCACTGCTTTGAGGTTGTAGATAGAACTGACGAAGTCAGCTCAAAACACTGTTTTGAGGTTGCAGATAGAACTGACGAAGTCAGCTCAAAACACCGTTTTGAGGTAGTAGATAAGACTGACGAAGTCAGTTACATATATACGGCAAGGCGACGTTGACGCGGTTTGAAGAGATTTTTGAAGAGTATGAAACGAAAAGGAGGTTGGTCATTGTACCAGCCTCCTTTTGAGTATGATATAATAGTTCTATGAGATTAGATAAATTTTTAGTTGCCTGCGCTGTGGGGAGTCGGACTGAGGTCAAAAACTTGCTCAAGTCTGGGCGCGTGATGGTAAATGGTAAAAAAGAAAAGTCAGCGAAACTGCAGATTGATGAAGAAAGAGATGAGATTCGCTTTGACGGGCAAGTGTTGGAGTATGAAGAGTTTGTCTACTACATGATGAACAAGCCCAAAGGAGTTATCTCAGCGACTGAGGATCCTAAGCACAGAACGGTTCTGGACTTGCTGGATGATATTGCTCGGAGCAAGGAAGTTTTCCCAGTAGGACGCTTGGATATTGACACGCATGGTCTTTTGCTCTTGACTAATGACGGCAAGCTTGCCCATGCTCTTCTTTCACCTAAGCGTCATGTTGACAAGACATATCTGTCTCAGGTCAAAGGAATTATGACCCAAGAAGATGTGGAGACATTTGCCGAGGGTATTTCTCTCAAAGACTTTAATTGTCAGCCCGCTAAACTGGAGATTGTGTCCGTAGACACAGAAAAAAATCAAAGCCAAATTCGTGTGACCATTGCAGAAGGGAAGTTTCATCAGGTCAAGCGTATGGTGGCCTACTGTGGCAAGGAAGTAGTAGACTTGCAACGTTTGACTATGGGAACGCTAGTATTGGATGAGAACTTAGAACGAGGGGAATGGCGTCGCTTGACCAAGGAGGAATTAGAAAATCTTCTTGCTAGTATTACTTAATTTGGTTTATATTCGAAAAAGGTGAGGAAGAATATCCTTGCCTTTTATGTTTTTCAGTTGCTTACTTTGTGAAAAGAGTTATAATAGACTGTAGAATAAAAGGAGGAATCTATGAACGCGATTCAAGAATCATTTACTGATAAATTATTTGCCAATTATGAAGCAAATGTCAAATACCAAGCGATTGAAAATGCAGCCAGCCACAATGGAATTTTTGCAGCCCTAGAACGTCGCCAAAGCCATGTAGACAATACACCTGTTTTCTCATTGGATTTGACTAAGGACAAGGTAACCAACCAGAAAGCGTCTGGTCGTTGCTGGATGTTTGCAGCTCTTAACACCTTCCGCCACAAACTCATTTCACAATATAAATTGGAAAATTTTGAGTTATCACAGGCCCACACCTTCTTCTGGGACAAGTATGAGAAATCAAACTGGTTCTTGGAGCAAGTCATTGCGACTGCAGACCAAGACTTGACCAGCCGTAAGGTTAAATTCCTACTCCAAACACCACAACAAGACGGAGGTCAGTGGGATATGGTGGTGTCTCTCTTTGAGAAATACGGTGTCGTTCCTAAGTCGGTTTACCCTGAATCTGTTTCATCTAGCAGTAGTCGTGAGCTAAATGCCATTCTCAACAAATTGCTTCGTCAAGATGCTCAAATCTTGCGTGACTTGCTCGCTTCTGGTGCAGACCAAGCGACTGTTCAAGCTAAGAAAGAAGACCTCTTGCAAGAAATCTTTAATTTTCTTGCTATGTCCCTAGGCCTTCCACCACGTAAATTTGACTTTGCTTATCGCGATAAGGATAACAACTACCAAAGCGAAAAGGGTATTACACCACAAGAGTTTTACAAGAAATATGTCAATCTTCCTCTAGAAGACTACGTTTCTGTTATCAATGCCCCAACTGCTGATAAGCCTTACGGCAAATCTTACACAGTTGAGATGTTGGGGAATGTAGTTGGTAGTCGTGCAGTTCGTTATATCAACGTACCGATGGAACGCTTGAAAGAATTAGCGATTGCCCAAATGCAAGCAGGAGAGACTGTTTGGTTTGGTTCTGATGTCGGCCAACTCAGCAACCGTAAAGCTGGAATCCTTGCGACAGATGTTTATGACTTTGAATCAAGCATGGATATTAAACTTACCCAAGACAAGGCTGGACGTTTGGATTACAGTGAGAGCTTGATGACCCACGCTATGGTCTTGACAGGTGTTGACTTGGATGAAAATGGCAAATCAATCAAGTGGAAGGTTGAAAACTCATGGGGAGACAAGGTCGGTACAGATGGTTACTTTGTTGCCTCAGACGCTTGGATGGATGAATACACCTACCAAATCGTTGTTCGCAAAGAATTGCTGACAGCAGAAGAACAAGCGGCTTATGAAGCAGAACCAATTGTGCTTGCACCATGGGATCCAATGGGAGCCTTGGCTGAATAAAAGCATAGAAAAAAGGAATCAGGTTTAGTACCTGGTTCCTTTTAAGTTGCTTGATTACATGATACCGAAGAAACGAGCTGCGATACCTACTGCAAAGAGTGCAAGGATGATTGAGATTGGTGATACTTTTTTCTTAAGCAACCACATGCAAAGGAAAGTAAGGAGAAGTCCCATCAATCCTGGAATCAATGAGTTCAACTGACCTTGAAGGGTTTGTGGTTGAATCTTATCTAAGCTCAATCCACCAAGTGCTTGACCAAGGATACCTTTCAATTCAGCACCTGATACAGGACCTTCTGGGAAGTTGATGTAGGCACCTTCAGCTAATTGTTTACCTGGAAGGTTAACAGTGAAGTTAATAGATACCCAACGTTGTACAAGAACGGCAAGGATGAACATACCAAGGATAGAAGCACCTTTAGTGATGTCTTTCAAGATACCACCAGACATGTCTTTAGTGATTTCAGATCCAGCCTTGTAACCAAACTCTTGTGTGTACCATAGGAAGGCCATACGGATCGCATTCCATCCGAAGAAGAAGAGGAGTGGACCAACCAAGTTACCAGACGCAGCAAGTGATGCACCAAGAGCTCCAAGGATAGGACGAACTGTAAACCAGAATACTGGGTCACCGATACCAGCAAGAGGTCCCATCATACCGATTTTAACCCCTTGGATAGCAGCGTCGTCGATTTCAACACCGTTAGCACGTTCTTCTTCAAGTGCAAGAGTAACCCCCATGATTGGAGCAGCTACGTATGGGTGAGTGTTGAAGAACTCAAGGTGACGCTCAAGAGCAGCAGCTTGGTCTTCTTTAGTAGTGTACAATTTTTTGATAGCTGGGATCAATGAGTAAGCCCAACCCAAGTTTTGCATACGCTCGTAGTTCCAAGAACCTTGAAGGAATTGTGAACGCCACCAAACTTTTTTACGATCTGATTTTGATAATTGAAGTTTTTCAGTCATGATTGTTCCCCTTTCTAGTAGTCTTCTAGGATATCACCGATTGGGTCGTTAGAAGTCGCAGCTCCTCCGCCACCGTTACCACCTTGTTTTGAAAGGTTAAGGTAGATGAAGGCAAGGGCAACACCGACTACACCAAGGGCAATCAAAGTCAATTGAGAAATGGCAGCAAAAGCAAAACCGATTGCGAAGAATGGCCATACTTCACGAGTTGCCATCATGTTGATAACCATAGCGTAACCAACGGCAACGACCATAGCACCACCGACAGCCATACCACCGTTCAACCAGTCTGGCATCAATTTAAGAGCATCTTGAACGGCAGAAGCTGGGATAGCGATAAGGAAGGCAGCAGGGATCGCAATACGAAGACCTTGAAGAAGAAGTGCGATAAAGTGAGCACGTTCAACAGCTGCAATATTTCCTTCTTTAGCAGCAGCATCTGCAGTGTGAACCAAACCAACTGAGATTGTACGAACAATCATTGTCAAGAAAAGTCCAGCTACGGCAAGAGGGATAGCTGTTGCTGTTGCGACGGCAATACCTTCAGTAGTAAAGTTACCACCTTTGATCAAGATGATTGCTGCGGCAACAGATGCAAGAGCAGCGTCAGGAGCTACGGCAGCTCCGATATTTGCCCAACCAAGGGCGATCATTTGAAGTGATCCACCAAGCATAACCCCTGCTTCAAGGTTACCAGTTGCAAGTCCGATAAGGGTACATGCGACGATTGGTTGATGGAATTGGAATTGGTCGAGGATACCTTCAAGACCTGCAAGGAAGGCAACAACTACAACCAAGACAGCAGAAATAATTGAAATATCTGACATGGTTTTATTCCTTTTCTATTTAATGATAATAAAGTGAAAAATTTTCTTAGAATTCTTCGATAGTTATTGATGTCTATTATTGAACGTTGGCTTTGTTAATCAAGTCAAACAAATCTTTTTTGGTGTCGTTTGGTACTTTACGTACGTCAAATTCAACACCGAGGTCACGCATTTTTTCAAATGTAGCAACGTCATCTTTGTCCATAGACAAAACGTTGTTGACCATTGTTTTACCTGTTGAGTGAGCCATTGATCCTACGTTAAGGGTCTTGATTGGCACGCCACCTTCGATTGCACGAAGGGCATCTTGAGGTGTTTCAAACAAGATAAGGGCATGTGTTTCTCCAAAGCGTGGGTCTTTTGCAACCTCGATCAATTTTTGAATTGGAACTACATTGGCTCTGACATTATTTGGAGCTGCTTGTTTAATCAATTCTTTACGAAGATCGTCGTTGGCAACGTTATCTGAAGCAACGATGATGCGGTCTGCTTTTGAATCTGGAGTCCAAGCAGTTGCAACCTGACCGTGAAGTAAACGAGTGTCTAGACGGGCAAGGTTAATCTTGAGTTTTCCATCTCCGATAACAGTTCCTTCTGGAATAGCAGCTTGGGCAACTGGAGCAGCTGCAGCGCTTGCTACTTCCTCAACTGGGTTGAGCTCTTCTGGAAGAGCCTTGATGCCATCTCTGGCTTCTTTAATGATATTAGCAGCGACTTTTTCTACACCTGCAGTAGCGTCCATGAGGCGCTCTGTGTAGGCTTGAATTAACATCGGTAAGTTAAGTCCTGTGATGATGGCAAACTTACGCTCAGGATTTTCTCCCATCACGCGGCTAGCTTGGTTAAATGGAGATCCACTCCAAAGGTCAGCCAAAACTAGAACCTCATCTTCTGCGTCAAATGCAGCAACAGCGTTATTAAACTTAGCGTATAGATCATCAGGACCTTCATTTGGCATAAAGGTTACAACTTGAACCTTTTCTTGTTCACCAAAGATCATAGATCCTGACTGATGAATACCCGCAGCAAATTCGCCGTGGCTCGCAATAATGATTCCGATACTCATTATTGTCATTCCTCCTTTTTTGTTTTAGTTTTCGTTTAAGAAAACTTTAAGACTTTTTAAGTATAAACCGTTTTCATCTAAAAATCAACTATTTATCATAAAATAATTAAAGAGATTACATCTGAAAATATTGATATATTGAGTTTTAGAGAAGTTTTTTTGAATTCTTATTTAAAAATTTAATATAAAAAAGTTGGAAGCGTATTCCAACTTTTAAAATAGGTTTCTATTAGATTAGTGGGTGAAATCGAGTACCATACGTCCTTGGATTTGACCTTTTTCCATTTCGTCGAAAATGGCTACGGCATCTTCGACTGGACGTTTTTGAACAACTGGAACTACCAAACCTTCAGCACCGAATTGGAAGGCTTCTTCCAAGTCTTTACGAGTTCCAACAAGAGAACCAATAACTTGGATTCCATCTAGAACGGTTTTGACGATACTGAGTTCCATCATTTCAGAAGGGAGACCGACAGCGACGACGCGACCACCAGCACGAACTGAGTCAACAGCCTGGTTGAAGGCAACTTTAGATACAGCAGTTACGACAGCTGAATGAGCTCCACCATCAGTTTTTTCCTTGATGAGTCCAGGTACATCTTCAACTTCTAGGCCGTTAATCACAATGTCAGCGCCTACTTCTTTTGCAAGAGCAAGTTTGTCGTTATTGATATCAACTGCGATGACATGAGCATTGAATACTTTTTTAGCGTATTGAACAGCTAGGTTACCAAGTCCACCAGCACCGTAAAGAACAACCCATTGGCCTGGTTCAACTTTGGCCTCTTTAATGGCTTTATAGGTTGTTACACCAGCACATGTGATAGAAGAAGCTTGGGCTGGATCAAGTCCGTCAGGAACTTTAACAGCATAGTCTGCAGTTACGATACATTGTTCAGCCATACCACCATCTACTGAGTAGCCGGCATTTTTCACTGTACGGCAAAGGGTTTCGCGACCAGTTGTACAGTATTCGCAAGTGCCACATCCTTCAAAGAACCAAGCAACGCTGACGCGGTCACCGACTTTAAGGCTTTTCACATCTGGGGCAATCTCTTTAACGATACCAACACCTTCGTGACCTAGAACACGTCCTGGTACTTGACCAAAGTCACCATGGGCAACGTGGAGGTCAGTGTGGCAAACACCACAGTATTCAATTTCTACAAGTGCTTCCCCAGTTTCAAGTGGACGGAGTACTTTTTCTTCAACAGCAACACCAGTGCTTTCTGGATTTACAACAACAGCTTTCATAGCTATCCTCCTTGATATTAACTGAGAGCAGGAGAAACAGGACTGGATTGATTTTGTGTCAACAGAGTCGAGTATGACGAGCTCTCTTGTATTTATATGTGAAGTATATCACAAAAGAAAGCCTTTTCCAAGGTTTTGGAGGCAAAAAATAGAACAATCGATTAACTGGTTGATGAGACTGTGAAAAGAGCACAAAGACCAGCTTGCAAGCTGGTCAGAATGGACTATAAGAATAAATCTTGCAGGGTTTTGGCAACCCCGTCTTGGTCATTTGTCAAGGAAATTTGCTCATCTGCATAGGGGAGTAGCTCTGGGTTGGCATTTTTCATGGCATAACCTTTCCCAGCAAAAGCTAGCATTTCGGTATCATTGTGTTCATCTCCAAAGGCAATCAAATCCTTTTTGTCGCGGTTCATTACCTTGAGCAAGTAGTCCAAAGCAAAGGCCTTATTAACTCCTTTGGGTGTACACTCAAGGATATTAAGCGGACCTCCCCAGGTATTAATAGAAAGTTGATGCTGGTAGAAGGCGTTCATTTCTTTTGCCAAGGCATATTTGTCACTGGCTCTGGTCTGTAAAAGAATACAGTTAGGATCCTTGGTTACTAACTCAGGCTGGAATTGATCTTCAGGCTGGAAAGCTTCTACACCAAATAGTTTAGGATTGGCAATTTTTTCATTAGGATTTGTAATGTAGAATTTTTTACGATATTCTCCAGCGATAAAATCGGCTTGAATGTCCTCTGAACGTTGAACCATGTCTAGCAGATATTTTTTGTCTACGGTTAAACACTTTTCAAAGTTCCAAACTTGGTCTGGTAAATGAGTGAGGGAGCCGTTGAAGTTAATCATAGGAGTGTCTAAGCCCAGTTCACGGTAAAAATCTTTTGACATACGGTAAGGGCGACCTGTCGTAATAATAACCTGATGGCCTTTTTCAGTAATCTTTTTGATGGTTTTTTTGGTAAAGTCAGAAATTTGACTGTCTGAGTTGAGTAGGGTTCCATCCAGGTCAACTGCAATAATTTTTTTCGTCATAGGGACCTTTCTAGTGTCTTTTCAGATAAGATGTCTACTATTATAACAGAAAGCAGGCAGAAAAGCAGATTCCAAACAAAAAATGAAATTGGATCAGTTTCTTAAATAAATCAAACAAAGATATTGAAAAAGTGAATGATAAATGATATAATTCTATTATTGTTCGTAAAAATTAAAAGGAGATTGATAATGGACAAATTATTTAAACTAAAAGAGAACGGTACAGACGTTCGTACAGAGGTTCTCGCTGGTTTAACAACTTTCTTTGCAATGAGCTATATTCTCTTTGTAAACCCACAAATGCTTTCACAAACAGGGATGCCTGCTCAGGGTGTCTTCCTAGCGACGATTATTGGTGCAGTAGCGGGTACCTTGATGATGGCTTTTTACGCTAACTTACCTTATGCCCAAGCACCAGGTATGGGATTGAATGCCTTCTTTACCTTTACAGTTGTATTCGGGCTTGGTTATTCATGGCAACAAGCCCTAGCTATGGTCTTCATCTGTGGGATTATTTCATTGATTATTACCTTGACAAATGTTCGTAAAATGATCATTGAATCGATTCCAAATGCCCTTCGCTCAGCTATTTCAGCCGGTATCGGTGTCTTCCTCGCCTATGTAGGGATTAAGAATGCTGGACTTTTGAAATTTACGATTGATCCAGGTAACTATACTGTTGTAGGAGAAGGGGCTGACAAAGCTAAAGCAACGATTGCAGCGAACTCTTCAGCGGTTCCAGGATTAGTTGACTTTAATAATCCAGCTGTTTTGGTGGCTCTTGCAGGACTTGCTATCACAATCTTCTTTGTTATCAAAGGAATTAAAGGGGGAATTATCCTCTCTATCTTGACAACAACTGTTCTTGCTATCGCAGTTGGTTTGGTAGATTTGTCTAGTATCGATTTTGCTAATAACCATGTTGGTGCAGCCTTTGAAGATTTGAAGATAGTTTTTGGTGCAGCTCTTGGTTCAGAAGGTTTGGGAGCTTTGATTTCAGATACAGCTCGCTTGCCTGAAACTCTGATGGCCATTCTAGCCTTCTCATTGACAGATATTTTTGACACGATTGGTACCTTGATCGGTACAGGTGAAAAAGTTGGTATCGTAGCGACAAATGGTGAAAACCACCAATCAGCTAAGTTGGACAAGGCTCTTTACTCTGACTTGATTGGTACTTCAATTGGTGCCATCGCTGGTACTTCGAACGTAACGACTTATGTTGAGTCTGCTGCTGGTATCGGTGCAGGTGGACGTACTGGTTTGACAGCCTTGGTCGTGGCAATTTGTTTTGCGATCTCAAGCTTCTTTAGCCCACTGTTAGCTATCGTACCTTCATCTGCTACAGCTCCAATCTTGATTATTGTTGGAATTATGATGCTTGGTAGCTTGAAAAATATCCATTGGGACGATATGGCTGAAGCGGTTCCTGCTTTCTTCACATCTATCTTTATGGGATTCAGCTACTCTATCACTCAAGGGATTGCAGTTGGTTTCTTGACTTACACTTTGACTAAGCTTGTCAAAGGTCAAGCTAAAGATGTTCATGTCATGATTTGGATTTTGGATGCCTTATTTATCCTTAACTATATTAGCATGGCCTTATAATAGGATTACCCAGGGGGATTTTTCCCCTTTTTTAATACAAAGGAGATAGGTGATGAAAGAGAAAAATATGTGGAAAGAATTATTGAATCGTGCAGGTTGGTTGTTAATCTTTTTGCTGGCGACAATTTTATATCAGATTCCTATAGGGGTTACTGCTATTTTAACTTTAAATGCAATACCACTGTTGCAGTCAGGGTTGATAGTTGCTGGTATTTCGATTGTAGTTCTGGCACTATTTATTATTGGAGCTCGTAAAACGCAGTTAGCAAGTTTTAATTTTTCTTTTTTTAGAGCGAAGGATTTGGCACGTTTGGGCTTGAGTTATTTAGTTATTATCGGGTCAAATATACTTGGATCTATCTTGTTACAACTGTCAAATGAGACGACAACAAGTAACCAGTCTCAGATTAACGATATGGTTCAGAATAGTTCTCTGATTTCCAGTTTCTTCTTATTGGCCTTGCTTGCTCCAATTTGTGAGGAAATCTTGTGCCGTGGGATTGTTCCTAAAAAGATTTTCCGAGGAAAAGAGAACTTGGGATTTGTAGTTGGTACGATTGTCTTTGCTTTATTGCATCAACCAAGTAATTTACCTTCTTTATTGATTTATGGAGGTATGTCGACAGTTCTATCTTGGACGGCTTACAAGACCCAACGTTTAGAAATGTCTATCTTACTTCACATGATTGTGAATGGGGTTGCTTTCTGTTTGTTGGCTCTCGTGGTGATTTTGAGTCGGACATTAGGGCTTTCTGTTTAAGATTTTTGACAATTGCTTACTTGTTTCTACTGGGAAAAAGATGAATTCAATCGTGTCCATCTTTTTCTTTTTATGGTAAAATAGAGAAATAATATGGTGAAAAGCCTTGAGGGAGTGACCGATATGTCAAGTAAAGCAAATCATGCAAAAACAGCTATTTGCGGAATTATCAATGTAACCCCAGACTCCTTTTCGGACGGTGGTCAATTTTTTGCTCTTGAGCAAGCACTCCAGCAGGCTCGTAAATTGATAGCAGAAGGGGCTAGTATGCTAGATATTGGCGGAGAATCGACTCGGCCGGGAAGCAGCTATGTTGAGATAGAAGAGGAAATCCAGCGTGTTGTTCCAGTGATTAAAGAGATTCGCAAGGAAAGTGATGTCCTCATCTCTATTGATACTTGGAAGAGTCAGGTGGCAGAGGCTGCTTTGGCTGCTGGTGCCAATATAGTCAATGATATCACTGGTCTTATGGGTGATGAGAAAATGGCGGATGTGGTTGCTAAGGCTGGTGCGAAAGTAGTCATTATGTTTAATCCAGTCATGGCGCGACCTCAGCATCCTAGCTCGCTCATATTTCCTCATTTTGGATTTAATCAAGCTTTTACAGAGGAAGAGTTAGCTGACTTCGAAAAATTGCCAATCGAAGACTTGATGGAGGCTTTCTTTGACAGAGCCTTAGCGAGAGCGAATCAAGCTGGAATCGCACAAGAAAATATCCTGTTGGATCCAGGAATTGGCTTTGGTCTGACCAAGAAAGAAAATCTGCTTCTTTTACGGGATCTGGATAAACTACATCAGAAAGGATATCCAATCTTTCTCGGAGTGTCGCGCAAGCGGTTTGTCATCAATATTCTTGAAGAAAATGGTTTTGAAGTCAATCATGAGACAGAACTTGGTTTCCGCAATCGAGATACGGCTTCGGCTCATGTAACCAGTATTGCTGCAAGACAGGGTGTAGAAGTGGTGCGCGTGCATGACGTAGCTAGTCACAGGATGGCAGTTGAAATTGCCTCCGCCATTCGTCTAGCTGATGAAGCGGAAAATCTAGATTTAAAACAATATAAATAAGATGAAAGAAATTGAAAACAATCACTGGATTGCTAACTACCGGACGGACCAACCGCATTTTGGCTTGGAACGAATGGTGGAACTGTTAGCTTTGCGTGGCAATCCCCATCTCAAACTCAAGGTCATCCATATTGGAGGAACCAATGGCAAGGGTTCGACCATTGCTTTTTTGAAAAATATGCTAGAAAAGCTAGGGCTGAGAGTTGGTGTTTTCAGCTCGCCCTATCTCATTCATTACACAGATCAGATTAGCATCAATGGGGAATCTATCCCAGAAGCTAGACTAGAAGCCCTCATGGCAGACTATCAGTCTTTGTTGGAAGGGGAATCGGCTACCAATTTGCAGGGGACAACTGAGTTTGAGATAATTACAGCTATAGCCTATGATTACTTTGCCTCGGAGCAAGTAGATGTGGCTATCATGGAAGTCGGCATGGGTGGACTCTTGGATAGTACCAATGTCTGCCAGCCAATTTTAACAGGCATCACAACCATTGGACTGGACCATGTAGCCCTACTTGGTGACACCTTGGAAGCCATAGCAGAGCAGAAAGCTGGTATTATCAAACAAGGTATTCCCTTGGTAACAGGTCGTATCGCTCCAGAAGCTTTGGTTGTCATTGACGCTATTGCGGAAGATAAAAATGCGCCGAGACTTGCCTATGGGAAAGATTATCAAGTCAGCCATCAAAAGAGTGTGGTTACAGGCGAAGTCTTTGACTATACAAGTGTTGTCAGACAAGGTCGCTTCCAGACTGGCCTGCTTGGTTTGCACCAGATAGAGAATGCTGGGATGGCCATAGCTTTACTTGATACTTTTTGTCAAGAAGATGGTCGAGAACTAGCAAGCAATCATTTGCTTGCTCAAGCTCTGGAAGAAACAAGGTGGCCAGGACGTTTGGAAATCGTGTCAAGAGATCCCTTGATGATTTTGGATGGAGCCCACAATCCCCATGCTATCAAGGCTTTATTAGCAACCTTGCAAGAACGCTTTGCGGATTATCGTAAGGAAATCCTCTTTACTTGCATCAAAACCAAGGCCTTGGAGGATATGTTGGATTTGTTGGAGCAAATCCCAGATACCGAGCTTACTCTGACACATTTTGACGATAGTCGGGCGACTGATGAAAGCGTGCTGAAAGAGGTAGCTAAGTCTAGAAATCTCAGCTACCAAGATTGGCAGGATTTTCTAGAGCAGAAATTGACAGATAAAAAAGAAGAGAAAAAAACAGTTAGGATTGTCACAGGTTCCTTGTATTTCTTGAGCCAAGTGAGAGCCTATCTGATGGAGAGGAAAAAAGAGAATGGATAAACAAAAGATTGAAGCAGCTGTAAAAATGATTATCGAGGCTGTAGGAGAGGACGTTAATCGCGAAGGCTTGCAGGAAACACCTGCTCGTGTCGCTCGTATGTACCAAGAGATTTTTTCAGGTCTTGGTCAAACAGCAGAGGAACATTTGTCAAAATCCTTTGAGATTATCGACGATAATATGGTGGTAGAAAAGGATATCTTTTTCCATACCATGTGTGAACACCACTTTCTACCATTTTATGGGAGAGCGCATATTGCCTACATTCCAGATGGTCGTGTGGCAGGTTTATCTAAGCTAGCCCGTACGGTTGAAGTTTATTCTAAAAAACCACAAATTCAAGAACGATTGAATATCGAAGTAGCCGATGCCTTGATGGAGTATCTAGGTGCTAAAGGAGCCTTTGTTGTCATTGAGGCGGAGCATATGTGTATGAGTATGCGTGGTGTCAGAAAACCAGGAACTGCAACCTTGACGACAGTAGCTAGAGGTCTATTTGAAACAGATAAGGATCTTCGAGACCAAGCTTATCGTTTAATGGGACTATAAAAAGAATCCGCTTGAAGCGGATTTTTCTAGAAAGGAATCATTATGGATCAACTACAGATTAAGGATTTGGAAATTTTTGCCTATCATGGTCTTTTTCCTAGTGAGAAAGAATTGGGGCAGAAGTTTGTTATTTCCGCAATCCTATCCTATGATATGACCAAGGCGGCGACAGATTTGGATTTAACGGCTTCTGTCCATTATGGAGAACTGTGTCAGCAGTGGACGACATGGTTTCAGGAAGCGAGTGAGGACTTGATTGAAACGGTGGCCTACAAACTGGTAGAACGTACCTTTGAGGCCTATCCTATTGTCCAAGAAATAAAGCTGGAACTGAAAAAACCTTGGGCGCCAGTGCATTTGCCACTAGATACTTGCTCAGTAACTATTCATCGTCGCAAGCAACGAGCCTTTATCGCCCTAGGAAGCAATATGGGAGATAAACAAGCAAACTTGGAGCAAGCCATTGAGAAAATGCGAAATCGAGGTATCCATATTCTTAAAGAGTCCAGTGTCTTAACGACGGAGCCTTGGGGTGGTGTGGAGCAAGATAGTTTTGCTAATCAAGTGGTTGAGGTGGAAACCTGGTTGCCCGCCCCAGTCTTGTTAGATACCTTACTAGCCATTGAGTCAGAGATGGGAAGGGTTAGAGAAGTGCATTGGGGACCTCGTTTGATTGATTTGGACTTGCTCTTTGTGGAGGACCAGATCCTTTATACAGACGACCTCATCTTGCCTCATCCTTACATAGCGGAACGCCTTTTTGTTCTTGAATCTCTTCAAGAAATTGCGCCTCATTTTATCCATCCGACATTAAAGCAACCTATTCGCAACTTGTATGATGCTTTGAAAAAATAGAAAAACTCTAGTTTTCAGTCGTTTGTAACTGAAGGCTAGAGTTTTTAAAATAGGTCATTTTCTTCTGGGAGGAGGATAGTTTCTCTACCGTCCATGTCTAAAACCAGTACTCTGGGGGGATAAAGAGGGTCGAAAGGGTGGTTAAAGTCAAAATCAATGGCTGTAGGGAGGTGTTGACTTGAAAAGTGGAAGGTAATTTTTCCTTGGTTATTGAGCAATTGAAACTCGAGTTCCTCCTCCAATTCAAAGACATTTTTTAAGAAGTGGTCGATGATATACCAAAAAGAGTCAATAACATCATCAGGCAAGCTGGTAACAATGCCAAAACTAGCTGACCGCATGTGGGTATTGGTAAAAGCCATATTTCTTCCCCCTTTCTTTTCCCTTATCATACAGCAAATAGGATTAAAAATCAAGAAAAGGTGATTTTTTCTTCATAAACATAGCTTCCTATGAAATTTTTTCAAATAATCTTCAAAAAACGCTTGAAAGTGTTTACAAATAGTGATAAAATGGAATAAGTGGAATCATGAAAACGAAATTTTCATACCGTCTCTTTTTTGGAGTCTCGTGAGGTATGATATAGAAAGGAAATGGAATGAATACAGACGATACAGTAACGATTTATGATGTCGCCCGTGAAGCAGGAGTTTCAATGGCGACGGTTAGCCGTGTAGTCAATGGCAATAAGAATGTAAAAGAGAATACTCGTAAAAAAGTGCTTGAGGTGATTGATCGTTTGGATTACCGTCCAAATGCTGTGGCGCGTGGTCTTGCAAGTAAAAAGACAACCACTGTCGGTGTGGTGATCCCAAATATTACCAATGGCTATTTCTCAACGCTTGCTAAAGGGATTGACGATATCGCTGAAATGTACAAGTACAATATCGTCCTTGCAAATAGTGATGAGGATGATGACAAGGAAGTTTCAGTTGTCAATACCCTGTTTTCTAAGCAGGTGGATGGTATTATCTTTATGGGCTACCACTTGACTGAAAAAATTCGTTCAGAGTTTTCTCGTTCTCGAACACCAGTTGTTCTTGCAGGAACAGTAGATGTGGAACACCAGCTTCCAAGTGTTAATATTGACTACAAACAAGCAACGATTGATGCAGTGACCTACCTTGCTAAAGAGAACGAGCGCATTGCTTTCGTTAGTGGTCCGCTAGTGGATGACATCAATGGTAAGGTTCGTTTGGTTGGCTACAAGGAAGCCTTGAAAAAAGCAGGGATTTCTTATAGCGAAGGATTGGTATTTGAGTCTAAATACACTTATGAAGATGGCTATGCCTTGGCAGAACGCTTGATTTCATCAAACGCAACTGCAGCAGTTGTAACAGGTGATGAATTGGCAGCAGGTGTCTTGAACGGCCTTGCTGATAAGGGTGTGTCAGTACCAGAAGAATTTGAAATCATTACTAGTGATGATTCACAAGTCTCACGCTTTACCCGCCCAAACTTGACAACTATTGCCCAACCTCTTTATGACCTTGGTGCTATTAGCATGCGTATGTTGACTAAGATTATGCACAAGGAAGAGTTGGAAGAACGTGAAGTTCTCTTACCTCATGGTTTGACAGAACGCCGTTCAACACGAAAACGTAAATAGAAAAAATCAGGGAATCGTGAAGATTTCCTGATTTGTTTTTAGAGAAGAGACTTACCCTTCCATATAGTCTTTCAAAGCCTGTCCTGTTAGTCCGGCATTGAGGGCAATGAGGAGCTTTAGGCGGGCTTTTTGGGCGTTGAGTTCTTTAACAAAGAAGACACCAGATTTTTGCAACTGCACGCCCCCGCCCTGGTAGGCATAAACAGGTTCCGCAATACCGTTAAAGCATCGTGAAACAAGGGCGACTGGGATTCCTTTTTGCAGAAGGCTTTCTAATTTTTGAGCTGTTTCTTTGGGAATATTACCAGCTCCGAAGGCTTGGATAATCAAACCGTCCAATTGTTCCAAATCCAGCATACCAATCAGCTCATCTGTCATACCGGCATAAGCCGAGATGATAGGGACCAAACCTTGTATGTGATCAAGGTCAAAGCGAACACGAGGTTCAGCTGTTTTGAAGTAGAGGATTTCCCGCTTCGTAATCAGACCAAGTGGCCCATGTGTTGGGGTCTGGAAGGTGCCGACGTTGGTCGTATGCGTTTTGGTAACATACTTGGCAGCATGGATTTCATCGTTCATAACAACCAAAACCCCTTTGTCCGCAGCCCTGTCATCGCTAGCCACCCGTAAAGCACTCAGATAGTTATAAACACCGTCGCTGCCGAGTTCGTTAGAGCTACGCATTGCCCCTGTTAGAACGATAGGCATATGGGGAACTTCCATGGTATCAAGGAAATAGGCTGTTTCCTCTAAAGTATCGGTCCCGTGTGTGATTACCACTCCATCGTAGTTAGCAGCTTCCTCTTTGATTTTTTGGTAGAGGGCCAGCATATGCTTGGGTTGGATATGAGGGCTTGGCAGGTTAAAAAAGTCCAAGGCGTGGACATGGATTCCTTCAAGAGGATTGGACACATGGTTCATGGGATTATCTGAACTCGTCACAACAGCGCCAGAAGCATCGGCTTGCATGGAAATAGTTCCGCCCGTATGTAAAACAAGGATTTTCTTAGGCATGATTTACTCACTCTTTCTGAAATGTGGTATAATCATTGTATCACAAAAGGGGAGATTGGGATAGGATGGAAGTCAAAGCTGTTTTTTTTGATATCGATGGAACCTTGGTCAACGATCGCAAGAGTGTTTTGAAATCCACTAAGGACGCGATTAAAATCGTCAAAGAACAAGGGGTACTTGTCGGCGTAGCGACAGGACGAGGACCTTTTTTTGTTAAGGAATTGATGGACGATTTGGATTTGGACTTTGCGGTAACCTACAATGGCCAGTATATCTTTAATAAAGACAGAGTCTTGTTCACGAGCCCAATTTCCAAGTTACATTTGCGCCAGTTAATCAGTTATGCTAAAAAAGAGGGCAAGGAGATTGCTCTAGGGACCAAGGATGCCATGTTGGGTTCCAAAATCATGTCTTTTGGTCTGGGTTCTTTTTCCCAACGAATCAGTCGCTTCGTTCCCTCAGTTTTAACTCGGACAGTGAGTCATTCCTTTAATCGTATGGTTAGCAAGGTTGTTCCCCAAAAGGAAGAAGACCTACTTGATCTAATGAATCAGCCTATCTACCAAGTCTTGATGCTGATGACGCCAGAAGAATCTGAGAAGGCAGCAGCTGATTTTGAAGACTTGAAATTGACACGTAGCAATCCTTTTGCAGCGGATGTCATCAATCAAGGAAACTCTAAATTGGAAGGCATTCGACGAGTTGGGAAAGAATATGGTTTTGATCTCAACCAAGTCATGGCCTTTGGTGACTCAGATAACGACCTAGAAATGCTGGCGGGTGTCGGTATGTCGGTCGCTATGGGAAATGGTAGTAGCAGTGTCAAGGAAGTTGCCAAGCATATCACAACTAGCAATCAGCAAGACGGAATCCACAAGGCCTTGGAACATTTTGGTGTTCTAGCTTCAGAAAAAGTCTTTGTCAGCCGTGACTATCATTTCAATAAGGTCAAGACCTTCCACCACATGATGGATGAACGAACCCAAGAAGAACCTCGAGCTTGGGATTTAGAAGGTGCAACCCACAGGGCTGGCTTTAAAATAGAAGAATTGGTGGAGTTTGTTCGAGCAGCCAGTCCCTCTGAAGAGGATTTTGGTCAAGCTTTATCGCAACTTCATCAGGCCCTTGATAAGGCAGCAGATAAAGTAGCCAAGAAGACACCTGCACAGCAAGATTTGGTAGGGCAGGTGGATGCCTTGATCGACACGCTTTACTTTACCTACGGTAGTTTTGTCTTGATGGGGGTGGATCCAGAACGTATTTTTGATATTGTTCATCAGGCCAATATGGGGAAAATTTTTCCAGATGGCAAGGCTCATTTTGATCCAGTGACCCATAAAATCTTAAAACCAGATGATTGGGAAGAAAAATATGCTCCAGAACCTGCTATTAAAAAGGAACTGCAGCGCCAGCTCAAGGCTTATGAGCGTCATAAAGAGAGAAATAATACTCAATGAAAATCAAAGAGCAAACTAGGAAACTAGCCGCAGGCTGCTCAAAGCATTGCTTTGAGGTTGTAGATAGAATTGACGAAGTCAGTAACATATATATACGGCAAGGCGACGTTGACGTGGTTTGAAGAGATTTTCGAAGAGTATAAATAGTAAACAAAAAGGAGCTCTGGGCTCCTTTTCTTTGTGATTATAAGGTTTTTTCTTGTTCTCTCACAACTAGCAAATCAACCTTAGCATGGCGGAGGATGTATTCAGATGAAGAACCGACCAAGAGGCGTTCAAAGGCGTTGAGACCTGTTGCGCCAACGAGGATGAGATCAACTTCTTCTGCATCTGGAATAGTACGTGCCAGTAGGGTCTTTGGATTTCCCATTTCAATGACGATATGAACATCTGCCACCCCAGCATCTTTAGCACGTTTTTCGTACTCTTTCATCAGACTTTCAGCGTCGACTTGGAGTTCTTCGTAAACTTCAGCATCAAAGGTGGATACGCTTTGGAGTGCGCGTGTGTCAATGACATGTGCGATGGTGAGTTTAGCGTCGTTTCGTAGAGCAGAATGAACTCCCTTGACAAAAGCCAAGTCTGCTTCTTTAGAACCATCGATTGCGACCATGATATTTTGGTAACGTTGTGCCATAATGAAACCTCCTGAAATTTTCTTACTATAATTGTAAACCTTTTCACTATAGAAGTAAAGCAAAAAAAGTATTTTTCAAAAGAATGTTAGCGATTAAAATCTATATAAATATATGATAAAATAAAAGAAAGGATAGCAGGAAAGAAGTGAAGGGAGGGAGAATGATGAAAAGCTCTTTTCAAACATCAAATTTCCTTTATTATGGAATCATCTTAGCTTCGGTCTTGGTAGAAGTTATCATGATCTGGCAATTAGAGAGTCTGATACCACTTCTTTATCCAGGGTTTATCGGTTTTTTAGTCTTTCATGTACTCTACCATCTACTCTTATTCCTAGTTGCAAAACGAACTGGGCGTTGGGATTACTTGATGATATGGGGACTTTTCCTCATGTTCAATCTTCTTTATGACTCCTTTTTAGGCTTGCTTTTTCTAGGCTTATCTTTTGGTATGTGATGTTTTTTTGTCAAAACACCTGCTATCTCCCCTGTCTTGACCTCGCTCTTAGTGAGGTTTTCTTCTGTAGGATTTTAATAACACATTTCAGTAAACTTGTCGCAATCCCTTTCTAGTGGTATAATGTTACTATCTCGATGAATTGAGGAAACAAGATGAAAGAATATAACAAGTCTAGTAAGTTAGAGCATGTTGCTTATGATATCCGTGGTCCTGTTTTGGAAGAAGCCATGCGGATGCGAGCAAACGGAGAAAAGATTTTACGTCTGAATACAGGAAATCCAGCAGAATTTGGCTTTACAGCGCCAGACGAGGTCATTCATGACTTGATTATGAATGCACGTGATAGTGAAGGATATTCTGACTCCAAGGGGATTTTCTCAGCCCGTAAGGCTATTATGCAGTATTGTCAACTGAAGAAATTCCCAAATGTAGATATTGATGATATTTATCTTGGAAATGGTGTTAGTGAGTTGATTGTCATGTCCATGCAGGGGCTTTTGGACAATGGAGATGAGGTCTTGGTGCCTATGCCAGACTATCCTCTTTGGACAGCGGCTGTCAGCCTAGCTGGAGGAAATGCCGTTCACTATATCTGTGATGAAGCTGCAGAATGGTACCCAGATATTGACGATATCAAGTCAAAAATCACTTCTAATACCAAGGCAATCGTCCTTATCAATCCAAACAACCCAACTGGAGCCCTTTATCCTAAAGAACTCTTGCTGGAGATTATTGAGATTGCCCGTCAAAATGATTTGATTATCTTTGCGGATGAAATCTATGACCGTATGGTAATGGATGGACATGTGCATACGCCTGTGGCGAGCCTGGCACCAGATGTTTTCTGTGTCAGCATGAACGGTCTATCAAAATCTCACCGTATCGCTGGTTTCCGTGTGGGTTGGATGGTCTTGTCTGGACCTAAGACTCATGTTAAAGGCTATATCGAAGGGCTCAATATGCTATCCAATATGCGCCTTTGCTCTAACGTTTTGGCCCAACAAGTCGTACAAACTTCCTTGGGTGGCCACCAATCAGTTGATGAATTGCTCCTTCCTGGTGGACGAATTTACGAGCAAAGAAACTTCATCTATAATGCCATTCAGGATATCCCAGGTTTGTCTGCGGTTAAACCCAAGGCTGGGCTCTATATCTTCCCTAAAATTGACCGCAATATGTACCGTATCGATGATGATGAGCAGTTTGTCCTTAATTTCTTGAAGCAGGAAAAGGTTCTCTTGGTTCATGGTCGAGGCTTTAACTGGCAGGAACCAGACCACTTCCGTATTGTTTACCTTCCTCGTGTTGATGAACTAGCCCAAATCCAAGAAAAGATGACTCGTTTCTTGAAACAGTATCGTAGATAGGGCTTACATTCGAAAAAGCTGGAAACATTTGCCTTGAGCTATTGACAAAAGTAAAAGAATCAGATAGAATAGTAAAGTATGTTTAGTAACTGATCACTTTATAGCCGGCTAAACGAATACAAAATCTATGAGGAGGTATTCATCGTGAAACGTACTTATCAACCAAGTAAACTTCGTCGTGCGCGCAAACACGGATTCCGTAACCGTATGTCAACTAAAAACGGTCGTCGCGTATTGGCAGCTCGTCGTCGTAAAGGACGCAAAGTTTTGGCTGCATAATCCAAACGAATTCTATCAAAAATCAGTAGGAACTCGAGTCTACTGATTTTTATTTTTGTAAAAAAGTACAAAAAGCTTTATATTTTTGCTCGAATAGTGTATAATATTTCACATACTGTAAAAATGGAGAATAATCATGAAGAAATCAAAAGTTATGCTTTTTGGAGCTATGGCTTTGACAGCAGGTCTAGCTTTAGCAGCATGTGGATCATCTCAATCAAGTAATGCTGACAAGACTTACTCTTATATCTTTGTCAACAATCCAGATACCTTGGATTACATTACCTCTACTCGAGACTCTACATCTAGTATCACAGCCAACTTGATTGATGGCTTGTTGGAAAATGACCAGTATGGCAATCTAATCCCGTCTATGGCTGAGTCATGGACAGTGTCAAAAGATGGCTTGACTTACACTTATAAAATGGCTCTATAATATTTGTAGTGGGTAAATCCCCTATGGATATTATGGAGCCTATTTTGTTGTAGAAAAAAAGTCCCATATCATCTATAATGAAAAGCGACCAAACCATCATTAGAAAGAATCATATGGAACAATTACATTTTATCACAAAACTACTCGATATCAAAGACCCTAATATCCAAATTATAGATGTCATTAATAGAGATACACACAAGGAAATCATCGCTAAACTGGACTACGATGCCCCATCTTGTCCTGATTGTGGAAGTCAAATGAAGAAATATGACTTTCAAAAGACTTCTAAAATTCCTTACCTCGAAACAACTGGTATGCCTACTAGAATTCTCCTTAAAAAACGCCGTTTTAAGTGCTATCAGTGCTCTAAAATGACGGTCACTGAGACTCCTCTAGTAAAGAAAAATCATCAAATCCCTCGTATCATTAATCAAAAAATTGCTCAAAAGCTGATTGAAAAGACTTCTTTGACCGATATTGCTCATCAGCTGTCCATTTCAACTTCAACTGTTATTCGCAAGCTCAATGACTTTCACTTTAAACATGATTTTTCTCGCCTTCCACAGATTATGTCCTGGGACGAGTATACCTTTACAAAGGGAAAGATGAGTTTCATTGCGCAAGATTTTGAAAAGCTCAATATCACCGCTGTTCTTGAAGGTAGAACACAAGCTATTATCCGAAATCACTTTCTTAAATATGATAGGGCAGTCCGATGTCGAGTGAAAATCATTACTATGGATATGTTTAGTCCCTACTATGACTTGGCTAGAAAACTTTTTCCGTGTGCTAAAATCGTTCTAGATCGTTTCCATATTGTACAACATCTAAGCTGTGCTATGAGTCGTGTGCGTGTCCAAATCATGAATCAGTTTGAACGAAAATCTCATGAATACAAGGCTATCAAACGCTACTGGAAACTCATCCAACAGGATAGTCGTAAACTTAGCGCTAAACGTTTTTATCGTCCTACTTTTCGTATGCACTTGACCAATAAAGAGATTCTAGACAAGCTTTTGAACTATTCAGAAGACTTGAAACACCACTATCATCTCTACCAGCTCCTGCTTTTTCACTTTCAGAACAAAGAGGCAGACAAATTTTTCGGACTGATTGAGGACAATATAAAGCAGGTTCATCCTCTTTTTCAGACTGTCTTTAAAACCTTTCTAAAGGACAAAGAGAAAATTGTCAATGCCCTTCAACTACCCTATTCAAACGCCAAATTAGAAGCGACCAATAATCTCATCAAACTTATCAAGCGCAATGCCTTTGGTTTTCGGAACTTTGAAAACTTCAAAAAAAGGATTTTTATCGCTCTAAACATCAAAAAAGAAAGGACGAAATTTGTCCTTTCTCGAGCTTAGCTTTTCTTCAACCCACTACAGTTGACAAAGAGCCATCTTTGATTGAGTTTGATAAAAACCCTAATTACTGGGATAAGGACAATGTCAAAATTGAGAAAGTGAAACTCTCTTTCTTTGACGGTTCTGACCAAGACAGCATTGCTAGAGGTTTCTTGGATGGTAATTATACAGATGGCCGTATCTTCCCAACAAGTTCAGTCTTTGCTGAACTCAAGAAGGGAAATGAGGACAAGATTACCTACACACCACAAAACTCAGTTACTTTCTATTATCTTTTCAACGTTAATCGTCAAAGCTACAAACAAACTATGAAACAGTCTGATAAGGAAAAGACAGATTCACGCGCAGCTATGCAGAATAAAGATTTCCGTCAGGCTATCAACTTTGCCTTTGACCGTCATGCTTATGCAGCACAGACAAATGGTGAAGATGGAGCAGACCGTATCTTGCGTAACACAGTTACACCAAGTAACTTTGTCCAAGTTGGCGATAAGAACTTTGGTGATATTGTCAATGAAAAAATTGTCAACTACGGTAAAGATTGGGCAAATATTAACCTAAATGATGGTAAGCAAGCCTTCTTGAACCCAGACAAGGCCAAAGAGAAGTTTGCTAAGGCCAAAGAAAGTCTGCAAGCTCAGGGAGTAACTTTCCCAATTCATTTAGATATGCCAGTTGACCAGACTGCTAAATTAGATGTGCAACAGGCCGGCTCTTTCAAACAAACAGTGGAAGAAACCCTTGGTAAGGAGAATGTGGTCATCGATGTTATCCAACTTTCTCCAGATGAAAAAGACCAAGCAACCTACTTTGCAGATACAGCAGAACAAAAAGACTACGATATCGACATCTCAGGATGGGGTGGAGACTACTCTGATCCTAAGACTTACCTAGCGATTCTAGACCCAGAGACAGGTTCTCAGTTGAAAAATATGGGCTTGTCTGAAGGAAAAGACAAGGAGGTTAAGGATAAGATTGGTCTTGCTGACTACAAGAAACTCTTGGATCAGGCTGATGCGGAAATCACAGATACTCAAGCTCGCTATGAAAAATATGCTGAAGCCCAAGCTTGGTTGACAGATAGTGCCCTCTTCCTACCAGTTCAAAGTGGTGGAGCCAACCCAATCTTCCGTAAGACTGTACCGTTTACAGGTCCATTCTCATTCGTTGGACACAAAGGAGATGCTGACAACTACAAATATGTTGAATTGCAAAAAGAGCCAGTAACTGCTAAACAGTACCAAGAACTCTATGAAAAATGGCTGAAAGAAAAAGCTGAGTCAAATAAAAAAGCTCAGGAAGATTTAGCTAACCACATTCAATGATATTCCTAGTCATGCTTTTCAGTTAATACTCTTCGAAAATCTCTTCAAACCACGTCAGCGTTGCCTTACCGTATATATGTTACTGACTTCGTCAGTTCTATCTGCAACCTCAAAACAGTGTTTTGAGCTGACTTCGTCAGTCTTATTTACAACCTCAAAGCAGTGCTTCGAGCAGCCTGCGGCTAGCTTCCTAGTTTGCTCTTTGATTTTCATTGAGTATAAGTATAGTGACTGGATTCAGAAAAAGGCCTTACCAGATACTTCTTGGTTCTGGTAGGGCCTTTTCTTTATTCTTTTAAGTGATAAGAGTAGCTAGCGACAACGACGTCTTGGTGCCAACGAAGGGCGTATTTGAGTTTAAGACTCATCTGATTGTGCAGGATATTTTGCCAAGGTTTATTAGGGATAAACTGGGGGACGAGGACAGTGACTGTATAGTTCTTTTTCTGAGCTTCCTCGGAAATCCGTTTGACATACTTGACAGTAGGGGTGATGATGTCACGATAGCTGGTCTTGATATTTTTCAGAGTAATGGTTGGGAAGTAATCGGCAAATTCTTGGAGAATTTCTTGGTCTTTTTCTGCGGTTTCCTTTGTAGAAATGTGCATGGCTAAGACTTCGTCACCGATACTTTGGGCATAGTTAATGGCTCCGACGCTGACTCTGGTAACATTTCCTACTAGGACGAGGACAAGATTGCCATCGTAGGTACGTTTTTCGATTCCTTCATAGAGTCGCAGTTGTTGGGCTACTTTTTGGTAATGACTGTGAATTGCTAAGAAGAGTAGGGTGAGTACGAGAATAATCGGGAAGAAGGGCCAGATATCACTGAGACGGAAAAAGAGCAAGATTAGTACAATCGCGTAGCAAATGATTGCCCCAAGGATATTGGCAAGAGCAGGTTTTAAGAAATTTGCTCCTTTTTCTTTTTTCCAATGGCGAATCATCCCAGTCTGAGAAAGGGCAAAGGGCACGAATACACCGATAGTATAGAGAGGAATCAAACGTTCGGTATTGCCATTAAAAATGAGAAGAAGAATCATAGCCCCAAATGCCAGAGTTAAAATTCCATTGGAGTAGCCTAGGCGGTCTCCTTTTTCCATAAAGAGATGGGGCATGTATTTATTTTTAGCCATATTGTAAGCCAGCATAGGGAAGGCCGAAAAGCCAGTATTTGCAGCTACTGCTAAAATCAAGGCTGTGGAGAATTGGAAGATATAATAGCCAAGGTGACCTAAGAAGGAATTACCAAGGATGCCTTGAGCCATCTGTGAAAGAATAGTTTCTCCGTGTTGAGGCATAATCCCCATCCAGTAGTTTAGGAAGGTAATGCATGCAAAAAGAAAACCTAAAATCAAGGCCATGATGGTCAAGGTCTGAGCAGCATTCTTTTCTTTCGGAGTCTTGAAAAAGGGAACGGCATTTGAAATAGCTTCAACCCCTGTCAGAGAGGCAGATCCGCTGGTAAAAGCTCTTAGAATGAGAATGATAGACAGGCTCGGAACAGCATGCCCAATAGGTGAAGTTGCCTGATAGCTGAGAGACCCTGTCATTAGTTGAAAGATTCCGTAGAGCAAGAGAAAGACAGTACTGATGATAAAGAGATAGACAGGAATCATCAGTGAACTGGCAGATTCTTTTAAGCCCCGTAAATTCAAGAGCATAAGCAAGCAAACTAGAAAAATGGAAATGTGGAGGTTGTAAGGGTGTAGAGCAGGGAGAGCTGCTGTGATAGCATCGGCTCCAGATGCAACAGATACCGCTACGGTCAGCATGTAGTCAACTAGCAGACTACCTCCAGCGATTAAGCCAAGTTCGGGAGATAGATTTTCTCGAGTAACCATATAGGCCCCTCCCCCTTGAGGGTAGGCATGGATGATTTGACGGTAGGAGACGGTCAGGCTAGATAGGAGCAGGAGGACAAAGAGGCCGATAGGAAGGCTCCACCATATCGCAAGAGGAGAGAGACTAGCCAAGACGAGGACTACTTGCTCAGGCCCATAGGCAATGGAAGATAGAGCGTCGCTTGACAACATGGCCAAGGCCTGCATTTTTCCCAGCAGACCTCCCTCGCCTTCTGTTAAGGATTTAAGAGGACGACCGATAAAAGTCTGTTTTAATTTTGTAAACATGGTATTTTCCTTTTCTGAAAATTTCAATAAGTGTTATTATACTGCTTTGGGAAAATAGCGTCAAGAGAGGACGATGGATTTTAGAATATTTTGTACAGATGAGGAGAGAGGTCAGTTTTTTTGCTATAATAGTAGATAGAAAACGAGGTTAGAAGAGATGATTTTTGATACACATACACACTTGAATGTAGAAGAATTTGCAGGTCGTGAGGCAGAAGAAATTACCTTGGCTGCTGAGATGGGTGTGACACAGATGAATATTGTTGGTTTTGATAAACCGACGATTGAGCGTGCTTTGGAGTTGGTGGATGAGTACGACCAACTCTACGCGACTATTGGTTGGCATCCGACAGAAGCGGGGACTTACACGGAGGAGATTGAAGCCTACTTGCTTGATAAGCTCAAGCATCCAAAGGTAGTTGCCTTGGGTGAGATTGGTTTGGATTACCATTGGATGACAGCGCCAAAAGAGGTGCAGGAGCAGGTTTTTCGCCGTCAGATTCAGTTATCTAAGGACTTGGATTTGCCTTTTGTAGTTCATACCCGTGATGCGTTGGAAGATACCTATGAGATTATCAAGAGCGAGGGCGTTGGTCCTCGAGGTGGTATCATGCATTCATTTTCAGGGACGCTTGAGTGGGCAGAGAAGTTTGTCGAGCTTGGTATGACCATTTCCTTCTCAGGAGTGGTGACTTTCAAGAAGGCAACTGACATCCAAGAAGCAGCTAAAGAGTTACCTTTGGACAAGATTTTGGTGGAAACGGATGCTCCCTACTTGGCTCCTGTTCCTAAACGTGGTCGTGAAAATAAAACAGCCTACACTCGCTATGTAGTGGACTTTATCGCTGACTTGCGTGGCATGACGGCAGAAGAGCTAGCGGCGGTAACAACTGCAAATGCGGAGCGAATTTTTGGATTGGATAGCAAATAATGAAAGAAAAAATTTCTCAAGTTATCGTGGTCGAAGGGCGCGATGATACGGCCAATCTCAAACGTTACTTCGATGTAGAGACCTATGAGACCCGAGGTTCTGCCATCAATGATCAGGATATAGAGCGGATTCAGCGCTTGCACCAACGTCATGGAGTCATTGTCTTTACAGACCCAGATTTTAATGGGGAGCGGATTCGGCGCATGATCATGACGGCCATTCCAACGGTTCAGCATGCCTTCCTCAAACGAGATGAAGCTGTTCCCAAGTCCAAAACCAAGGGGCGTTCTCTGGGAATTGAGCATGCCAGCTATGAAGATTTGAAAACGGCTCTAGCTCAGGTGACAGAACAATTTGAACATGAGAGTCAGTTTGACATCAGTCGTAGCGACTTGATTCGCCTTGGTTTTCTAGCAGGGTCAGACAGCCGTAAGCGCAGAGAATATCTAGGAGAGGCTCTCCGAATCGGCTATTCCAACGGCAAGCAACTCCTCAAACGCCTAGAGTTGTTTGGGGTCACCTTGGCGGAAGTGGAAGAAGCTATGAAATCTTATGAGTAGGAAAGATGTAGCCGTTACAATTTTTTAAGTTTCACAGTATTTTTCGAAGCAGGTAGAAGAGGAGGCGTCTAATGTTAACTGGTCAAAAAATTAAAGAGATTCGGATAGAAAAAGGAATTAGTCGTCCAGATTTTTGTGGAGATGAGCAAGAACTGACAGTTCGTCAACTGTCGCGAATTGAAAGTGGAGCTTCGCAACCGAGTTTGCCCAAGTTAGACTATATTGCTCGCCGGTTAGGAGTTCCAGCTTATAGCCTTATGCCGGATTTTTCAGCTCTTCCTTCTGCTTATTTAGAATTGAAATACCAGATTTTACGTGAACCAATCTATGGTAAAGAAGAGGAGTATGATAAGAAGGAAGCGTGTTTGGAAGAGATAGAGGATTTATTTTATGAGCAACTTCCTAATGAGGAAAAAATATGGTTTGAAGCTACTAGAGCAACGATAGATGTTATTCGAAGCGGACGACCAGAATATGGGGAAACCGTACTGGACGATTATTTTAAAATAATTTATGATAAGGAATTGTTTTTGATAAATGAATTAGAAGTTATCAACTTATATTTTGCTATAGTGCTTACAAAGATAAAACAAGGTCAAAATCAGATTGAAGAAATTAACAGAATTCATTCGTTTTTAGTTCGTTTGACAAATCATGTAGAATTAATTGCACCAGAATATCTGTTTGCTTTAAGTAACACTTTGTTTTCGGGTCTAGCCTGTTTGGATAATTTGTCGTCTTATGATTCACTCGAAGCTTATATCTTTAGCCTTAATCATATAATGGAAAAAACACAAGATTTTCAGAAGAAACCAATTATATTAATGTTGGAGTGGAAATTATCTCTAATAATAAACAATGATTA
Source organism: Streptococcus mitis (assembly GCF_965111735.1). Taxonomy (GTDB): domain Bacteria; phylum Bacillota; class Bacilli; order Lactobacillales; family Streptococcaceae; genus Streptococcus; species Streptococcus mitis_DR. The sequence goes on from NZ_OZ217346.1 coordinate 235,773, forward strand.
TGTTTCTGCCGAACAGTTCTATCAGAAATCGAAGCTATTTGCTGATATAATAGAAAATTCTTATTTAGTTACTATGTTGGAGAAACAATGGCAAGAAGATTTAAAAAAATATTTATAAACATAGTGAATCAGTGACAAAAATGTCCTTGTTCTAGTATTGAAATAGTTCTAAAGTTCGTCTTTAGGACTGTTTTTTATATATAAGCTAAAAATGACACGAAATGGTTCTATTTTAAGGACATTGATGTCCTTTGAGTTTATTTAAGAATAATTTATAATTAATAAAAATGTGAAAGGAGATTACAGTATGAACTTTTTTAGTTTATTTTATTTAGTTACTTGGTGGTTTAAATAAAATTTAGTTATGTCTACTTAGTCTCAAAAAATTTATTCATAACATATAATAAATACAACTTGATAGACTAAATTAGAAAAATAAGGAGAGGATACCATGAGGTGTTGCTTTGAAAAGGTCTATGATCCATGACTTAGTTTTACTTGAATAGAAAATGGACAATATATAATAAATATTTATGATAAAATAAAAAATAGAGGAGTATCAATATGAAACAAACAGTTAAAAAATTAGCCCTTGTAGCGAGCATTGCAGCAACATTAGGTGGAAGTGTAGCAGTAGTATCGGCCGCGGTTAAGTATCCAGATGGTGGTGTCTGGACGTATGGTTCAGGTGACGGAGGTGCTTACTCAAACTACTATCACTCTTCAGAATATCATAGCTCAACAGTTGTTAGTAGAAAAACTGGTTCATCTGATAAGGGATATGCTGGTGCTGGAGGGACTTCTCGTGCATGGATTCGTACTTCTTGGGGAGAGAAAGTTGCATTCTACTATAATGTTTAGAATGGTATAGCCCTATTGTTTAGCTTTACTTGGTCACCTTCTCACTAAGTGACCAAGTAACTTTTTGGAGGAAATGATGAAACGTTTATTTATTTTGATTTCAATGGTATTGGTATCGCTTTATATGGTGATAACTTCCGTTGACCATCGAGAAGAGATTTTATTTGGTAACTATCCTTCTGTTGATGTGACAGGAATGGTGATAAATCAACCAGTAGCTAGTCGCGAAGAGGTGACAGAGGCTTTGAGTCACTTGGCGGTAGAGCATAATAGTCTCATCGCCCGTCGGATTGTTGAGCCAAATGAAGCTGGAGAAACACGCTTTATCTATGCCACTTATGGTGAGGGAGAGCTTCCAGAAGGTCTGACCATTTCCTCCAAGGAGAGTTCAGAAACGAGTGATTTATTAGGGTCTTACTTGATTGTGTCAGGAAGTTTGGATGGAGTGAGTTTACAGACCACCTTGAAAGAACTTGGTTATCAAGGCTTTGTTTCGAATGGAGAAGATCCATTTTCGATAGTCTTATTATTGGCGGCCACCCCTATGGGGCTACTGAGTCTAGCTATTTTTCTGCTGACCTTTATGAGTCTGACCCTGATTTATCGGATCAAGTCCCTTCGTCAAGCAGGGATTCGCTTAATAGCTGGTGAGAGCTTGTTTGGGGTGGCTCTCAGACCAGTGTTAGAAGATGTGAGACAGCTTATCTGCTCAGTGCTGGTATCCAGTCTTTTGGGATTGGGGATTCTCTGGTATCAAGGTGCCTTGTTTATGGCAACGGTACAACTGGTCATCATTGGTCTTTTGCTTTATGGATTGGCCTTGGTAGGGATTTCTACCTTATTAAGTATCGTGTATCTACTTGGTTTACAAGAAAATAGTCTGGTGGATCTATTGAAAGGGAAACTCCCTCTCAAACGTATGATGACATTGATGATGGTGGGGCAACTCTTGGCCGTGCTGGTGGTCGGCTCGAGTGCGACTGCTCTCCTACCCCACTACCGTGAAATGCAGGAAATGGAGAGAGCTAGCGATAAATGGAGCCAGTCCTCAGACCGTTACCGTCTATCCTTTGGTTGGTCTAGTGCATTTGCCGATGAAGAAGGAATGCGTAAGGATAATCGTGAGTGGCAGACATTTACTGAAGAACGGTTAGCCAATACAGACTCTTTTTATATTATGAGCAATGTTGACAATTTCTCAGATGGAGCAGAAGTGGACCTAGATGGCAATCGTCTCAATGACTACACACCGTCAGGGAATGTCATCTATGTCTCACCGCGCTATCTGATAGAAGAAAAGATTACCGTTTCTTCAGAGTTTATGGATAAGATGCAAAACTTGTCTGAGGGAGAGTTTGGGCTGATCTTGCCTGAGAGCTTGCGAGAGCAGTCTGCCTACTATCAAGGATTATTTACAGATTACCTGCAAAACTTTTCATCTGAAAGTGTAGAAGTGACGAGTCAGAAACACTACCTCCCACAGGTAACGCTAGCTTTTACAGAAACAGGACAGGAACGCTTCCTCTATAACGATGGGTACAAGACGACACGCCAGTACCTAAAAGATCCGATTATTGTAGTTTTAACGCCGCAAGCGACTGGAACAAGACCTGTTGCAGGGATGTTATGGGGAACTACGGCTAATAGTGCCTTGAAATTAGATCAATATCAAGACAGCATCACAGCTCTAAAAGAGCAAGGTCTGTATCACAAGGTCTCTTATTTGGTAAAAAGCCAGCTATTTTTTGCCAAGGTACTAAATGACAAACGGATGGAGTTCTACTCTCTCCTTATTGGGACTATTTTGACTCTATCTACGGCTATCTTGTTATTTGATTCCATGAATCTTCTCTATTTTGAGCAGTTTAGACGGGAGATCATGATTAAACGTCTTTCTGGTATGACAATCTATGAGCTTCATGGCAAGTACTTACTGGCGCAAGGAGGAGTTCTCTTACTTGGGCTAATCCTATCTAGTGTTTTGACAGGAGATAGCTTGATTAGCGCTCTAGTTGTAGCTTTGTTTACGCTTAACGCTCTGTTGATTTTAGTTAGACAGGATAAAAAAGAAGAAGCTGGTAGCATGGCAGTATTGAAAGGAAAATAAGATGATTGATATTCAAGGATTGGAAAAGAAGTTTAATGACCGCGCGATTTTCTCTGGTTTAAACCTCAAGCTGGAGAAGGGCAAGGTTTATGCCTTAATCGGTAAGAGTGGAAGCGGAAAGACGACTCTGCTGAATATCTTAGGTAAACTAGAAAAGATAGATGGAGGAAGGGTTCTCTATCAGGGGAAAGATTTAAAAACCATTCCCACTCGTGAGTATTTTCGAGACCAGATGGGCTATCTCTTTCAAAATTTTGGCCTCTTAGAAAACCAATCAATCAAAGAGAATTTGGATTTGGGCTTTGTTGGTCAGAAAATCTCAAAAGTAGAACGTTTGGAAAGGCAAGTGGAGGCTTTAGAAAAAGTTAATCTAGGGTATTTGGATCTAGAACAAAAAATTTATACCTTATCTGGGGGAGAGGCTCAACGAGTTGCCCTTGCGAAGACTATTTTGAAAAATCCACCCTTGATTTTGGCAGATGAACCAACAGCAGCTCTTGATCCTGAAAATTCAGAGGAGGTTATGAATCTCTTGGTGGGCTTGAAAGATGAAAATCGAATTATCATCATTGCGACCCATAATCCCCTAGTCTGGAATAAGGCCGATGAAATCATTGATATGAGGGAGCTTGCTCATGTGTGAAAAAATCCGTATTCGCAGGGTATCTGATTATCCTAGTGCCAGAGGTGGTTTAGAAGATATTCTCATCATGGAAAATATGACCAATCATCTCCTTTTGGTTCAAATCCGAGTGAATGGCTATTTGCTTGATTTTGCTAGTATTGAAGGGCAAAGGCAAAAGCATTATCGTTTGAAAAATTTACCTCAAACGGTTGAACTGACAGTGGACGACGTGGAGGAGGATGTAGATTTGACCCTACCTGAAAATCGAAGTTATAAAGAAGCTGATTTTTTCGAACGGATGTTTCGAGAGAACCGCTAAGTCCACCTTTAAAGATTTTCAAGACTATCTTTCTTCATGAGAGAAGATAGTTTTTTGGTATGATTTTCACCCCCAAAATACAAGGGGAATGTGTTACAATAGTAGTAACAGATAATAGAAAAGAGAATAGATGAGAATTGCAGATTATAGCGTGACCAAGGCAGTGCTGGAGCGTCACGGTTTTACCTTTAAAAAGTCCTTCGGGCAAAATTTCTTGACGGATACCAATATTCTTCAAAAAATCGTGGATACGGCTGAGATTGATGACCAGGTTAATGTCATCGAAATCGGGCCAGGGATTGGTGCCTTGACGGAGTTTTTGGCTGAGCGTGCAGCTCAAGTTATGGCCTTTGAGATCGACCACCGTTTGGTGCCGATTTTGGCAGATACCTTGCGTGATTTTGATAATGTGACCGTGGTCAACGAGGACATTCTTAAAGTTGATTTGGCGCAACATATCCAGAATTTTAAAAATCCTGACCTGCCAATCAAGATAGTGGCTAATTTGCCTTACTACATCACGACGCCTATTCTCATGCACTTAATCGAGAGTGGGATTCCTTTTAGTGAGTTTGTTGTTATGATGCAGAAAGAAGTGGCGGACCGCATTTCAGCCCAGCCGAATACCAAGGCTTATGGTAGCTTGTCGATTGCGGTTCAATACTACATGACTGCCAAGGTTGCCTTCATCGTGCCTCGTACGGTATTTGTGCCAGCGCCCAATGTGGATTCAGCTATTTTGAAAATGGTGCGCCGTCCAGAGCCAGCTGTAGCAGTAGAAGATGAGAACTTCTTCTTTAGGGTCTCTAAGGCAAGTTTCACCCATCGCCGTAAAACCTTGTGGAACAATTTGACAGGTTACTTTGGCAAGACTGAAGAGATCAAGGACAAGCTGACCAAGGCTTTGGACCAAGCAGGCTTGTCACCAAGTGTGCGTGGAGAAGCTCTCAGCTTGACAGAATTTGCCAGTCTAGCAGACGCGCTTAAAGGGCAAGGACTCTAAGATGCAGGGACAAATTATTAAGGCTTTGGCAGGCTTCTACTATGTAGAGAGTGATGGCCAGGTCTATCAAACACGCGCGCGTGGGAATTTCCGTAAAAAAGGCCATACTCCTTACGTTGGGGACTGGGTAGATTTTTCTGCCGAGGAAAATTCAGAAGGTTATATTCTCAAGATTCATGAACGGAAAAACAGTCTGGTCCGTCCGCCCATTGTCAATATTGACCAAGCTGTGGTGATCATGTCTGTCAAGGAACCTGATTTTAACAGCAATTTGCTGGATCGCTTCTTGGTTCTTTTGGAACACAAGGGCATCCATCCCATCGTCTATATTTCCAAGATGGACCTACTGGAAGATAGAGGGGAACTGGATTTTTATAAACAGACTTATGGTGATATCGGCTATGACTTTGTGACCAGTAAAGAGGGACTCCTTCCTTTGTTAACAGGCAAGGTTACAGTCTTTATGGGGCAGACGGGTGTTGGGAAGTCAACTCTTCTCAATAAAATCGCACCAGACCTCAATCTTGAAACAGGAGAAATTTCAGACAGTCTGGGTCGCGGGCGCCACACTACTCGAGCAGTTAGTTTTTATAATCTCAATGGAGGTAAAATCGCAGATACACCGGGATTTTCATCCTTGGACTATGAAGTGTCGACAGCAGAAGACCTCAACCAGGCCTTCCCAGAGATTGCTAGTGTCAGTCGAGATTGTAAGTTCCGTACTTGTACCCATACCCATGAGCCGTCTTGCGCAGTTAAGCCAGCTGTTGAAGAGGGTATCATTGCGTCCTTCCGTTTTGACAACTACCTGCAATTCCTCAGTGAGATTGAAAATCGCAGAGAAACCTATAAAAAAGTCAGCAAAAAAATTCCAAAATAAGGAGAAACCTATGTCTCAATACAAGATTGCTCCGTCAATTCTGGCAGCAGATTATGCCAACTTTGAACGTGAAATCAAACGTCTAGAAGCAACTGGTGCAGAATATGCCCATATCGATATCATGGATGGTCATTTTGTACCGCAAATCAGTTTTGGTGCGGGTGTGGTCGAGAGTCTGCGTCCTCATAGCAAGATGGTCTTTGATTGCCACTTGATGGTGGCGAATCCTGAACATCACTTAGAAGACTTTGCGCGCGCAGGTGCAGATATCATCAGTATCCATGTAGAAGCAACACCCCATATCCATGGCGCCCTCCAAAAAATTCGTTCTCTAGGGGTCAAACCTTCAGTCGTTATCAATCCTGGCACACCAGTTGAAGCCATCAAGCACGTCCTTCATCTAGTTGACCAAGTTTTAGTCATGACAGTTAACCCAGGCTTTGGTGGGCAAGCCTTTCTACCAGAGACCATGGATAAGGTCCGAGAGTTGGTTGCTCTTCGTGATGAAAAAGGCTTGAACTTTGAAATCGAAGTGGATGGTGGGATTGATGACCAAACTATTGCCCAAGCCAAAGAAGCTGGTGCGACCGTTTTTGTAGCAGGTTCCTATGTCTTTAAGGGAGATGTCAATGAGCGAGTACAAACTCTCAGAAAACAACTGGACTAGGGTTGCCGTTTTTGCAGGAGGAGACCGCGGTCACTACCGAACAGACTTTGATTGCTTTGTCGGTGTGGATCGAGGCTCGCTCTGGGTCTTGGAGGAAAATTTACCTCTTGCTCTAGCGGTTGGAGATTTTGATTCTGTCACTGCAGAAGAGCGACAGGTGATTCAAAAACGTGCCCAGCATTTTGTTCAAGCCCGACCAGAAAAGGATGATACAGATCTGGAATTGGCTCTCTTAACCATCTTTGAACAAAATCCTCAGGCCCAGGTCACTATTTTCGGTGCTCTGGGTGGCCGTATTGATCACATGCTGGCCAATGTTTTTCTTCCTAGCAATCCCAAGTTGGCGCCTTATATGCGCCAGATAGAAATTGAGGATGGACAAAATTTGATTGCCTATTGTCCAGAAGGGACCAGTCAGCTAGAACCCCGTTTAGACTACGACTATCTAGCTTTTATGCCGGTTCGGGATAGCCAGCTGACCATTCTTGGAGCCAAGTATGAGTTGACAGAGGAAAATTTTTTCTTTAAAAAAGTGTACGCTTCTAACGAATATATAGATAGGGAAGTTTCGGTGATTTGCCCAGATGGCTATGTAGTCGTGTTGCATAGCAAGGACAGGAGGTAGAATGGAAAGTTTACTTGTTCTATTATTGATTGCCAACCTAGCTGGCCTCTTTCTGATTTGGCAAAGACAGGATAAGCAGGAAAAACATCTATCCAAGAGCTTGGAGGATCAGGCAGATCACTTGTCAGACCAGTTGGATTACCGTTTTGAACAAGCCAGACAAGCCAGCCAGTTAGATCAAAAAGATTTGGAAGTAGCTGTCAGCGACCGTTTGCAAGAAGTGCGAATGGAATTGCACCAAGGTCTGACTCAAGTTCGTCAAGAAATGACAGAGAATCTCTTGCAAACTAGGGATAAGACCGACCAACGTCTCCAAGCCTTGCAGGAATCAAATGAGCAACGTTTGGAACAAATGCGTCAAACAGTCGAGGAAAAACTAGAAAAGACCTTGCAGACGCGCTTGCAGGCTTCCTTTGAGACGGTTTCCAAGCAACTGGAGTCGGTCAATCGTGGCCTTGGAGAAATGCAGACAGTTGCCCGTGATGTCGGAACTCTTAACAAGGTTCTCTCTGGAACCAAGACGCGAGGGATTCTGGGAGAATTGCAATTGGGGCAAATTATTGAGGACATCATGACCCCTGCCCAGTATGAACGAGAATACGCAACGGTTGAAAACTCTAGTGAACGAGTGGAGTATGCCATCAAGTTGCCTGGACAGGGTGACCAGGAATATGTCTACTTACCGATTGACTCCAAGTTTCCACTGGCAGATTATTACCGCTTAGAAGAAGCCTATGAAGCAGGTGATAGGGACGAGATTGAACGCTGTCGTAAATCGCTTTTAGCAAGCATCAAGCGCTTTGCCAAGGATATCAAGAGCAAGTACATAGCACCGCCTCGGACGACCAATTTTGGAGTTTTGTTTGTTCCGACAGAAGGGCTCTACTCAGAAATCGTCCGCAATCCGGTCTTCTTTGATGATTTGAGACGGGAAGAGCAGATTATTGTCGCAGGTCCAAGTACCCTATCAGCCCTGCTTAACTCTCTATCAGTTGGCTTCAAGACTCTCAATATCCAAAAGAGTGCCGACCATATCAGTAAGACTCTTGCCAGCGTCAAGACCGAGTTTGGCAAGTTTGGTGGTATTCTGGTCAAGGCACAAAAGCATCTCCAACATGCCTCTGGCAATATTGATGAATTATTAAACCGTCGTACCACAGCTATCGAGCGGACGCTCCGTCACATTGAGTTGTCAGAAGGTGAGCCTGCGCTTGATTTACTCCATTTCCAAGAAAATGAGGAAGAATATGAAGATTAGTCACATGAAAAAAGATGAGCTGTTTGAAGGCTTTTACCTAATCAAGTCAGCTGACCTGAGGCAAACTCGAGCTGGGAAAAACTACCTAGCCTTTACCTTCCAAGATGATAGTGGCGAGATTGAAGGGAAACTCTGGGATGCCCAACCTCATAACGTTGAGGTCTTTACCGCAGGTAAGGTTGTCCACATGAAAGGACGCCGAGAAGTTTATAACAACACTCCACAGGTCAATCAAATTACCCTTCGCCTGCCTCAGCCTGGTGAACCCAATGATCCAGCTGATTTCAAGGTCAAGTCGCCAGTTGATGCCAAGCAAATCCGTGACTATATGTCGCAAATGATTTTCAAAATTGAAAATCCTGTCTGGCAACGAATTGTCCGAAATCTTTACACCAAGTATGATAAGGAATTTTACTCTTATCCAGCAGCCAAGACCAACCACCATGCCTTTGAAACAGGCTTGGCTTATCATACGGCGACCATGGTGCGCTTGGCAGATGCCATTAGCGAAATCTATCCTCAACTTAATAAGAGTCTGCTCTATGCGGGAATTATGCTGCATGACTTGGCTAAAGTCATTGAGTTGACGGGACCAGATCAGACCGAATACACAGTTAGAGGCAATCTCCTTGGGCATATTGCTCTAATTGATAGCGAAATTACCAAGACAGTTATGGAACTCGGTATCGATGATACCAAGGAAGAAGTCGTTCTGCTTCGTCACGTCATCCTCAGTCACCATGGCTTACTTGAGTATGGAAGTCCAGTCCGTCCACGCATTATGGAAGCAGAGATTATCCATATGATTGACAATCTGGATGCAAGCATGATGATGATGTCAACTGCTCTTGCTTTGGTGGATAGAGGAGAGATGACCAATAAAATCTTCGCTATGGACAATCGTTCTTTCTATAAACCAGATTTAGATTAACAATTTAAGAAAAATGAGCATTTTTTAGGATAAGAATGTTCGTTTTTTTATGTGAATATGGTATAATAGATAAAATATCAAAATTAAATGAAGTGGGAAATAGAAATGAAATTAAGAAGAAGTGATCGGATGGTTGTCATTTCCAACTATTTGATTAATAATCCTTATAAATTAACTAGTCTCAATACTTTTGCTGAAAAGTATGAATCTGCTAAATCATCCATCTCAGAGGATATCGTGATTATCAAACGAGCCTTTGAGGAAATCGAAATTGGTCACATCCAGACTGTAACTGGGGCTGGTGGTGGTGTCATTTTCACACCATCAATCTCAAGTCATGATGCCAAGGAAATGGTCGAGGACTTGTGTGCCAAGTTGTCAGAAAGTGATCGTATCTTGCCAGGTGGCTATATCTACCTGTCTGATTTGCTCAGCACACCAGCTATTTTGAAAAATATTGGTCGCATTATTGCCAAGAGCTTTATGGACCAAAAAATTGATGCGGTTATGACAGTAGCGACTAAGGGTGTTCCACTTGCAAATGCAGTTGCCAATGTCCTCAATGTTCCTTTTGTTATTGTGCGCCGTGACCTGAAAATTACCGAAGGTTCAACTGTCAGCGTCAACTATGTATCAGGTTCAAGTGGTGACCGCATTGAGAAAATGTTCCTTTCAAAACGTAGTCTCAAGGCAGGCAGCCGTGTCTTGATTGTGGATGACTTCTTGAAAGGCGGAGGAACTGTCAACGGGATGATCAGTCTCTTGCGTGAGTTTGATTCAGAATTGGCAGGTGTAGCGGTCTTTGCGGACAATGCCCAAGAAGAACGTGAAAAGCAGTTTGACTACAAGTCACTCTTGAAGGTAACCAATATTGATGTCAAGAACCAAGCCATCGATGTTGAAGTTGGCAATATCTTTGACGAAGATAAATAAGAGATAGAACTAAAGGTTGGAACGATAGTCCCAGCCTTTCTTTGCAAATAGAATAGAAGGAAGCTTATGAAAACACCATTTATCAATAAAGAAGATTTAGAAAAGATTGTTGCCGAGTTCCCGACTCCCTTTCACTTGTATGATGAGAAGGGAATTCGTGAGAAGGCAAGAGCCGTCAATCAAGCCTTTTCGTGGAACAAGGGCTTTAAGGAATATTTTGCAGTTAAGGCTACTCCAACACCAGCTATTTTGAAAATTCTCCAAGAGGAAGGCTGTGGTGTGGACTGCTCTAGTTATGTGGAGCTTTTGATGAGCCATAAACTGGATTTTCCAGGTTCTGAGATCATGTTCTCTTCAAACAACACGCCAGATAAGGAATATGCCTATGCGCGTGAATTGGGTGCAACCATTAACTTGGATGCATTTGAAGATATTGAACATCTAGAGCGTGCAGCAGGGATTCCAGAAATCATCTCTTGTCGTTACAATCCTGGAGGCGTTTTTGAGCTAGGAACAGACATTATGGACAATCCTGGAGAAGCCAAGTTTGGCATGACCAAGGACCAGCTCTTTGAAGCTTTTGCCATCTTGAAGGAAAAAGGAGCCAAGACTTTTGGGATTCACTCCTTCCTAGCGTCCAATACCGTGACCCATCTCTATTATCCAGAGTTGGCGCGTCAGCTTTTTGAATTGGCTGTTGAAATCAAGGAAAAGTTGGGTATTTCGCTAGACTTTATCAATCTTTCTGGCGGTATTGGTGTTAACTATCGTCCTGAGCAGGAGCCAAATGATATTGCTTTGATTGGTGAGGGAGTTCGTAAGGTGTATGAAGAGGTCCTTACGCCAGCAGGTCTTGGTCAGGTTAAGATTTTCACCGAACTGGGTCGTTTTATGTTGGCACCTCATGGTGCTTTGGTCACAAGAGTCACTCATAAGAAGAAAACTTACCGTACTTATCTGGGTGTGGATGCATCAGCAGTCAACCTCATGCGTCCAGCTATGTATGGAGCCTACCATCATATTACTAACGTGCCCCATCCAGATGGACCAGCTGAAGTGGTAGATGTGGTTGGTTCGCTCTGTGAAAACAATGATAAATTTGCAGTGAATCGCGAACTGCCTCATACAGAAATCGGTGATTTGCTGGTAATTCATGATACAGGTGCCCACGGTTTTTCAATGGGCTACCAGTACAATGCCAAACTTCGTTCTGCGGAAATCCTTTATACTGAAGAAGGCAAAGCCCGTCAAATCCGCCGTGCAGAGCGCCCTGAGGACTACTTTGCAACCTTGTATGGCTTTGATTTTGAAGAATAAAATGATAATTAATTGAAAATGAAATTGAAAAACAGATTGCTTTCTAAAAAATAGGCAAAAATCTTGTTTTTCCTTCAAGTCATGATATAATAAAACTATAAAACGTTTTCAAGGAAGGTAACGATATGTCTGAAGAAACAATTGATTATGGACAAGTGACAGGAATGGTGCATTCGACAGAAAGCTTTGGGTCAGTAGATGGGCCTGGTATTCGCTTTATTGTCTTTTTGCAGGGCTGTCACATGCGTTGCCAGTATTGCCACAACCCTGACACTTGGGCTATGGAGTCCAATAAGTCACGTGAACGGACGGTAGATGATGTCTTGACTGAAGCCTTGCGTTACCGCGGTTTCTGGGGGAATAAGGGTGGGATTACAGTCAGTGGAGGAGAAGCTCTCTTGCAGATTGATTTCTTGATTGCCCTCTTTACCAAGGCTAAGGAACAAGGAATCCACTGTACCTTGGATACCTGTGCCCTTCCTTTCCGTAATAAACCACGTTACCTTGAAAAGTTTGACAAACTCATGGCTGTCACTGACTTGGTCCTCTTGGATATCAAGGAAATCAACGAAGAACAGCACAAGATTGTCACTAGCCAAACCAATAAAAATATCTTGGCTTGTGCCCAGTATCTATCAGATATTGGAAAACCTGTCTGGATTCGCCACGTGCTAGTTCCAGGATTGACAGATAGAGATGATGACTTGATTGAACTTGGTAAGTTCGTCAAGACCCTCAAAAATGTTGATAAGTTTGAAATTCTGCCTTATCACACCATGGGAGAATTCAAGTGGCGTGAATTGGGAATTCCATATTCACTCGAAGGGGTTAAACCACCAACAGCAGATCGCGTCAAGAACGCTAAAAAACTCATGGATACCGAAAGTTATCAAGACTATATGAAACGTGTACATGGATAAAAAAGAAGCCTGATGGTAACATCGGGCTTTTGATACTCAATGAAAATCAAAGAGCAAACTAGGAAACTAGCCGCAGGCTGCTCAAAACATGGTTTTGAGGTTGTGGATAGAACTGACGAAGTCAGCTCAAAACACTGTTTTGAGGTTGTAGATAAGACTGACGAAGTCAGTAACACATCTACGGCAAGGCGAAGCTAACGTTGTTTGAAGAGATTTTCGAAGAGTATGACTTGCAAAAAAGACTTAGCAAACTAGCTAAGCCTTTTTCTTCTTATCTCGAACGTTGTTTTCCAGCGTTGCGATTTTTGTGTTTTTTCTTGCTTGTGATAGCAGTTGGTTGTTCAGGGGTAACGTCTTTTCGTCCACTTGGTGTAGAGAAAGCACGTGCTTTTGGTGGGTTCTTGGCTAGTTCTTCACGGACTTTTTTGCGAAGTTTTGGACGAACGATATAGTTGACGATAAACTGTTGGAGAATCATCATGAAACCACCGACAACCCAGTAAAGTGTGACACTGGCTGGTGAAATGAGGGAGAAGACAACAATCGTGATTGGGCTCACGTAAGCCATTTTCTTGATTTGTTCTCTTTGCGTTTCGTCTTCTACTCCGTGAAGTGAAAGGAGCGATTGAAGATAGTAAAGGACACCTGCGCAGGCAACCAAAATCATACTTGGAGAACCTAGAGGAATGCCTAGGTAGCTTGCTTGAGCAACCCCTTCAGTATGTTGGGCAGCAAAGTAGATAGCTGAGAAGAAAGGCATTTGAAGGAGGATAGGGAAGCATCCTACACCACCAAACATGCTGATGCCGTGCTCTTTTTGAGCAGCAAAGAGAGCTTGTTGGGCTTCGAGTTTTTCTTCTTGAGTAGTCGCTTCCTTGAGACGTGTTTGGTGTGGCTCAAGGACGTGCTTGAGGGCGTTCATCTTTTCAGAGTGAAGCGTTGCCTTCCATGATTGGTAGATACCAAGTGGCAAGATAATCAAGCGCACGATAATGGTTACGATAATGATAGCCATACCAAAGCCTAGACCTTGATCAGTAGCGAAGTACTTGATAGCTTCAGCCATAGGCGCTCCGAAAGTATTCCAAATAAATCCTGTTGGCTCTCCTGTTGCTTTATCGACGCTAACACAGCCAGTCAAGACAAGCAACATAGCCACTCCCATAGTCGAGAGTGCAAAACGTTTAATAGATTTCACTGTTTTTATTCCTTCTTTAAAAATTATACCTTTCTATTCTACTGTTTTTTTACAAAATATACAATAGTTCTAGAGACTTAATTTGCGATTTTAAAGTCAGGGTAGGGAGGAAAGTTGCTTAGTTTGACATCTAAGTAGCTGACTTTTGAAAAAGGTGTTGGTCCTTTGCGGATTTCTTGGATAAATTTTGCCATGATAGCAGACGAGTCTGCTTGGGCTAATATTTCCACTGTGCCATCGTCGTTATTCCATACCCGACCTGTGATGCCACCAATTTCAAGTGCCAAGCTGTAAACGCCCCAACGAAAGCCGACTCCCTGTACCCTACCTTGGGCAATCATTCTAACCTTTTGCATACCAAACCCCTTTGATTGTGTTATAATATTTCTATGACTATTATAACCTCAAAATCCAATTCTGTGGTAAAAAATGCCAAGAAATTACACCAAAAAAAATACCGCAAGTCTGCTTATTTGATTGAAGGCTGGCACTTGTTTGAAGAAGCTGTCCAAGCTGGAGTGACGATTGAGAAAATCTTTGCCTTAGAAAATTACCGAGATCAGTTAGCTGCTTTTCCGCAAACTGTCTGGGTGTCAGAGGATATTTTGCTAGATTTGGCGGATTCTCAGACTCCACAGGGAATTGTTGCGGTGGTTCAAAAAGAAGAAGTAGGACAAGTTGATTTTAGTCAGGGTAAATTCTTGTTTTTGGAAGATGTGCAAGATCCTGGTAATGTGGGAACTATCATTCGTACTGCAGATGCAGCAGGTTTTACTGGAGTGATTGTTTCAGATAAATCGGCAGATATCTACAGTCTCAAGACCCTACGTTCCATGCAAGGCAGTCATTTCCATCTGCCCATTTACCGAATGTCTAGTCAAAGGCTTCTCGAGGAAGCTAAGGAAGCAGCTATCCCAGTGCTGGCAACAACCCTATCTAAAGATTCTGTTGATTACAGAGAACTGCCTCCTATAGAAAATTTTGTACTAGTCATGGGAAATGAGGGTCAAGGAATTAGTCCCCTTATGGCTGAAAATGCAGACCAGTTGGTCCACATTAGTATGAAGGGGCAGGCGGAGAGTTTGAATGTTGCCGTTGCAGCCGGTATTTTAATTTTCCATTTAAGCTAATTTTAACTTTCTTTGTTATAATCAAGGAAAGACATTCATAGAAAAGGAGAAAAGATGAATCACACTATTATTCATGACCGCGCAGGTCTCAATCAATTTTACGCTAAGGTTTATGCCTTTGTTGGTCTGGGAATCGGACTATCCGCTTTGGTATCAGGCCTCATGTTGACAGTCTTTCAGTCTCAGTTGGTTTACTTTTTGATGCAGGGACGCCTCTGGTTGACTATTGCTACTTTTGCGGAATTGGCCTTGGTTTTCGTTGCCAGCAGTATGGCTTCAAAGAATAGTCCAGCTGCTCTTCCAATATTTTTACTTTACTCAGTATTAAACGGCTTTACCCTTAGTTTTGTGGTGGCCTTCTATACTCCGGGTACAGTTTTATCCGCCTTTGTGTCGAGCGCCCTTCTCTTCTTTGTCATGGCGGCAGTTGGCATGTTTACCAAGAAAGATTTGAGTGGCCTTGGTCGAGCGATGATGGCAGCTCTTATCGGTTTGCTGATTGCCATGGTAGTTAATATTTTCTTGGCTAGCGGTTTCTTTGATTATATGATTAGCGTAGCCATGGTTTTGGTTTTCTCAGGGTTGATTGCTTGGGATAACCAAAAAATTCGCTATGTCTATGAGCAATCACAAGGCCGTGTAGCGACAGGTTGGGTTGTGTCAATGGCTCTCAGTATCTATCTTGATTTTATCAATCTTTTCCTAAGTATTCTACGTATCTTTGGTCGTAATGACTAGAAGGTCCCTAACATCAGTGTTCGAAGGAGCACTGATTTTTTTATATTTGGTCTTTTCTTTTCTTGGAAATAGGTGTATAATGCTTTTAATTAATTTTTTGAGGAGTAGTTTATGAAGAAAAGTTTTATCCATCAACAAGAAGAAATTTCTTTTGTCAAAAACACTTTTACCCAGTATTTGAAAGATAAGTTAGAAGTTGTCGAAGTTCAAGGTCCTATCTTGAGCAGGGTCGGCGACGGGATGCAGGATAATTTATCAGGTGTTGAGAATGCCGTATCGGTCAAGGTTCTCCAAATTCCTGATGCTACTTATGAAGTGGTGCACTCCCTTGCCAAATGGAAACGCCATACCTTAGCTCGTTTTGGTTTCGGTGAGGGTGAAGGTCTTTTCGTCCACATGAAGGCCCTTCGTCCAGACGAAGATTCGCTGGATGCGACCCACTCTGTTTATGTTGACCAGTGGGACTGGGAAAAAGTCATTCCAAATGGACAACGCAACATTGCCTACCTAAAAGAAACAGTTGAGAAGATTTACAAGGCTATTCGCCTGACTGAGCTAGCTGTTGAAGCCCGCTATGACATCGAATCAATCTTGCCAAAACAAATCACTTTTATCCACACAGAAGAGTTGGTAGAACGCTACCCAGACTTGACACCGAAAGAACGTGAAAATGCTATCTGTAAAGAATTTGGTGCTGTCTTCTTGATTGGTATCGGTGGTGAATTATCAGACGGTAAACCGCACGATGGACGTGCGCCAGACTATGATGACTGGACAAGTGAGTCTGAGAATGGCTACAAGGGTCTGAATGGTGATATTCTTGTTTGGAATGAGTCTTTAGGTGGAGCCTTTGAGTTGTCTTCTATGGGAATCCGTGTAGATGAAGAAACGCTTCGCCGTCAGGTTGCCATTACAGGTGATGAAGACCGTTTAGAATTGGAATGGCACAAGGCTTTGTTGAATGGCCTATTCCCATTGACAATCGGTGGAGGAATTGGACAATCTCGGATGGCCATGTTCCTACTTCGCAAGAAACACATCGGAGAAGTGCAAACAAGTGTTTGGCCTCAAGAAGTCCGCGATACTTACGAAAATATTTTGTAGAGAATCGAACCGCAAGGTTCGGTTTTCTTTCTCTTTTTGCCCATAATTTGGTATAATAAACGGTATGAAAATCGTATCAGGAATCTATGGGGGGCGTCCCCTCAAGACACTAGAAGGAAAGACGACAAGACCTACTTCGGATAAGGTCAGGGGAGCCATTTTTAACATGATTGGTCCCTACTTTGAAGGGGGACGAGTCTTGGACCTTTATGCGGGTAGTGGTGGTTTATCTATCGAAGCAGTATCGCGTGGCATGTCCAGCGCTGTTTTGGTGGAGCGAGACCGTAAGGCTCAGGCTATCGTGGCTGAAAATATCCAGATGACCAAGGAAGTTGGAAAATTTCAACTCCTCAAGATGGAGGCGGAAAGAGCATTGGAACAGCTATCTGGGGAATTTGACCTCATTTTCTTAGACCCTCCTTATGCCAAGGAACAAATCGTAGCAGATATTGAAAAAATGGCTGAGAGAGAGCTTTTTTCTGAAGATGTCATGGTCGTGTGTGAGACGGATAAAGCCGTTGAACTTCCAGAAGAAATTGCCTGCCTGGGTATCTGGAAGGAAAAAATTTATGGAATTAGTAAGGTGACAGTTTATGTCAGATAAGATTGGCTTATTCACAGGCTCATTTGATCCGATGACAAATGGGCATCTGGATATCATTGAACGGGCTAGCAAACTCTTTGATAAGCTCTATGTGGGTATTTTTTTTAATCCCCACAAACAGGGCTTTCTCCCTATCGAAAATCGTAAACGGGGGTTAGAAAAGGCTGTGAAACATTTGGGAAATGTTAAAGTCGTGTCTTCTCATAATGAATTGGTGGTCGATGTCGCAAAAAGACTGGGGGCTACTTTCCTAGTGCGAGGCTTGAGGAATGCGGCGGATTTGCAATATGAAGCCAGTTTTGATTACTACAATCATCAGCTGTCTCCTGATATAGAGACCATTTATTTGCATAGTCGACCGGAACATCTCTATATCAGTTCATCAGGTGTTAGAGAACTTTTGAAGTTTGGTCAGGATATTACCTGCTATGTTCCTGAGAGTATTTTGGAGGAAATAAAAAATGAAAAAAAAGATTAGATGGCCCTTATATGTCATTGCAGCCTTAATTGTGACTTTCTTGGCATTTGTAGTGCCCTTACCCTACTATATAGAAGTTCCAGGTGGTTCGGAAGATATTCGCCAAGTCCTTAAAGTAAATGACACAGAAGATAAGGAAGCTGGGGCCTATCAATTCGTTACGGTTGGTGTACAGCACGCTACTTTAGCCCATATGATTTATGCATGGTTGACGCCTTTTACAGATATTCGTAGCGCTCAAGAGACTACAGGTGGTTCTTCCGATGTGGAATTTATGCGGATTAATCAATTCTACATGCAAACATCGCAAAATATGGCTAAGTATCAAGGGCTAAAAACAGCTGGTAAGGATATTGAATTAAAATATCTTGGGGTTTATGTTTTGACTGTGACAGATAATTCGACCTTTAAAGGGATTCTTAACATCTCTGATACGGTCACAGCAGTCAATGATCAGACCTTTGATAGTTCCAAAGATTTGATTGATTATGTCAATTCTCAAAAATTAGGGGACTCAGTCAAGGTAACTTATGAAGAGGATGGGCAAACCAAGTCTGCAGAAGGTAAGATTATCGCCTTGGAAAATGGCAAAAATGGAATTGGAATCGGCTTGATTGACCGTACAGAAGTGACCAGTGATGTCCCAATTCGCTTTTCAACAGCTGGTATCGGCGGTCCAAGTGCAGGTCTCATGTTTAGTCTGGCCATCTATACCCAAATAGCTGACCCAGGTCTTCGTAATGGCCGCATTGTTGCCGGTACAGGCACCATTGACCGAGATGGTAATGTGGGAGACATTGGAGGTATCGATAAGAAAGTTGTAGCTTCGGCTAGAGAAGGTGCTGCTATTTTCTTTGCCCCTGATAACCCTATTAGCGAAGAAGAACAAAAAGCACATCCTGATGCGAAAAATAACTACCAAACAGCCTTGGAAGCAGCTAAAACAATCAAGACAGATATGAAAATCGTGCCTGTTAAAACCCTACAAGATGCAATTGATTACTTGAAAAACAATCCCTAGTTTTAAGTGAAGTTTCCAAACTAGCGCACAAACAGAGAAGATGGTATAATAGTCAAATGGTTCAATTATTATTCACTCTAAGCAGTCACATGCTCTTTATTTATGTGAGTTTTTACCTTTTAAAGGATCTTGTTAGATGGGAAAAGGTTTTAAAAGTAACAGCTGAGAATACAGGAAAAGTTCGTTTATTAGTAGCCTTTTTCAGCATTGTAATGGGCTATATCTTGAGTTCTTTCTTTATTAGTCTATATCAGTTGTGGCAAGAAGCGCTTAGAGAATTATTATAATTTGCGTGTTTAAGAAATTACTTTCAAGATATTATTAAACTTATAGGGAGAAATAGAATTCATGGATATTATAATCTTATTGTTGATAACGCTATTAATTTATTTGTTACCTCAAAATAAGGAATATCTAAATGTTAAATCTACATCAGGACTTAGAGGATTTCTAGCTATAGGAATAATATTTCATCATTTGTCACAATGGGTTACATCTGGTGATGAATTTTCTAATTTTTCCTATATGGGAACTTATATCGTTTCTATTTTCTTCTTTTTATCAGCCTATGGATTGTATTTTCAGAACGAAAATAAGAAAAACTACCTAGATAATTTTTTAGTTAAGAGACTTTCTAAAATTCTAGTTCCATTTTTTTCTATATCTTTGATTTATATGTTTTACAGATTCGTAAACGGTCAATTAATGGATTTAGATTTTTTTGCTAATTTATTTAAAAAAGGAAGTACAATTATTTATAATGGTTGGTTTGTCGATATTATAATTTTAATGTATATATTTTTTTATATATCATTTAAGTTTTTCAAAAATAAGTTCATTTCTATTGTTATCAATACAATACTTATAATTGGTTATATTTGTTTAGCTATAAAATTAGGTTACGGTTTTTGGTGGTATAATAGTGTTTTTCCCTTCATTATTGGCTTAATATGGGCTAAAAATAAAGAGAAAATTGATGGAGTTTTAGATAGACATTATTTTATCATACTTGTTTTAGTAACTGTGTTACTCTTTATTTCACATCAATACGATATTTTGTTGAGGTATGTGCATTTAGAAGATAGTTATAGTTATGCGTTAGCTGCTAATTTAGATAATATTATTTTTACAATCTACTTTATTATTGTTTTTTTGAAAAAAATAAATTTTTCAAATATATATTTGATTTTAATAGGTAGTATATCATTTGAATTATACATGATACATGGATTAGTTATTTCTATGCTAGGAAAAACACTTGTGTCATCCAGAATAAATGATGTGATATTTACATTTTTTGTACTGGTCCTTAGTCTAATTTTAGCTTGGATTATTAATAAATTAGTTAATAGAATTACAAAGAAAGTAAGTCTATAACAAAATCAAGAGTAAAGGAAATAAGTATGGAAAAAATTGTGGTTCAAGGTGGCGATAATCGTCTGGTAGGAAGTGTTACGATTGAAGGAGCAAAGAATGCAGTCTTGCCCTT
Source organism: Streptococcus mitis (assembly GCF_965111735.1). Classification (GTDB taxonomy): domain Bacteria; phylum Bacillota; class Bacilli; order Lactobacillales; family Streptococcaceae; genus Streptococcus; species Streptococcus mitis_DR. The sequence goes on from NZ_OZ217346.1 coordinate 255,981, forward strand.
GTTGGCAGCGACTATTCTAGCAAGTGAAGGAAAGACCGTCTTGCAGAATGTTCCTATCTTGTCAGATGTTTTCACTATGAATCAGGTGGTTCGTGGTTTGAATGCCAAGGTAGATTTTGATGAAGAAGCTCATCTTGTTGAGGTGGACGCGACTGGCGATATCACTGAGGAAGCTCCTTACAAGTATGTCAGCAAGATGCGTGCATCTATCGTTGTCTTGGGACCAATTCTTGCCCGTGTAGGTCATGCTAAGGTATCCATGCCAGGTGGTTGTACGATTGGTAGCCGCCCTATTGATCTTCATTTGAAAGGTCTAGAAGCTATGGGGGCTAAGATTAGTCAGACAGCTGGTTACATCGAAGCCAAGGCAGAACGCTTGCATGGCGCTCATATATATATGGACTTTCCAAGTGTTGGTGCAACGCAGAACTTGATGATGGCGGCTACCCTGGCTGATGGGGTGACAGTGATTGAAAATGCTGCGCGTGAGCCTGAGATTGTTGACCTAGCCATTCTCCTCAATGAAATGGGAGCCAAGGTTAAGGGTGCTGGTACAGAGACCATTACCATTACCGGTGTTGAGAAACTTCATGGTACGACTCACAATGTAGTCCAAGACCGTATCGAAGCAGGAACCTTTATGGTAGCTGCTGCCATGACTGGTGGTGATATCTTGATTAAAGACGCTGTCTGGGAGCACAACCGTCCCTTGATTGCCAAATTGCTTGAAATGGGAGTGGAAGTGACAGAGGAGACTGAAGGAATTCGAGTTCGCTCTCAACTAGAAAATCTAAAAGCTGTTCATGTAAAAACCTTGCCCCACCCAGGATTTCCAACAGATATGCAGGCCCAATTTACAGCCTTGATGACCGTCGCAAAAGGCGAATCAACTATGGTGGAGACAGTTTTTGAAAATCGTTTCCAGCACTTAGAAGAAATGCGTCGCATGGGCTTGCATTCTGAGATTATCCGTGATACAGCTCGTATTGTTGGTGGACAAGCTTTGCAGGGGGCAGAAGTTCTTTCGACTGACCTTCGTGCCAGCGCAGCCTTGATTTTGACAGGTTTGGTAGCACAAGGAGAAACTGTAGTTGGTAAATTGGTTCACTTGGATAGAGGTTACTACCGTTTTCATGAGAAGTTGGCACAGCTAGGTGCTAAGATTCAGCGGATTGAGGCAAGTGATGAAGATGAATAAGAAATCAAGCTACGTAATCAAGCGTTTACTTCTAGTCATTTTGGTACTGTTTTTAGGTGCTCTAGCCCTAGGTATCGGCTTAATGGTAGGTTATGGAATCTTGGGCAAGGGTCAAGATCCATGGGCTATCCTGTCTCCAGCAAAATGGCAGGAATTGATTCATAAATTTACAGGAAATTAGGCTGGAGAACCAGTCTTTTTCTAGAGATAAGGAGAAAAATGGATAAAAAAACAAGACAGACACTGATCGGACTGCTAGTGTTATTACTCTTATCTGCGGGAAGCTATTATATCAAGCAGATGCAGTCGACATCTAATAGTCCTAAAACCAAACTTAGTCAGAAAAAACAAGCGTCTGAAGCTCCTAGTCAAGAGTTGGCAGAAAGTGTCTTAACAGATGCAGTCAAAAGCCAAATAAAAGGGAGTCTTGAGTGGAATGGCTCAGGTGCTTTTATCGTCAATGGTAATAAAACAAATCTAGATGCCAAGGTTTCAAGTAAACCTTACGCTGATAATAAAACAAAGACAGTAGGCAAGGAAACAGTGCCAACCGTAGCTAATGCCCTCTTGTCTAAGGCTACTCGCCAGTACAAGAATCGTGAAGAAACTGGGAATGGTTCGACTTCATGGACTCCTCCAGGCTGGCATCAGGTTAAGAATCTAAAGGGGTCTTATACCCATGCGGTCGATAGAGGTCACTTGTTAGGCTATGCCTTAATCGGTGGCTTGGATGGTTTTGATGCCTCGACAAGCAATCCTAAAAACATTGCTGTTCAAACAGCCTGGGCAAATCAGGCTCAAGCCGAGGATTCGACTGGTCAAAACTACTATGAAAGCATGGTACGTAAGGCCTTGGACCAAAACAAGCGTGTCCGTTACCGTGTAACTCTTTATTATGCTTCAAACGAGGATTTAGTTCCTTCAGCTTCACAGATTGAAGCCAAGTCTTCAGACGGAGAATTGGAATTTAATGTCCTAGTTCCCAATGTTCAAAAGGGACTTCAACTGGATTACCGAACTGGAGAAGTAACGGTAACTCAGTAAAAGATAACATAAACTCCTATGTCACTTGTGGATATAGGAGTTCTTTTTTACTAGTTTAAGCAGGGCTACAATATACAATGATACTCAATGAAAATCAAATTGCAAACTAGGAAGCTAGCCACAGGTTGCTCAAAGCACAGCTTTGAAGTTGCAGATGAAGCTGACGTGGTTTAAAGTGAATTTCGAAGAGTATGAGAAAAAATAATATGTACTGGACTATATTTTGTGATATAATAAAGGGTAAGATACTATTTTAGGAGAAGAACTATGGAAGACCCAAGTAGTCAGAATTTGTTGCTACAATTTGTTTTATTGTTTATCTTGACAGTGTTAAATGCTTTTTTCTCAGCCACAGAAATGGCCATGGTTTCACTTAACCGTGCGCGGGTTGAACAAAAGGCAGAAGAAGGAGATAGACGCTATATCCGTCTGCTGAAGGTACTAGAAAATCCTAACCACTTTTTATCAACCATTCAAGTAGGGATTACCCTGATTACGATCTTATCAGGGGCGAGTTTGGCAGACACTCTGGGACGAGAAATTGCATCTTGGCTTGGAAATGGTGAAACATCTTATGCCGTTGCAAGTTTTCTATCTTTAGCATTTTTGACTTATATTTCCATCGTTTTTGGGGAATTGTATCCTAAAAGAATCGCTCTTAATCTAAAGGATGCCTTGGCGATTCGTACAGCGCCAGTTATCATTGGGCTTGGGAAACTAGTTAGTCCCTTTGTTTGGCTCTTGTCTGCATCTACCAATCTCTTGAGTCGCTTGACTCCTATGACCTTTGACGATGCTGATGAAAAAATGACCCGTGATGAAATTGAGTACATGTTGACAAATAGTGAAGAAACACTAGATGCTGACGAAATTGAAATGTTACAAGGAATCTTTTCACTGGACGAATTAATGGCCAGAGAAGTCATGGTTCCTCGAACGGATGCCTTTATGGTAGATATTCAGGATGATAGTCAAACCATCATCCAAAGTATTTTAAAACAAAATTATTCTCGTATCCCTGTCTATGATGGGGATAAGGACAATGTGATTGGGATTATTCATACCAAGAGTCTCCTTAATGCGGGCTTTGTGGACGGTTTTGACAATATTGTTTGGAAGAAAATCTTACAAGATCCTCTTTTTGTTCCTGAAACTATTTTTGTGGATGACTTGTTAAAAGAATTACGCAATACCCAAAGACAAATGGCGATTTTGTTAGATGAATACGGTGGAATGGCTGGTTTGGTGACACTTGAAGACCTCTTAGAGGAAATCGTTGGGGAAATCGATGACGAAACAGATAAGGCTGAAATCGAAGTTCATAAAATTGGAGAAGATACTTATATTGTTCAAGGTACCATGAATCTCAATGATTTTAATGACTACTTTGATGTTGAACTGGAAAGTGATGACGTTGATACCATCGCTGGTTACTATTTGACAGGAGTGGGGACCATTCCAACGACTGAAAAGCTCAGCTATGAGTTGGTAAGCCAAAACAAACAGCTTATCCTAACCAATGATAAAGTGAAAAATGGACGTGTTACCAAGGTAAAAGTCCAAATTACCGAAGTTGAAATAGAAGAAGAAACAGAGTAAACTAGAGGCTTTTGTCATCATGCGTGACAAAGCTTTTTTCAGTTGATTTTAAAAGGGAATAGTATCCTCGAAAAACTCAGTCCCCAAATCCGCCCCAAAACTTTTCTAAATCTATCCTTATTTATCCAAAGAAAAAGAAAAAAGCCCTTCAAATTGGGCTTTCTGTTCATGTGAAACCTGATAAATCAAGTTATAGAAGGCGGTAGACGGATTTGAACCGACGATCAAGCTTTTGCAGAGCCGTGCCTTACCACTTGGCTATACCGCCTTAACGTTTATTATTATACCTTGAAAATGATTTTCAGTCAATAGCTTTTTCAGATTTTTTGTGTCAATAAGCCTAAATATTCTGAAAATTCGTTTACTTTTCTTGAAATCTATGGTATAATTGATGATAACCTATACTTTATCAGAGGAGTAAATAAATGAAAAAAAGTAGAGTCTTTGTTGCAGCAGGAGTTGCTTTATTGGCAACAGGTGTGTTAGTAGCTTGTGGGAATTCAAAATCATCTGATTCGACAGCTCCAAAAACCTATGGCTATGTCTATTCGGCTGACCCAGAAACATTAGATTATATTATTTCTGGAAAAGAGAGTACGAAAGTGGCTACTTCAAACGGGATCGATGGCCTCTTCACAAATGACAAATACGGGAATTTGACTCCTGCGGTTGCAGAAGACTGGTCTGTATCAAAAGATGGATTGACATATACCTACAAAATTCGTAAAGGTGTCAAATGGATGACATCCGATGGTGAAGAATATGCCGAAGTGACTGCTAAAGACTTCGTGAATGGATTGAAACATGCGGCAGATAAGAAATCAGAAGCTCTATATCTAGCTGAAACTTCTGTTAAAGGTTTATCTGATTATTTGGCTGGGAATTCAAAAGATTTCTCTACAGTAGGTGTTAAAGCGGTTGATGACTATACTCTTGAGTATACTTTGAACCAACCAGAACCTTACTGGAACTCTAAGATGGTTTATTCAATTTTCTGGCCATTAAACGAAGAATTTGAAAAATCAAAAGGCTCTGATTTTGCTAAAGCGACAGATCCTACATCATTGCTATATAATGGACCTTTCTTGCTTAAAGGTTTGACTGCTAAATCTTCTATCGAATTTGCTAAGAACGAGCAGTACTGGGATAAAGAGAATGTTCATTTAGATACAGCAACACTTGCATATTTTGATGGTTCGGACCAAGAATCACTTGAGCGTAACTTTACAAGTGGAGCTTATAGTTTTGCTCGTCTTTACCCAACAAGTTCAAACTTCTCAAAGGTAGAGGAGTCATACAAGGATAATATTTTCTACACTCCGTCAGGAGCTGGTATTGGAGGTTTAGGTGTAAATATCGATCGACAAAATTACAAATATACATCTAAAACGACAGATGAAGAGAAAACATCTACTAAGAAAGCTCTTCTTAACAAAGACTTCCGCCAAGCCTTGAACTTTGCCTTTGACCGTACAGGTTATTCTGCTCAAGTTAACGGTAAAGAAGGTGCTCCTCTCGCAGTTCGTAATTTATTTGTGAAACCAGACTTTGTGACTGCAGGCGAAAAAACTTTCGGTGACTTGGTTGCTGAAAAAGTTAAGACTTATGGAGATGAGTGGAAAGATGTAAACTTTGCTGATGGTCAAGACGGTCTCTTTAACGCTGACAAAGCTAAAGCAGAATTTGCTAAAGCTAAAACTGCTCTGGAAGCAGAAGGTGTGAAATTCCCTATCCACTTGGATGTTCCAGTAGACCAAACCTCTAAAAACTTTGTCGCACGGATTCAGTCGTTCAAACAATCAGTTGAAAAAGTTTTAGGCGAAGAAAATGTTGTCATCGATATTCAACAAATTTCTAAAGATGAATTCTTTAATGCGACTTATTATGCTGCTAATGCGGCAGCTGAGGATTGGGATCTTTCAGGTGCGGTTGGATGGAATCCTGACTATGAAGATCCATCAACTTACCTTGATATCCTTAAATCAACTAATAGTGAGCAAACGAAAACTTATATGGGGTATGATGACCCATCAAATGCAGCTGCAGCTAAAGTTGGTGTGAAAGATTACGATAAATTGCTTGATGAAGCTGGAAAAGAAACAAGTGATCTTAACAAACGTTATGAAAAATATGCTGCTGCTCAAGCTTGGTTGACAGACAGTTCACTCTTCTTACCAGCTATGTCTTCTAGTGGTGCTACACCATTCATTTCTCGTGTTGTACCATTCTCAGCTTCTTATAGCCAATCTGGAGACAAAGGTTCAAATCTCTACTTCAAATATATTCAGTTACAAGACAAAGTTGTAACAAAGGCTGATTATGAACAAGCTCGTGAGAAATGGATTAAAGAGAAAAAAGAATCAAACGAAAAAGTTCAAAAAGAATTGACTAAACACGTTAAATAAATAACTCTCAAGGGAACTTTCTCTCCATGAGGAGAAGGTTCTTTTGGGATTTAAAAAGGAAACGATATGAAGAAATATATTTTTATGCGTGTCTTGCGGTCATTGGTTTCTATCTTCTTAGTAACAACCTTGACTTACACGATTATCTATACAATGGTTCCTCGAAAATTGATTTTCAAACAGGATACCAACTATAACAAGATTGCGACAACTGCTGATAAGCGTGATAACTATGAGAACACTGTTTATGAGCGTATGGGCTATATCGAGTACTACGATACCAAGGAATTGCAAGAAAAAGCCAGCCAGATGGATGCCTCTGTAACAGTTGAAGCTAATGACACCAACAAGGCTATCTATGAAAAATACATCAAACAAATCGGTCATGGTTGGACCTTGGGAGAATTTACTGAAAGTGGCCAATTCTACGCTACTCGTGAAATCCCAATTTTTGAACGTGTTTTTCACTTCTATGCTAACTTGATTGATATTGACCATACAAATAAAATTCAAGACCCTGAAAATCCAGACTTGAAACGTTATCTTCGTTTTGAAAACGATCCAGCTATCGGATGGTCATTGGTCGGTTCAGGTACTAAACACAAATATCTCTTGTACTTCAACAGTCAGTTCCCATTTGTGCATCAAAACTTTGTGAACATCAATTTAGGTGACTCTTATCCAACCTATGCTAATAGCCCTGTTTTACAGGTTATTACTCAAGGACAAGGACAAACAAAAACATCTCAAGTTCAGTTCCCAACAGGTAAGAAAACTTCTTCTGTAAATATTTACTCAAGAACCTATAAATCACCTAGTCAGGCTGATTCTCGTGAAGTAGCAAACTACGGAAAAGATGATCCTTATACAGCTACAGAAAGTAACTACCAATATCCTTCAATGATTGCCAGCTCTGCTGTTGTTGGATTGATCGGTTTGGTGATTTCTTATGCGATTGCCGTGCCACTTGGTTCAGCTATGGCTCGCTTCAAGAATACTTGGATTGATAGCTTCTCAACAGGGTTTTTGACCTTCTTGATGGCCCTTCCAACCATTGCTTTGGTTTACATTGTTCGTTTGATTGGATCATCAATTGGTCTTCCAGATTCATTCCCTATTTTGGGTGCTGGAGATTGGCGTTCGTATGTTTTACCAGCAGTTATCCTTGGTTTGTTGGGTGCTCCTGGTACAGCTATTTGGATTCGTCGTTACATGATTGACTTGCAATCACAAGACTTTGTTCGTTTTGCTCGTGCCAAAGGTTTGTCTGAAAAAGAAATTTCAAACAAACACATCTTTAAAAATGCCATGGTTCCGCTGGTTTCAGGAATTCCTGGTGCTGTTATCGGGGTTATCGGTGGTGCAACCCTTACTGAAACAGTCTTCGCTTTCCCAGGTATGGGTAAAATGTTGATTGACTCTGTAAAAGCATCTAATAACTCTATGGTTGTTGGTCTTGTCTTCATCTTTACATGTATTTCTATCTTCTCACTTCTTTTGGGAGATATTTGGATGACGATTATTGACCCACGTATTAAATTGACTGAGAAAGGAGGCAAATAATGTCTACAATCGATAAAGAAAAATTTCAGTTTGTAAAACGTGACGATTTTGCCTCTGAAGCCATTGATGCGCCAGCTTATTCATACTGGGGTTCAGTGTTTAGACAATTTATGAAGAAAAAATCAACTGTAGTCATGTTGGGAATCTTGGTAGCCATCATTTTGATGAGTTTCATCTACCCAATGTTTTCTAAGTTTGATTTCAATGATGTCAGTAAGGTAAACGACTTTAGTGCTCGTTATATCAAGCCAAATGCTGAGCATTGGTTCGGTACTGACAGTAACGGTAAATCGCTCTTTGACGGTGTCTGGTTCGGAGCTCGTAACTCTATCCTCATTTCTGTGATTGCGACAGTGATTAACTTGGTTATCGGTGTTTTTGTCGGTGGTATTTGGGGAATTTCAAAATCAGTTGACCGCGTGATGATGGAAGTTTACAACGTCATCTCAAACATCCCATCTCTTTTGATTGTCATTGTCTTGACTTACTCAATCGGAGCTGGATTCTGGAATCTGATTTTCGCCATGAGTGTAACAACATGGATTGGAATTGCCTTCATGATTCGTGTGCAAATCTTGCGTTACCGTGACTTGGAATACAACTTGGCGTCACGTACTCTGGGAACACCAACCTTGAAGATTGTTGCCAAAAATATCATGCCTCAATTGGTATCTGTTATTGTGACAACCATGACTCAAATGCTTCCAAGCTTTATCTCATACGAAGCCTTCTTGTCATTCTTCGGTCTTGGATTACCAATTACAGTGCCAAGTTTGGGTCGTTTGATTTCAGATTATTCACAAAACGTAACAACTAATGCTTACTTGTTCTGGATTCCATTGACAACTCTTGTCTTGGTATCCTTGTCCCTTTTCGTAGTTGGTCAAAACTTAGCGGATGCTAGTGATCCACGTACACATAGATAGGAGTAGAAATGACAAAAGAAAAAAATGTAATTTTGACTGCTCGCGATATTGTCGTGGAATTTGACGTTCGTGACAAAGTATTGACAGCCATTCGCGGCGTTTCCCTTGAACTAGTTGAAGGAGAAGTATTAGCCCTGGTAGGTGAGTCAGGATCAGGAAAATCTGTTTTGACAAAGACCTTCACAGGTATGCTTGAAGAAAATGGTCGCATTGCCCAAGGAAGTATTGACTACCGTGGTCAAGACTTGACAGCCTTGTCTTCTCACAAGGATTGGGAACAAATTCGTGGTGCTAAGATTGCGACTATCTTCCAGGACCCAATGACTAGTTTGGACCCAATTAAAACAATTGGTAGTCAGATTACAGAAGTTATTGTAAAACACCAAGGCAAAACAGCTAAAGAAGCGAAAGAATTGGCGATTGACTACATGAATAAGGTTGGGATTCCAGATGCAGATAGACGTTTTGATGAATACCCATTCCAATATTCTGGAGGGATGCGTCAACGTATCGTTATTGCTATTGCCCTTGCCTGCCGACCTGATGTCTTGATCTGTGATGAGCCAACAACTGCCTTGGATGTAACCATCCAAGCACAGATTATTGATTTGCTAAAATCTTTACAAAACGAGTACCATTTCACAACAATCTTTATCACCCACGACCTTGGTGTGGTAGCAAGTATTGCAGATAAGGTAGCAGTTATGTATGCAGGAGAAATCGTTGAGTATGGAACTGTTGAGGAAGTCTTCTATGACCCTCGCCATCCATATACATGGAGTCTCTTGTCTAGCTTGCCTCAGCTTGCTGATGATAAAGGGGATCTTTACTCAATCCCAGGAACACCTCCGTCACTTTATACTGACTTGAAAGGGGATGCCTTTGCCTTGCGTTCAGACTATGCAATGCAGATTGACTTCGAACAAAAAGCTCCTCAATTCTCAGTATCAGAGACGCATTGGGCTAAAACTTGGCTTCTTCATGAGGATGCTCCAAAAGTAGAAAAACCAGCTGTGATTGCAAATCTTCACGATAAGATCCGTGATAAAATGGGATTTGCCCATCTGGCAGACTAGGAGGAAGGAAATGTCTGAAAAATTAGTAGAAATCAAAGATTTAGAAATTTCCTTCGGTGAAGGAAGTAAGAAGTTTGTCGCAGTTAAAAATGCTAACTTCTTTATCAACAAGGGAGAAACTTTCTCGCTTGTAGGTGAGTCAGGTAGTGGGAAAACAACTATTGGTCGTGCTATCATCGGTCTCAATGATACAAGTAATGGAGATATCATTTTTGAAGGTCAAAAGATTAATGGTAAGAAATCGCGTGAACAAGCTGCAGAATTGATTCGTCGTATCCAGATGATTTTCCAAGACCCTGCGGCAAGTTTGAATGAACGTGCGACTGTTGATTATATTATTTCTGAAGGTCTTTACAATCATCATCTGTTCAAGGATGAAGAAGAACGTAAAGAGAAAGTTCAAAATATTATCCGTGAAGTAGGTCTTCTTGCTGAGCACTTGACTCGTTACCCTCATGAATTCTCAGGTGGTCAACGTCAACGTATCGGTATTGCCCGTGCCTTGGTCATGCAACCAGACTTTGTTATTGCGGATGAGCCCATTTCAGCCTTGGACGTTTCTGTGCGTGCCCAAGTCTTGAACTTGCTCAAAAAATTCCAAAAAGAACTCGGTTTGACCTATCTCTTCATCGCCCATGACTTGTCTGTCGTTCGTTTTATTTCAGATCGTATCGCAGTTATTTACAAGGGTGTTATTGTAGAGGTTGCAGAAACAGAAGAATTGTTTAACAATCCAATTCATCCATATACTCAAGCCTTGCTTTCAGCGGTACCAATCCCAGATCCAATCTTGGAACGTAAGAAGGTATTGAAGGTTTACGACCCAAGTCAACACGACTATGAGATTGATAAACCATCCATGGTTGAAATCCGTCCAGGTCATTATGTTTGGGCTAACCAAGCCGAATTGGCACGTTATCAACAAGGGTTAAACTAATAATGGTTTTATAATTTCCATAAAAATTGATGTGGAAATTATAAACCTTTTTTTGTTGGACTGATTTGAAAGAATTATGAAAGAATTTTCGAAAAATTTTAAAAAATTCTGAAATATTCTTGACAGGTGATGAAAAAGGTGGTAAGATAGGAAACATCAAAAAAGAAAGCAGAAAAAGAAATGAATAAGAGACAAGCTGTAACGATGAATCAAAACTTTTACTTTAGCTACTTTAGATAGTGTTTGTAGACATGTCACCATGGATGCAAACAGTTCAAGCAATTTGTTTGTATCTATGTGGCTAAGATTTTTAATTGTGGTCCATATAGATGAATATCTAAATGGACTAGCTAAGTTGTAACTTGTTAGATTATTTCAAGCATCCGTTTAGATAGTATCTAGGCGGTTTTTTGTTTTATCTTTTCTGAGAAGGAGTTTCATTATGAAAGTTGTTCGAAAATTACTAGCCCCCCTCTTGGTAGTGGGGATTCTCTTGACCTCTCTGATCAGTTTGCATCAGTTGAAGGCAGATAAGAAAAAAGATGTTTTTCGTATCGGTATTTCGCAGTTTATTACTCATCAATCTTTGGACGCTACTAGAGAAGGTTTTGTGGATGAGCTGGCCAAACAAGGCTATGTTGAAGGGAAAAATATCGAGATTGATTTGCAAAATGCACAGGGAGAACAACGAAATCTTAAAACGATTTCCCAGCAACTAGCAGAATCTAGTGATGTCGTTCTAGCTATCGCAACGCCTTCTGCTCAGAGCTTGGCCAATACGACTCAAACAACACCGGTTATCTTTTCAGCTGTAACAGATCCTGTCAGTGCCAAGTTGGTTGAGTCAAGAGAACATCCTGGGGGCAATGTAACTGGAACAAGTGACCAGTCATCAGATGCCATTTCAACTCAAATCAATTTGATAAAGAAAGTGTTACCAAAGGCTAAAACGATTGGAATCCTCTATACTCAGAGCGAGCCAAACTCAGTTGTCCAAAAGGATGAAGCTAAGCGCCTTCTGGAAGAAAAAGGCTTTACCGTTGTTGAAAAAACAATCTTGGACAGTAACAACGTCAAGGCTGCAGCAGAAAGCTTGATGGCAGAGGTGGATATGGTTTTTGTACCAACGGATAATATCATTTCATCAACCATGGAAACAGTCAAGCAGGTTTCTATTAAACACAAGGTTCCAGTATTCGGTGGTTCAACAGAAATGATTGCGGTTGGTGGCTTGTATAACTACGGAACCAATTATGAAGAATTGGGAAGACAGACAGCTCGCATGTTGATTCGTGTTTTAAAAGGTGAAAGGCCAGAAAATATAGCAGTTGAGTTGCCTGAAAAACTGGAATTGCATACCAATCAAGAAATGGCAGATGCATTGGGAATTGATATTAGTAAGTTAGAAGGCAAGGAATAAGGAGATTTGAGATGAGTTTTGTATTATCTAGTTTATCAGAAGGTTTGTTGTGGTCGATTATGGCGATTGGGGTCTACTTGACTTTCCGTATTTTGGATATTGCGGATATGACTGCTGAAGGGGCCTTTCCTCTGGGGGCAGCAGTCGTTGTATCACAGATACAGGCAGGGACAAATCCTTGGATTGCGACTTTACTTGCTTTGCTGGCAGGTATGGTAGCAGGTCTAGTATCAGGAATGCTCCACACCAAGATGAAAATTCCAGCTCTCTTGACAGGTATTGTGACCTTGACAGGGCTTTATTCAATCAATATTAAAATCATGGGAAGTGTGCCCAATCTTTCCTTGGGAGATTCTGCAACCGTCTTTAAACAGTTGGCTAGCTTGGGACTGACAAATGAAGAAGCTGTTTTCTCATTCAGTTTGGCCTGTCTCTTACTTGTTTGTTTGGTCTTGACTCTTTTGATGAAGACAGAGATTGGCTTGGTCTTGCGTTCGACTGGGGACAATATTCCGATGAGTGAGGCCAATGGGGTCAATGTAGACACCATGAAGATTGTTGGTTACATGATTTCAAACTGCTTGATTGCCCTATGTGGTTCCTTGTTTGCCCAAAATGATGGATTTTCAGATGTGACTTCTGGGACAGGAACCATCGTTGTTGGTTTGAGTGCAGTCATTATTGCGGAAGTCTTGATACACGACTTGACCATTGGAGGTCGCTTGTTATCCATCGGAATCGGTGCTATTGTATACCGTTTGATTATTTTAAATATCTATGAAATTCCAAATCTAGATCAAAACTTGGTCCGTCTCTTTAATGCAATCTTGTTAGCCTTGGTTCTATTTGCACCAGAGTTGCAAAAGAGATTAAAGATTCGTGGTCTGAAATTGAGAAATGAATAGGAGGAGACAGTTATGGCAAGTTTGTTAACACTTGAAAATATTCACAAAACATTTGAAGCAGGGACGGTCAATGAAAACCATGTCCTCAAAGGATTAGATTTAGAGGTTGAAGAGGGAGATTTTATCTCTGTGATTGGTGGAAATGGCGCAGGGAAATCCACTTTGATGAATATCTTGGCTGGCAATCTATCTGTGGACGAAGGGGACCTTTTATTGGAAGGGAAATCCATTAAAAATCTGAGTGTACGAAAGAGAGCCAAGGATATTGCCCGTGTTTTTCAAGATCCTAAGATGGGGACAGCTTCTCGTTTGACAATTGAGGAGAATATGGCCATTGCCTTAAGACGTGGGCAAAAGAGAGGACTTGGCTGGGGCGTGAAGGAGAAGGACAGAATCCAGTTCCAAGAGGCCTTGAAGGAGTTGAATATTGGTCTTGAAAACCGCTTGAAAGTGGATACTCAATACCTCTCAGGAGGACAAAGACAGGCCTTGACCCTAGTCATGGCAGCTCTGGTGAAACCTAAACTCTTGCTTTTGGATGAACATACTGCGGCACTTGACCCGAAAACTAGTCAAATGGTGATGGATTTGACGCAAAAGATTGTGGAACACCATCAGTTGACGACTTTGATGATTACCCACGATATGAACCATGCGATTGAGTACGGCAATCGTCTCATTATGCTCTATCAAGGGAAGATAGTGGTGGATGTCAAGGGAGAGGAGAAAAAGCATCTGACGGTTGAAGATCTCATGCATCTCTTTCAGAAAAATAGTGGCCAAAGTCTAGTTAGTGATGAATTGGTTTTGGGATAAATAAAAACACCACACTTTGTAAGGAAACAAGGTGTGGTTGTATTTTATCTCTTAGACCAAGTTCTCTTCATAAAGAGAAGGAGGATTGGGTAAATCTCCAATCGTCCTGCAATCATTGCAAAGGAGAGGAGAATTTTTGAGATAGGGCTAAAGATTGAGAAACTAGAAGTGGTTCCTAGAATAGGTCCGATGTTATTGAAACAGCTAAAGACAGCGCTGGTCACAACCAGAAAATCATTGCTGTCTAGGCTGACAATAAAGATAAGTGCTAGCAAAATCATAGAATAGATGACAAAGTACTTGAGAATCTTATGCTGGGTATCTTTGTCAATCACCGTTTTATTAACATGGAGGGTCAAAACACGGTGGGGCGATAGGATTGACAAAATCTGATTTTTAGCAATTTTTGAAAGAATGAGGCCTCGAATAACCTTGAGTCCACCTGCGGTTGAACCAGCAGAACCACCGATTCCCATGAGGAAGAGAAGAATAAACTGGGAGAAGAGGGGCCAGTTGGTAATGTCTCCATATCCAAAACCAGTCGTCGTAATGATATTGGAAACCTGGAAGAAGGCCATTTCAAAACTCTTGGAAAATCCCGGGTAGAGATAGAGGGTATTAAGGCTAATCAAGCCTGTAGAAACCAGCACGATGACCAAGTAAGCACGAAGTTCTTCGTCACCAAAGAAGGCCTTGACGCGGCGGAGCATGAGGTAGTAGTAGAGATTGAAATTTACCCCAAAAACCAAAACTCCGATACTAACCAGATAGGTAATCAGTGAGCTACCATAGTGAGCAATTCCATCGTTATAGACGGTGAAGCCCCCAGTTCCCGCTGTCCCCATAGCAATCACAAAACTATCAAATAGTGGCATACCAGCTAGATAATAGATGATGACAAAGAGGGAGAAGAGAGCTAGATAAAGGAGATAGAGAATCTGAGCGGTGTTTTTTAGCTTGGATACAACCTTACCAAAGACAGGGCCAGGAACCTCAGCCTTCATTACCTCTAGGTGGCTATTCTTGGCATTGTCCATAATAGCAAGTGCAAAAACAAGAACCCCCATCCCTCCAATCAAGTGGGTAAAACTTCGCCAGAAGAGGAGGGAACGGCTGAGGACAGAAACGTCGTTCAGAATAGTTGCACCAGTAGTTGTAAAGCCGGAACTAATCTCAAAAAAGGCATCGATAACGCTGGGAATTTGGTCAGCAAAGACGAAGGGGAGACCACCAAAGAAAGACCAAAGGATCCAACAGAGGGAAACAATCAAGACTCCCTCCTTGGCATAAATCCGTTGATTTTTTGGCTTTTGTAAAATTCCTGAACCACCTAGTAATAGGAGAAGTCCAATCGTTGTAAAGAGGGCTGTAAAGACTTGGCTCGATTCGTGGTAATAGACAGCTACAGCTACAGGAACCAAGAGGAGAACAGCTTCAATCAAAAGTAACTTTGAAAGGAGGTAACGAATCATACTTTTATTCATTTCTTACCTCGCGATCAAGTCATAAATCTTGGTGATGTTTGGCAACAAGGTTGTTACTAGGAGCTTGTCTCCGACTTCCAGCCTCTCCTCTCCAGTAGGGAAAATAGTCTTGCCTTTTCGAATGATGGCTGCAATAAGAACCCCTTTTTTCAATTTCAGTTGAGAAAGAGGTTTGGCAGTCATTTTATTGGCTTCCTTGATATGGAATTGCAGGGTTTCGATTTGACCATTTGCTAGATGGTGCATGGCCTGAAGATCTGAATACTGGGCATTCACTCGACCACGAATAAAGTGCATAATCGTGTCTACAGCAATGCTTTTAGGTGTGATGATACTTGAAAAATCAGGCGCATTGATAATCTCGAGGAGACTGGTACGATTGACCTTGGTGATGTTTTTCTGCACACCTACGCTGTCAAGGAACATAGAAGTAATCAGATTTTCCTCATCGACTCCTGTTAGAGTCGCAACGGCATCATAATTTTGAGCACTTTCTTCCAGTAGGATATCTTTTGCGGTCCCATCTCCTTGAACGATGTAGAGATTTGGGAATTTCTCGCTAAAGAAGCTGGCGATTTCAGGATTGATTTCAATGACTTTTGTATCGATACGACTGTCTTTGAGAATACCAAGTAGATAATAGGCAATTCTCCCAGCCCCGACGATGAGAAGGCTCTTCACGGCACGAGATTTGAAATAATTATGGAAGAGCATCATATCAACACGGTTACCAGTGACAAAGATCCTATCTTTATCCTGTATGGTCATGTCACCACTTGGGATGATAATTTGATGATCTCTTTCTATAGCACAGACAATGACATTACCGAATTTTTTACGAAAATCAGAAATGGGCATTTGGCAAAGACCACTAGTGGACTTGACGACAAATTCCATGAGGCTGACTCTTCCACCAAAGAAACGTTCGACAGATAGGGCGTTGGGAAAGTCGATGATATTAGCAATAGCGCGGGCAGCCAAGAGTTCAGGGTTAACGATAAGGGAAAAACCGAGAATATTCTTTTCTTTGAAATAAGAGTTAGAGTATTCAGGGTTCCGCACCCGAACAATGGTTTCTTTAGCTCCCATTTTCTTAGCGAGAACGGCTGCAATCATATTCACTTCATCGTACTCGGTCAGGGCGATAAAGATATCACAATCCTGGACACTTGCTTGCTCAAGAATGGTGAAATCAGCTCCGTTGCCAAGGATACCCATGATATCAAAGCGATTGACAATATGATTGAGGACGGCTTCGTCTTGTTCAATTAGCAAAACATCATGCTTTTCTGCAACCAAGGAGCGACAGAGGGCAAAACCAACTTTTCCCCCTCCGACAAGGATAATTTTCATATTAAAACCTACTTTTTCATGATGTAACTATCATACCCTTTTTCAAGAAAAAATGCACCTACTAGCTAATAACAAGAGCTTTTAGTAGGAAATTTGCTATAAGGTAAAACTATACCCTAAGCAATTAAAATAGCTATTAGCCCCTTTCTCTGAAATATGGTATGATAAAGGGTATACAAGGAGATAAAATGAATAATAATTTACTGGTATTACAATCAGACTTTGGTCTGGTTGATGGTGCGGTATCGGCTATGATTGGAGTGGCTTTAGAAGAATCTCCAACCTTAAAAATTCATCACTTGACGCACGATATCACGCCTTATAATATTTTTGAGGGGAGCTATCGTCTCTTTCAGACGGTGGATTACTGGCCTGAGGGAACGACTTTTGTATCGGTGGTCGATCCAGGTGTCGGCTCGAAACGTAAGAGTGTGGTTGCTAAGACTACAAAAAATCAATACATTGTCACACCAGACAATGGGACCCTTTCCTTTATCAAGAAACACGTTGGCATTGTAGCTATTCGTGAAATTTCTGAAGTAGCCAATAGACGTCAAAATACAGAGCATTCTTATACTTTCCACGGCCGTGATGTTTATGCCTATACTGGTGCTAAACTGGCCAGTGGTCACATTACTTTTGAGGAAGTGGGACCAGAACTTAGTGTAGATCAGATTGTGGAGCTTCCAGTCGTAGAGACTATCATTGAAGACCATTTGGTGAAGGGAGCCATTGATATTCTGGATGTGCGTTTCGGTTCGCTTTGGACCTCTATCACACGGGAAGAATTTTACAAGCTAGAACCAGAATTTGGTGACCGTTTTGAAGTGACTATCTATCACGCTGATATGCTGGTCTATCAAAATCAGGTTGTCTATGGCAAATCATTTGCCGATGTGAGAATTGGGCAACCAATCCTTTACATCAACTCTCTCTATCGTTTAGGTTTGGCTATCAACCAAGGTTCTTTTGCCAAGGCCTATAATGTGGGTGTCGGTTCATCTTGGACCATTGAAATAAAGAAAATAGAATCATAAAATAGGAGAATATAGATGAAAAATCAATCAATTAAACAAGTTGTTGCTATCGGTGTTGGAGCTGCGCTCTTTGTTGTTATCGGGATGATCAGCATTCCGACCCCTGTTCCAAATACAAGTATCCAGCTTCAGTATGCGGTACAGAGCCTCTTGTCTATCATTTTTGGTCCTCTAGTGGGACTACTTGTTGGTTTAATTGGGCATGCAGTGAAGGACTCTCTTGCTGGCTACGGTCTTTGGTGGACTTGGATTATTGCTAGTGGTCTCTTTGGTCTAGCTGTAGGTCTCTTTAGAAAATACATTCGAGTAACACAGGGTGTTTTTGAGTTGAAGGATATTGTCTTCTTTAACCTCATTCAGATTGTCGCAAATGCTCTTGTTTGGGGTGTCTTGGCACCACTTGGAGATGTTGTGATATATCAAGAAGCGGCAGAAAAAGTATTTGCTCAAGGTATTGTTGCAGGTATTGCTAACGCGGTAACTATAGCTATCGCAGGAACCCTTCTCTTGCTAGCTTATTCACGTACACAGACTCGTTCAGGAAGTTTGAAAAAGGATTAATATAAGGGAAAAGGCTGGGGAACCAGTCTTTTTGCTGTTTATAGTCTAGTAGGGTAAGCAAGCTAGGATAGGAATCTTTTTGGCGCTAAAATTTTAAGAGAAGAGACTGCAAGAAGGGCTTGATTTATGATAAAATAGAAGTCTAAGAAGCGAATGAAGAGAGTAAGATGAAAGAAGCTATAATTGAGTGGAAGGATTTCTCTTTCCAGTATGAAACGCAACAAGAACCGACCTTGCAAGGGATAGACTTGACTATTTATAAGGGAGAGAAAGTCTTAATTGTTGGGCCATCTGGGTCAGGTAAGTCTACCTTGGGTCAATGTTTGAATGGGATTATTCCCAATATTTACAAGGGGCAGCCGTCTGGAGAATTTTTGATCAAGGGCCAAGCAGCCTTTGATATGAGCATCTACGATAAATCTCATCTGGTCAGTACAGTTTTGCAGGATACAGATGGGCAGTTTATTGGATTGTCCGTGGCAGAGGACTTGGCTTTTGCTCTAGAAAATGATGTGACAGCCTTAGATGAGATGAAAGGTCGTGTTCATAAATGGGCTGAAAAGCTGGATCTTCTTGATTTACTAGCTCAGCGTCCTCAGGATTTATCAGGTGGACAAAAGCAGCGGGTTAGTCTAGCTGGTGTCTTGATTGATGAGAGTCCGATTCTCTTGTTTGATGAGCCACTCGCAAATCTGGATCCCAAGTCAGGTCAGGATATTATCGAATTGATTGATCAGATTCACAAGGAGGAGGGAACGACGACTCTGATTATCGAGCACCGTTTGGAGGATGTTCTGCATCGGCCTGTGGATCGGATTGTCTTGATAAACGATGGCCGTATCCTCTTTAATGGGAGTCCTGATCAGTTATTGGCGACTGACCTGTTGACCCAAAATGGAATTCGAGAACCCCTTTATCTAACCACTCTCCGTCAATTGGGTGTGGATTTAAAGAAGGAGGAACAATTAGCAAATTTGGATAACTTGTCCATCTCAAAAGGTCAGGTTCAGTTGCAGACTGAATTGGCAAAAGAGACGCCAGAATTGCAGTCACTCTTTAGACTAGAGGATGTGTCTTTTTCTTATGATGATAGACCGATTTTAAAGTCCCTACATTTGGATATTAAAAAGGGTGAAAAGATTGCTATTGTCGGGAAAAATGGAGCAGGGAAATCAACCCTAGCCAAGGCCTTAAGTAGCTTTATTCAAACGGAAGGCCGCTATCTTTGGGAAGGGCAGGATATAAAAGGAGATTCTGTTACAGAGCGGGCGGAACGAGTAGGCTATGTGCTGCAAAATCCCAATCAAATGATTTCAACCAACATGATTTTTGATGAGGTGGCTCTGGGACTTCGCTTGCGAGGTGTGAACGAGCAGGAAATTGAAACAAGAGTCTATGAAACTTTGAAAATCTGTGGTCTCTATGAATTCCGTAATTGGCCCATTTCTGCCCTTTCATTTGGGCAGAAAAAGCGTGTGACTATTGCATCAATCTTGGTTTTAGGAGCTGAAATTATCCTCCTAGATGAACCGACTGCAGGTCAAGACCAGAAGAACTATACTGAGATTATGGAATTTCTCGAAGAACTGCATCAACAAGGGCATACCATTGTCATGATTACGCATGATATGCAATTGATGCTGGATTATTCAGACAGGGCCCTTGTCATGGTAGATGGGGAATTGATTGCCGATACTGATCCAGCTAGTCTGTTGAGCAATCCTGAGCTGCTAGTAAAAGCCAACCTAAAAGAAACTTCAATCTTCAACTTGGCTAAGAAACTCGATGTGGATCCACTTGCTTTAACGGCATTTTACAAAGAAAGGAGAGAAGGATGCAAGCTAAATTAATCGGTTACCAGCATCGAAATACTGTGATTCATCGCTTGTCAGGAGCTGGGAAACTTCTCTTTTTCATCCTCGTGTCATTGGCGGCCATGATTAGCTATGATACCAGGCTGCTTGTTCTGATTGCCATCTTTTCGGTCTTTCTCCTCTATTTTTCAGAGATCCGCTTTAAAGATGTTTCCTTTGTGGCCGTTTTTGCGACGGTATTTGCCGTTTTAAACGTCTTGATGGTCTATCTCTTTTCTCCCGAGTATGGGGTTGGGCTTTACGGAGAGAGAAGCGTGATTTGGCAGGGAATCGGTGCCTACACTCTGACCAGTCAAGAGCTCTTTTATCTGCTAAATCTAGCCATTAAGTACCTCTGCACCATTCCTCTGGCTATTATCTTTTTGATGACAACCCACCCTAGTCAGTTTGCTTCCAGTTTAAATCAAATCGGTGTGCCTTACAAGATTGCCTATTCAGTCAGTCTGACCTTGCGCTATATTCCAGATTTGCAGGAAGAATTCTTTACTATCAAGATGTCTCAGGAAGCGCGTGGGATGGAATTATCCAAGAAAGCTTCTCTCATGCAACGAATCAAAGGCAATCTACGCATTATTACGCCCTTGATTTTTAGCTCGCTAGAACGCATTGATACCATCGCGACCGCCATGGAGCTTCGCCGCTTTGGAAAAGAGAAAGAACGGACTTGGTATAGTTACCAGGTCTTGAAAAAAGGAGACTATCTTACCTTGCTCTTGGCAGCCTTGTTTTTAGTAGCTAGTTTACTACTTATCTTGCAAAATCACGGACGATTTTACAACCCTTGGAAATAGCTTGAAAAAATTGAAAAAATCAAGTCGTTTCTATTGACAATGATTCTGAAAGTGTTATACTAAGAAAGTAGTTTCGCTGATTTACTTCAAACCTGTTGTGAGGTAAGTTAACGATGCCTTAACCACGCTGTTTGCTGAGCTTGACTCCGGGCAGTGTGGCTATTTTTTTGCAATGGTAAAAGGAAGCAAGTCATGACAAATCACATTGTATTATTTGAACCACAAATTCCACAAAATACAGGCAATATCGCGCGTACTTGCGCTGCGACTAATTCTTTCCTCCACATCATCAAGCCCATGGGCTTTCCTATCGATGACCGCAAGATGAAGCGAGCTGGATTGGATTATTGGGATAAGCTAGAGATTTATTTTTACGAGAGTTTGGAGGATTTCATGTCTCAGATGAAGGGTAAACTCTATCTGATTTC
Organism: Streptococcus mitis; assembly: GCF_965111735.1. GTDB lineage: Bacteria > Bacillota > Bacilli > Lactobacillales > Streptococcaceae > Streptococcus > Streptococcus mitis_DR. The sequence continues at coordinate 277,398 of NZ_OZ217346.1, forward strand.
TAAATTTGCTGAGAAAGTCTATTCTGAGGTGGATTTATCGACTAACGAAGACCATTATTTTCTATTTGGACGTGAAGACAAGGGCTTGCCTGAGGACTTTATGCGAGAACATCCTGAGAAAGCTCTCCGTATTCCTATGAATGATGAACATGTCCGCAGTCTCAATGTGTCTAATACCGTCTGCATGATTGTCTATGAGGCTCTTCGCCAGCAGAACTTTGCAGGTCTTGAGCTTGTTCATACCTATGAAGTGGATAAATTGAAATAAAAAATGAAAATGAAAATGAACAAAATGCTTGCGCTTGCAAGCGTTTTTTGTTATGATAAAAGAGTCTTCAGGGCAGGGTGTGATTCCCGACCGGCGGTGACTTTAACTAGGAAATGATCTTTTCCTTTTATACTTTGTTGACAAGCTTTGCCTAACCAGAAGTTATGCCTACAGCTTGTCGCCTAGTCTAAAAGAAAAATCTCTATTTCCTTCTCTTTAAAGAAGTCCGCGAGCGCAAGCTGATGTGGTGAGATTCCACAACCGACAGTATAGTCTGGATGGGAGAAGACGAAAGAATAGCTTTGTCTGTTCTGATAGATTTATAGCTAGATTGTAACCGCTTGCTTTTATTTTCTTTGATAGAGTGAGAGGGAACTTTTGGGATATAAAAAGTGAGAATAGATAGAGGAATCCTTTCTAACTTCTTCTGATTTTATAGAAAATTGGAGGAACCTGTTATGACAAACACACGTCGACTTTCGACCATTGCGATTCTATCAGCCATCTCATTTGTGCTGATGTACTTTGACTTTCCGCTTTTACCAGCGGCGTCCTTCCTCAAGATCGAATTTAGTATCTTGCCAGTCCTTGTGGGTCTGGTGGTCATGGATTTGCCTGCTGCTCTAGGAATTCTCTTGCTTCGCTCACTCTTGAAATTGCTTCTTAATAGTCAAGGAGTGAATACTTACATTGGTTTGCCGATGAATATCGTAGCTTTGGGAGTTTTTGTCATCGTATTTGCTTTGATTTGGAAAAAGGAACGGACAACTCTTCGTTTCCTACTAGGCTCTCTAGCTGGGACTATTGGTTTAACCGTGGCTATGTTGGTTCTCAACTATGTTTATGCTGTTCCTTTGTACGCTAAGTTTGCTAACTTTGATATTGGAAAAATTTTGGGACTTTCCAACTACCTAATGACCATGGTATTACCTTTTAACTTGATTGAGGGTGTAATCTTTTCCGTTTCATTCTGGTTGTTGTATGTTCTCTTGAAACCAACCTTAAAACATTATGAGAGATAAACAAACATTTTTAATGAAGGGCAGTTTTGCCCTTTTACTTTTCGTTATTCTTGGCTACATGGTCAAATTTTACCCTGAAACGCTGGTCGGTTTTGACCAACCGATACAGACTGCCGTTCGAGGAGACTTGCCAGATTACTTGACTATTCTTTTCAGGGCCATCACACGCTTGATTGATATCCCAGTGATTATCACTTGGGTTGTCATTACAGCTTTTGTCTTTTATCGTAAGCGGTGGAAGATAGAAAGTTTCTTCATGCTGGGAAATCTGGCTTTGGCAGGTCTTTTAATCGTGACCTTTAAAAATATTTACCAGCGCCCACGACCAGCTATTTTACACTTGGTTGAGGAGAAGGGATTTTCCTTTCCAAGTGGCCATTCTCTGGCTGTAACCTTGATGGTCGGTTCTCTGATTGTCATTCTCAGTCAACGGATGAAAGATCCAGTCTGGAGAAAAATCGTGCAAATCGTCCTTGTTATCTACCTAGTCAGTGTGTTGGTATCAAGGGTCTATCTGGGAGTTCACTATCCATCAGACGTTCTTGCCAGTCTCTGTGTGGGCTTGGGAGTATTGTTTATCGAATTTCCCTTCTATGACAAGCTCCGCTTCCAATGGCGATTTAAAGGCAAGCAGAAGTGACTATCAAATTCCTTTGAGGAGAAAGAAATGAAAGTCAATATAGCAGATCTTCATCCGACTCAACTATACTTATCAGAAAAGAAGTTGCAAGATATTCAGATGCTTTACCAGTCGGCAGAAAGAATCCAAGTCGATCCAATCAGTATTCTTGCCTTTGGAGATTGCTTGTTGATTACAGATGGGCATCACAGGGCTTATCAGGCTTTATTGGCAGGTCGGGATACGATTTCTGCTGAGTTTGATAGAGATGGTGGTGATGAACTATATCATCTCTATGCGCAAGCCTGCGAAGAAAGAAAAATTTACTCTGTTCTGGATTTAAAAAATCATATCTTAGCTCAAGATGAGTATGAAGCAAAATGGTATAACTGGTGTGATGGTTTTAATCAAGCAGCAACTCTTTTGTTGAAAAGGAAAGCAGATGAAACGGATTTTACAAATAGATAATGCACTGCGTCTTGTTCCTTATTATAAGGTCAATCATTGTGAAGAAGCTTTTGCTTGGTATCAGGATGTGAACTTGGTTCACCTCGTAGATGGTGTGAAGAGACCTTATAGTCAAGAAACTTTGGAAGCTATGTATTCCCATTTGGATCAGCATGGTGAGCTTTTTTGGATTGAAGTCAAGGAGAAGGGAGAATGGTTTCCAATTGGGGATGTTACACTATCTCAGGATAATCTCCCCATTGTGATTGGGAATTCCGCTTACCAACATCGAGGACTTGGGAAAAAGATTCTAAGTGCTTTGATTGAATTGGCTCGAGTAAAAGGATGGAAAGAATTGAGAGTCAAGGAAATCTACACCTACAATCATGCTTCTAGGAGGTGTTTCAAGTCGCTTGGATTTGTGGAAAATGGAGCAACAGAAAAAGGAACGAGTTTTGTATTGAAATTAGTCTAATCTAACTTGTTTTTTAACTCAAAATCTGATAAACTATATAGTAATTGAATAGAAATCTGCAAGACTAGTAACTCAAGGGAAGTATATCAGGGAGGAGAGCCGTGACTGCAAGCTCTCTATATGAAAGCTGGGTGAATTCACTTGCGCATGGATTTAGAAATGAAGGTCTGACTTGTCAGATGAAAACGGATGGTACCGCGTGTCAACGCTCCGAGTGGAGTTTTTGGCATGTGGTTTTCTTTTTATCTGCGAGAGACTGATGGAGGAATTATGTCAACTATTGAAGAACAATTAAAAGCGCTTCGCGAAGAAACGCTGGCTAGCTTGAAGCAGATTACTGCTGAAAATGAAAAAGAGATGCAAGATTTGCGTGTCTCAGTCCTTGGTAAAAAGGGTTCGCTTACTGAAATTCTCAAAGGGATGAAAGATGTCTCTGCTGAGATGCGTCCAATCATTGGGAAACACGTAAATGAAGCTCGTGATGTCTTGACAGCAGCTTTTGAAGAAACTGCTAAGCTCTTGGAAGAAAAGAAAGTTGCAGCTCAATTAGCAAGTGAGAGTATCGATGTGACACTTCCAGGTCGTCCAGTTGCGACTGGTCACCGTCACGTTTTGACACAAACCAGTGAAGAAATCGAAGATATCTTTATCGGTATGGGTTACCAAGTCGTGGATGGTTTTGAAGTGGAGCAAGACTACTATAACTTTGAACGTATGAACCTTCCAAAAGACCACCCAGCTCGTGATATGCAGGACACTTTCTATATCACAGAAGAAATCTTGCTCCGTACCCACACGTCTCCAGTGCAGGCGCGTGCTATGGATGCCCATGATTTCTCTAAAGGTCCTTTGAAAATGATCTCACCAGGGCGTGTGTTCCGTCGTGACACAGACGATGCGACCCACAGTCACCAGTTCCACCAAATCGAAGGCTTGGTTGTTGGGAAAAATATCTCTATGGCAGACCTTCAAGGAACCCTTCAGTTGATTGTGCAAAAAATGTTTGGTGAAGAGCGTCAGATTCGTCTGCGCCCATCTTACTTCCCATTCACAGAGCCATCTGTTGAGGTGGATGTTTCTTGCTTCAAGTGTGGTGGAGAAGGCTGTAATGTATGTAAGAAAACAGGTTGGATCGAAATTATGGGTGCCGGTATGGTTCACCCACGTGTCCTTGAAATGAGTGGTATCGATGCGACTGTTTACTCTGGATTTGCCTTTGGTCTTGGACAAGAGCGTGTAGCTATGCTCCGTTACGGAATCAACGATATCCGTGGATTCTACCAAGGAGATGTCCGCTTCTCAGAACAGTTTAAATAATGATTAGAAAAGTAGAAAAGGCAGATGTTGAGGTGTTGGCTAAAATTGCCAAACAAACCTTTCGTGAAACATTTGCTCATGATAATACGGAAGAGCAGTTACAGGAATACTTTGAAGAGGCTTATAGTCTGAAAACTTTATCAACTGAGTTGGAAAATCCTGACTCCGAAACCTATTTTATTATGCACGAAGAGGAGATAGCTGGTTTTCTCAAAGTCAACTGGGGAAGTGCTCAGATTGAGAGAGAATTAGAGGATGCTTTTGAAATTCAACGCCTCTATGTGCTACAAAAATTCCAAGGATTTGGACTAGGTAAGCAATTGTTTGGATTCGCTCTTGAACTTGCTACAAAAAATAGTTTTTCTTGGGCTTGGTTAGGTGTTTGGGAGCATAATACAAAAGCTCAAGCATTTTATAATCGATATGGTTTTGAAAAATTTAGCCAACATCATTTTATGGTTGGTCAAAAAGTAGATACAGATTGGTTACTGAAAAAGAAATTAAGGTAAGAAGATGATTCTTCTATTGAAATGATAGGAAAGGAAAATAACTAGAGTGACAACTGTCATTCTGGAAAACTAAATTATGCTTGTATCTTATAAATGGTTAAAAGAATTGGTGGACATTGCTGTGCCATCACAAGAGTTGGCTGAAAAAATGTCAACCACAGGGATCGAGGTCGAAGGTGTGGAATCACCTGCTGCTGGTCTCTCAAAAATTGTCGTCGGTGAGGTCTTGTCTTGTGAAGATGTGCCAGAAACTCACCTCCATGTTTGTCAGGTTAACGTTGGCGAAGAAGAAGCCCGTCAAATCGTCTGTGGTGCACCGAATGTGCGTGCTGGTATCAAGGTTATGGTGGCTCTTCCAGGAGCTCGCATCGCTGACAATTACAAGATCAAAAAAGGGAAAATCCGCGGTCTTGAGTCACTTGGGATGATCTGTTCACTTGGTGAACTGGGAATTTCTGACTCAGTTGTACCTAAGGAATTCGCAGATGGCATCCAAATCTTGCCAGAAAATGCCGTTCCTGGTGAGGAAGTCTTCTCATATCTAGACTTGGATGATGAAATCATCGAACTTTCAATCACCCCCAACCGTGCGGACGCTCTTTCTATGCGTGGAGTGGCTCATGAAGTGGCAGCCATCTATGACAAGGCAGTCAACTTTAAAGAATTTACTCTTTCAGAAACTGACCAAGCTGCAGCAGATGCTCTTTCTGTGGGCATTGAGACAGACAAGGCACCTTACTATGCAGCCCGCATCTTGGACAATGTGACCATTGCACCAAGTCCACAGTGGTTGCAAAACCTTCTCATGAACGAAGGAATTCGTCCAATCAATAACGTAGTGGACGTGACCAACTACATCCTTCTCTACTTTGGTCAACCAATGCACGCCTTTGACTTGGATGCCTTTGAAGGGAGTGACATCCGTGTACGTGAAGCGCGTGCTGGTGAAAAATTAGTGACTTTAGATGGTGAAGAACGTGATTTGGACGTGAATGACCTAGTCATCACTGTCGCAGACAAGCCAGTAGCTCTTGCAGGTGTTATGGGTGGTCAAGCAACAGAAATCTCTGAAAAATCTAGTCGTGTTGTCCTTGAAGCTGCAGTCTTCAACGGAAAATCAATCCGCAAAACTAGCGGACGTCTCAACCTTCGTTCTGAGTCATCTTCTCGCTTTGAAAAAGGGATTAATGTGGCAACTGTTAACGAAGCCCTTGATGCGGCGGCTAGCATGATTGCAGAACTTGCAGGTGCGACGGTGCGTAAAGGTATCGTTTCAGCGGGTGAGCTTGATACCTCTGATGTGGAAGTTTCTTCAACTCTTGCTGATGTTAACCGTGTCCTTGGTACAGAACTTTCTTACGCGGATGTAGAAGACGTCTTCCGTCGTCTTGGCTTTGGCCTTTCTGGAAATGCAGATAGCTTTACAGTCAGCGTCCCACGTCGCCGTTGGGATATCACCATCGAAGCAGACCTCTTTGAAGAAATCGCTCGTATCTATGGTTATGACCGCTTGCCAACCAGCCTTCCAAAAGACGATGGTACAGCAGGTGAATTGACTGCGACACAAAAACTTCGCCGCCAAGTTCGTACGATCGCTGAAGGAGCAGGTTTGACAGAAATCATCACCTACGCTCTAACAACTCCTGAAAAAGCAGTTGAGTTTACGGCTCAACCAAGTAACCTTACGGAACTTATGTGGCCAATGACAGTGGACCGTTCTGTCCTCCGTCAAAATATGATTTCTGGTATCCTTGATACGGTGGCTTATAACGTAGCTCGTAAGAATAAAAACTTGGCCCTTTATGAGATTGGAAAAGTCTTTGAACAAACTGGTAATCCAAAAGAAGAACTTCCAAATGAGATTAATAGCTTTGCCTTTGCCTTGACAGGCTTGGTTGCTGAAAAAGATTTCCAAACAGCAGCAGTTCCAGTTGATTTCTTCTATGCTAAGGGAATCTTAGAAGCCCTCTTTACTCGCTTGGGACTAGAAGTGACCTATACGGCAACATCTGAAATCGCTAGCCTTCACCCAGGTCGTACAGCCGTGATTTCACTCGGTGACCAAGTTCTTGGTTTCCTTGGCCAAGTGCATCCAGTCACTGCTAAGGCTTACGATATTCCAGAAACGTATGTAGCGGAGCTTAACCTTTCAGCCATCGAGGCTGCCCTTCAACCAGCTGCTCCATTTGTGGAAATCACAAAATTCCCAGCAGTCAGCCGTGACGTTGCCCTTCTCCTCAAGGCAGAAGTGACTCATCAAGAAGTTGTGGACGCTATCCAAGCTACCGGCGTGAAACGTTTGACAGATATCAAACTCTTTGACGTCTTCTCAGGCGAAAAATTGGGATTTGGTATGAAGTCAATGGCTTATAGCTTGACTTTCCAAAATCCAGAAGATAGCTTAACGGACGAAGAAGTCGCACGCTACATGGAAAAAATCCAAGCATCGCTTGAAGAAAAAGTCAATGCAGAAGTGCGTTAACTTATCAATCCATCCTTCGGGGTGGATTTTTGCTTTTCAAATAACAATTCAGGATCAAAAATAGACAGTTGAGGAACAGAGAAGATAAATTGGAGTTTACCAGTGTATAATATACTCATAACTCAAAGTACTCTAAGATTTTTTACTAAAATGAGGATGAAAAAAATGGACAGAAATCATTGTAAATGCTATCAAAAAGGAGTATAATGAGTGCAAGACATTTCGGAGGTGAAAGATGCTAGAAGTAAGAAGTCTAGAGAAAAGTTTTGGACCCAAGCAAGTTTTGTTTGGTATTGACTTTCAAGCGCGACCAGGTCGTATTTTGGGATTAGTCGGGAAAAATGGTGCTGGGAAGACAACGATTTTCCACAGTATTTTGAAGTTTTTAGAATATCAAGGAGAAATCAGTCTGGATGGTCAGGATATTCGTCAGGAAACCTACGCTCGGATTGGCTATCTGCCTGAAGAACGCAGTCTCATGCCTAAATTGACAGTCCTTGAACAAGTTCGCTACTTGGCGACTCTAAAAGGTATGGATGCCAAGGAGGTCAAGGAAAAACTCCCTCAATGGATGAAGAAGTTGGAAGTGAAAGGAAAGCTGACAGATAAAATTAAGAGTCTGTCAAAAGGAAATCAGCAGAAGATTCAGCTCATTATTACTCTGATTCATGAGCCAGACTTGATTATCCTGGATGAGCCTTTCAGTGGATTGGACCCAGTCAATACAGAATTGCTCAAACAAGTCATTTTTCAGGAAAAAGAGCGTGGGGCAACCATTATCTTTTCTGATCATGTCATGACCAACGTCGAGGAACTTTGTGACGATATTCTGATGATTCGAGATGGCCGTGTGGTCTTGCATGGACCAGTTCAGGATGTTCGCAATCAATACGGGAAAACGCGTCTCTTTGTTTCAAGTGAACGAAGTAAGGAAGAATTGGAAAAACTTCCTCATGTTAAACAGGTGAGCTTGACCAAGCAAGGCAGTTGGAAATTGATTTTGGAGGATGAGAGCGCTGGAAGGGAACTCTTCCCAATCTTGACTCAGGGGCAATATATCGCAACCTTTGACCAGCAAGCACCAACAATCGATGAAATCTTTAAACTAGAATCAGGGGTGGAAGTATGAGAAATATGTGGGTTGTAATGAAGGAAACCTATCTTCGACATGTCAAATCGTGGAGTTTCTTCTTTATGGTGATTTCACCATTCTTGTTTATCGGTCTCTCTGGAGGAATTGGCTATCTCCAAGGCTCTTCAATGGCTAAAAATGATAAAGTGGCAGTAGTGACAACAGTGCCGTCTGTAGCAGAAGGACTGAAGAATGTAAATGGTGTTAACTTTGACTATAAAGACGAAGCAAGTGCCAAAGAAGCGATTAAAGATGAAAAATTAAAAGGCTATCTGACTATTGATCAAGAAGATAGTGTTCTAAAGGCAGTTTATCATGGCGAAACATCGCTTGAAAATGGAATTAAATTTGAGGTTACAGGTACACTCAATGAACTACAAAATCAGCTTAATCGTTCAACGGCCTCCTTGTCTCAAGAGCAGGAAAAACGCTTAGCGCAGACAGTTCAATTCACAGAAAAGATTGATGAAGCCAAGGAAAACAAAAAAATTGTTCAAACCATTGCGGCCGCAGGGCTTGGTTTCTTCCTTTATATGATTTTGATTACCTATGCTAGTGTCACTGCCCAGGAAGTGGCTAGCGAGAAAGGAACCAAAATTATGGAGGTGGTCTTCTCTAGTATCCGAGCTAGTCATTATTTCTACGCTCGCATGCTGGCTCTGCTTCTTGTGATTTTGACCCATATTGGCATTTACGTCGTGGGTGGACTTGCTGCCATTCTTCTCTTTAAGGACCTACCAATCTTGGCACAATCTGGTATTTTAAACCATATAGGAGAGGCTTTCTCGCTCAACACCTTATTGTTTGTCTTGGTTAGCCTCTTTATGTACGTTGTTTTAGCAGCCTTCCTAGGTTCTATGGTTTCTCGTCCTGAGGACTCAGGAAAAGCCTTGTCGCCTTTGATGATTTTGATTATAGGTGGTTTTTTTGGAGTTACAGCTCTAGGTGCAGCTGGTGACAATCTCATCTTGAAGATTGGTTCATATATTCCCTTTATTTCGACTTTCTTCATGCCGTTTAGAGCTATTAATGGTTATGCAAATGGGTTAGAAGCTTGGATTTCGCTTGCTATTACGATTGCTTTTGCAGTAACGGCAACAGTCTTTATCGGACGTATGTATGCTAGTCTCGTTCTGCAAACAGATGATTTAGGTCCTTGGAAAACCTTTAAACGTGCCTTATCTTATAAATAGAAGAGCCTCGCGAAAGCGAGGTTTTTTAGAGATAAAAAGAGTGGAATTCAGAAAAATATTTTTCATATCTATTGACTTTTAGGGGTGAAATTTGGTATGATAGTAGGCGGTATTGTTTACCCCATTTGAAAGGCCCCGGAACCTTCCAAATACTTTTCGATGGGAAGGAACACCCATCACCGTAAACAAAAATCGAACTATATATAGGAGAAATCATGAACAAAACAACATTTATGGCTAAACCAGGCCAAGTTGAACGTAAATGGTACGTAGTTGACGCAACTGATGTACCACTTGGACGTCTTTCTGCAGTAGTTGCTAGCGTACTTCGCGGAAAAAACAAACCAACATTTACACCACACACTGATACAGGTGACTTTGTAATTGTTATCAATGCTGAAAAAGTTAAATTGACTGGTAAAAAAGCAACTGATAAAATCTACTACACTCACTCAAACCACCCAGGTGGATTGAAACAAATCTCTGCAGGTGAACTTCGTTCTAAAAATGCAGTACGTTTGATTGAGAAATCAGTTAAAGGTATGCTTCCACACAATACTCTTGGACGCGCTCAAGGTATGAAGTTGAAAGTATTTGTTGGAGCTGAGCACACTCACGCTGCACAACAACCAGAAGTTCTTGACATTTCAGGACTTATCTAAGGAAAGGAACAATAAAGTATGTCACAAGCACAATATGCAGGTACTGGACGTCGTAAAAACGCTGTTGCACGCGTTCGCCTTGTTCCAGGAACTGGTAAAATCACTGTTAACAAAAAAGATGTTGAAGAGTACATCCCACACGCTGACCTTCGTCTTGTCATCAACCAACCGTTCGCAGTTACTTCAACTGTAGGTTCATACGACGTTTTCGTTAACGTTGTAGGTGGTGGATACGCTGGTCAATCAGGAGCTATCCGTCACGGTATCGCTCGTGCCCTTCTTCAAGTAGACCCAGACTTCCGCGATTCATTGAAACGTGCAGGACTTCTTACACGTGACTCACGTAAAGTTGAACGTAAGAAACCAGGTCTTAAGAAAGCTCGTAAAGCATCACAATTTAGTAAACGTTAATTCGAAAGAATTACTATACTTACAGAGAGCACCTTTCGGGGTGTTCTTTTTTGTACTTTCTTGATAAATTGGTGCAATTGACACAGTTGTGGTGACTTTAGTCGCTTACAAATGTGGCTGCAACCTGACGAGGTCAGTTGCCTCAAAACGTTAATCAATACGATTATATCAATATTTCAAAGAGTCTGGGACAAAAGTCTAACCTTAAATATAAAAAGCGAACAAAACGAGGTATCTGACACTCAGAATTTTGTCTTGTTCGCTTTTTTTTGTCTAATCTATCGATTTTTAAAACTTATAATAAAGAATTCCTGAAATAAAAATCTTTTTGTCCCAAACTCTTTTTTGTCGATTTTTAAGCTCGAATAGCTTTGTGATAACCTTCTGATAACCTCTGAAAGTTTAGTTCCTTTAACAGAAGAGTTGGAACAAGTCGGAAAGAATATCAATTCTATAGCCCGTCTTGCAACTGTAGTTGGGAGAATAAGCTATGAAAACAAAATGGATATGTCTATTTTGATGCAAAAAATAGTTGATGTGATGGAGGAAAAAGATGTTTATTTTCAAAAGTAATATGGATAAGGATTTTGATCAGATATGTGAATACATATTGAAATTAAAGCGAGCAGAATTATTTCTTCATGGAATTAAACAACAAGATAAAACGAAGGCTCGTTTGTATCATGCGATGCTGGAATACTATGATGCTGGAATACTACGATGCTACTCATAAAAAAGAAAGACATATGAGGATTTTAAAATAAGGAATCGCGGTTAAATTGAACTGCACCCTAAAAGTTAGACAGAAAAATCTAACTTTTGGGGTGTTTTTATTATGAAATTAACTTATGATGATAAAGTTCAGATCTATGAACTTAGAAAACAAGGATATAGCTTAGAGAAGCTTTCAAATAAATTTGGGATAAATAATTCTAATATTAGGTACATGATTAAATTGATTGATCGTTACGGAATAGAGTTCGTCAAAAAAGGAAAAAATCGTTACTATTCTCCTGATTTAAAGCAAGAAATGATTAATAAAGTCTTACATGAAGGCTGGACTAAAGATAGAGTTTCTCTTGAATACGGCCTCCCAAGTCGTACGATACTTCTTAATTGGCTAGCACAATACAAGAAAAACGGGTATACTATTGTTGAGAAAACAAGAGGGAGACCAACTAAAATGGGACGTAAACGGAAGAAAACTTGGGATGAAATGACAGAACTAGAGCGACTCCAAGAGGAGAATGAACGCTTACGTACTGAGGTGGCTTACTTAAAAAAGTTAAAAGAGCTGGAAGACAGGGACGAAGCCATACAGCGAGAAAGGCAGAGACAATTAGAGAAATGGCTTCAGGAGGATTTCGACTAGATTTACTTCTTGAAGTGACTCGTTTACCTAGCTCAACTTACTATTATCAGTTGAAGGAACTAGATGGGCTTGACAAAGATAAAGATCTTAAAGCTGAAATTCAAGCTATTTTTACTGAGCACAAAGGAAATTATGGCTATCGCCGAATAACTCTTGAATTGAGGAATCGTGGTCATATAGTAAACCATAAGAAGGTCCAACGTCTGATGAAAATCCTTGGTTTAAGTGCTCGAATTCGCCGTAAACGAAAGTATTCTTCCTACCAAGGAGAGATTGGCAAGAAAGCAGAGAATATCATTCAACGCCAGTTTGAAGCATCGAGACCAATGGAAAAGTGTTATACGGATGTGACAGAGTTTGCCATTCCAAATAGCACGCAGAAATTGTATTTATCGCCTGTTTTAGATGGATTTAACAGCGAAATTATTGCTTTTAATCTTTCTTGTTCTCCTAATTTAGAACAAGTAAAAAAGATGTTGGAACAGGCCTTCACAGAGAAACACTACGAGAATACGATTCTCCATAGTGACCAAGGTTGGCAATACCAACACGATTCTTATCATCGGTTCCTAGAGAGTAAGGGAATTCAAGCATCCATGTCACGAAAGGGCAACAGCCCAGACAACGGTATGATGGAATCTTTCTTTGGCATTTTAAAATCCGAAATGTTTTACGGTTATGAGAAGTCGTTTCAGTCGCTTAAGCAATTGGAACAAGCCATTGTAGACTATATCGATTACTACAACAACAAACGAATTAAGGTAAAACTAAAAGGACTTAGCCCTGTACAATACAGAACTAAATCCTTCGGATAAATTAATTGTCTAACTTTTTGGGGTCAGTACATTCGCAGCGTTTTTTATATATCTTCTTAAAATATTTGTACACACAAATGACAGTCAAATTGATTTTTTGGATTATTTTATCGAAGGGGATGGATTTCTCATAATATGACTTTGCGAGCTCAGAGTCTGTATACACATACTCCCAAAATCACCCCCAAAATTTGTATACACACAGTGTATGTACTTTTGAGGTGATTTGAATTTTGGGGAATCCCCAAACCCCTTTAGATTAAGAGATGAAATCTTTCTATTAAATCGAATAATGGAAATTGATATTAAGATTAAGGGACATGCTTTTACTAATGGATTTTTAGCAATAATTTATATGTTTATTGAAGAGGATTGATGTTATAATTGGACATTCATACTCTTTTTTTATAGAATGAAACTAAACCAACTAGATTTAGTAGAAAGTGTTAAAACATTGCTTCGTTGTTATAAGTAAAAGATTACAATAGGAGGTAAACTATGTATAAACCAGAAAAACTGAAGGCTCGGAGAAAAGAATTAAAACTAACACAGAGTGAAATTGCAGAGCAACTTGGGATTAGTTTTCAGGCTTATTCGGCTTGGGAACGTGGAGTCAAGAAACCGTCCAAGGAGAAGGTTGCTCAGCTAGAGAACATTTTAAAAGTACCAAAAGGATATTTTACTCAAACCGAGATTGTCCGTCTTTATAATAGCTTATCTAACAAAGGGAAGGAAAAGGTTGTTCTTTATGCTCGCAATCTGGCTCAAGAGGAACAAGCCCAGAAAGTGTCGACCATGCCAGTCCAGCTCTACGAGTACCGTATCTACGAACGTATGTCAGCAGGGATCGGGGCTTCGGTCTACGATGATCAGAATTTTGATACAGTTTACTTTAATGAGGAGTTGGCCCATGATTTTGCATCCTGGGTGTCTGGGGACTCCATGGAACCTAAATATCAAAATGGTTCAGTGGCTCTGATTCGAGAGACGGGATTTGACTATGACGGGGCAGTTTATGCGGTGGTTTGTAGCAACCAAACCTATATCAAACGAGTCTATCGAGAGGAAGATGGCTTGCGTTTGGTTTCTATTAATCCTAAATACAAGGACATTTTCATTTCCTATGAGGAAGATCCTCGGATTGTAGGGATTATCGTTGGGAACTTTGTGCCGATAGATGGTTAAAACTGTCTATGACTTTCATTTTGGTATAATATTTTGTATGAAATGAAGCTGTAGGAGTTTTTATTGTAAATAGTAAATATTATAAGCATGGAGAATAATTAGGATGTTAAGAAAAAATAAGAAACCTGATTTTATCAAATTAGTTTATTTTGATGAAGTTTCAGCAACTGATTTGGTGTACTTTAAGTTTGGTGGTAACTTAGTTGAACAGAGTGATCAAAATAAAGAAAAATCGAATAGTGTAACAGTTGGTGGAGAAACATCGGGTAAAATTGGAAGTAGATTTTTTAATTTATTTAATGTAGAGGCTGGTATTGAGTTTAAAGAAAATTTTAATAAAGTAGATGGGAAAATTGTTAGACAAGTAGTTACTAATACGGTAGTTACAGATTATCTGAATTTATTTAATCAAAAAGATTACAAAGACTCAATATATGTATTTGATTCTTTAAGATTAAGTGCTTATCCGAACTCATTATCTCAATTTAAACTTAAAGCACCTTATCTAAGTCTTGCAAAAGGGGCTATGAAAATTGATGAAAATTTAGAATTAGATATAGCTACATTGGACTCATCTATGTCTCAAATTAAAGGATATTATGAACTTGTAGGTAAAGATTTGAAGAATAAAGATATAGTACTTAGATTCAATTTGTCTGCATTTCGAAATAACTATTCTTTAGGGGATGTTGTTCAGATGGATTTGACTTTCCATGCGATAAAAGTTGGGAAGATTAATTTAAATGCTTTAAATTATTCGGAGGAATTTTCACTTGAGAACGTGACTGAACCAAATGCTTTTTCATTAGATGAGGTCAATAATTTTGAAGTAGAAGTTTACGATGTAATATTAGCGGGTGTACCAAATGGTTAATAACATTACAATATTTTATGGGTCGAAGAAAAAGTTTATTGAGATTCTTCCGAAAGAGTATGTTAGTATAAGTGAGTTAGCGATGGAATCGGATCGACAAAGACGTATGCATATACATAGAGTCGAAGGGCAGACTGTAGAAAATATAAATCCTCCTGAACTGTACAAAAATGTTATAGGGTGGTCGGATGAATATGCAAGATTGTCAGAGAATACAATGAGTTCATTTACACATTTTATATGTGAATTTCAAATAGAAGATATCTTTTTGCAAAATCCTCCTACATCAGTAGTTAAACAAATAAAGTCGATTGTAGATGACGATAATTTAGTTATACTAAACCAAGAATATAAGGTAATTTCTGACAATAATCTTCTCAAAATTTCTAAGGAATATAATTTGAAAATACTCGGGCAGGAATCTGTCCGAGATAGATTAATTACTAATCTATACAAACTTTCTGGAGGATATACGAAAGAAAAACCAATTGTAATATTGCTTTACGGTCCGCCAGGTGTAGGTAAAACAGAAACTGCAAAATTAATTGCTGATATTTTAGGAGAAAAACTATTTAGAAAGCAGTTTTCAATGTTTCAAAACTCCTCTTTTAGTACGTATGTTTTCGGCGGTGCTCATAATGAAGAATCTCTTGCACGAGATTTACTTGAAAGAGAAAGTAATGTTATACTGTTTGATGAGTTTGATAAGCCCAATAATATTTTTTTTAGTGCATTTTATCAGTTGTTTGATGAAGGTATTTTTGAAGATAAGAATTATAAAGTCAATTTACAAAAAAGTATAATTTTTTTGACTTCTAATTTTATCAGTGAATCGGAAATAAAAAATAGTATAGGAGAGGCGATGTATACTAGGTTAGATGCACTTATAGAATTTTCTCAATTATCTGAGGATGCTTCTCAAAAGATTTTTGAAGAAAAGCTAAAGAAGAGATTAGGCTCTTTGTCCGACAGTGACAGAGTACTTGTTACATCATCTAAACAATTTGAAAAATTTACATTAAATAGTAATTACTTTAAAAATGTAAGAGCCATAGATAAGTATATTGACGATTATGTCTTTTATCAATTAGTAAAACAGAAATTTTTATAGTTGAGTATCTAAATCTTCAAATCTATTTTAAAAAACAAAAATAGGCTTACCATTTAAATGTAGCCTATTTTGTTTTTTAATTGTAATTAGTTTGAATTTATTGCTTCCATAACCTTTAGAGCTACCGCTTTAGCTAGTAAAGGAGGGACAGCGTTCCCAACTTGTGTAAATTGTGGAGTCTCTTGAGAACGTTTATCACCACCAGTTGTTCTTTTGCCGAGAAATTCAAAACTATCATCAAAAGATTGTAACCGAGCCATTTCTCGAACAGTCAGTACTCTGTCGAAGTAAGGATGAATATAATCATCGGGTAAAGTAACAATAGTAGGTGAAACAGTTTCGGGATTAAGTCTCGTTCGAATTGATTTTCTAGTTAAGATTGCTTCTCCAATTTTATCCGAAATTTCACCTTTAACAAGTAGATTATGAAATGTGTCTGAATTGTATTCTTGATTCAATAGCGGATATACTTTTTCCCAAAAAATAGTTGCATTTTCAATACTAGTATTAAGTCGATTTGCAAGTGATTTTAGAACATTTTTGAATTCAGATTTATTATTTGTTAAGCTAGATAGAATAGCTAATTGACGATTGGAAAAGTGTAACCAGCGACTAGTGTTGAATCTTTTGTCAAATAAATTTAAATTTAAGAGTGTATCATGTATAACTTGAGAATTAACATCTAGATTAACTTGAAAGAGGCTCTCATTAAATAGCTCTGGACAAGTATCACGGAGGTTGATTCCTTCTTCCTTAAGACGATTCATTACAGCACGTGTATTTTCTCCAGGTTGATACAAAGAAAATCTCTGAGACACAATTATATCGTGTTTGGACTCCTCCATATTTGTGATATGTTTTCTTGAGATAGTGGTACCTGTTACTGTGGGAGTTTCTCCTTTGATTCTATGGTTGGCAAAGTCAGATAAATCCCTTTTACAGTCACTGTATAAACCATCTAAAGCCTGTTTTACAGTTACTTCAGGTGTGTCATTTCGGTCAGGATATTCAATTGGATGGACATCATTTCTGTATGCTAAGAATACTACTCGATTGCGTTGTTGAGGGACAGCAAAATCAGCTGAATTTAAGACTTGGACATCAAGTAGGATATAGCCGAGTTCATTTAGTTCTTCTTCTAGAATTTCTTTCACCAATCTTTGCCCTAAATACGATTCATCTCTAACTACGCTAGGAAAATCTAACATTTGCATGTCAAGAATACCAGTTACATTCTCCATTACAACATATTTTGGACAAATATCTCGAATAATTCGTAGATATTCATGAAAGAGCATGTTTCTAGGATCGCTTGCGTCTCTTTTACCGAGACGACTGAAACCTTGACAAGGTGGACCACCAAAAATGACATCCACATCTCCAGGCTTGAAGATATGGCCATAACGTAATTTATTGATTGTTTCAAAAATACGCTCTGATGTTAGTTCTTTAATATCTGCTAGTTCAAAATGTGTGTCAATTCCTTCTTTTATACCAAGTTGTTTATGTCGATTGACGTAAGTTTCTTGAACCATGGGACTTCTATCACTTGAAAAAAGAATATTGAAACCGGCCTGCAAGATACCTTCACTAAATCCACCAGCACCGCAGAACAAATCTATTGCATATGGCATTATTTAACTTCTCACTTTCTTTCTAATATTATATCAAAAATTAGTTATCAAGTCCAGGGTGAACTATTAAGTTATCACTGTACTTATATATTCGAAAAATAGGATTAATTGTAGATAAGGATTTTTATTAGAATCTGTTAAATAGATGATATAATCCATATTTTTGTACTACAAAAAAGACAACTTAACCGAATGTAAAATGTTTTAAAATTGGTAAAATGTAGTCACAAATCACCTGAGGTATATACATGGAAATTGCTATACAAAATCTTAATCGAATTAGATATGCAAAGAGTCTAACTTATAACGAACTAGCTAAAATGACAGGATATTCAAAAAATTCAATTCAGAAACTATTTTCCTATAGGAATGTAAGTAAATGCCGTTTGGATATCGTTGTTGCGGTTTGTATGGCGTTAGATATTGACTTTCCATCGATATTTAAAAGAGGAGTTGTAGATACCGACAGTCAGAAACCACTTCCTTATAAAAAATTTGAGAAAAAATCGAGTACAGAATTTTATTTGAATAATTTTGTTAATAGAGTACGTTTTCTAAATAGTAATGGAACAAATTATTCTATAAAAACAATAAGTGGGGTGAGTGAATCAACAATTAGTGATTTATTGAATTCTAAAACGAAAAATCCTAGGTTAGAAACCTTATTAAAAATAGCGAAAGGACTAGATGTTTCAGTGGATGAAATATTTAGATAGGTATTAATATGTTGTTTGAACCATACCAAGATGAACTTGAAGTTATTGAACGAATTCACAAGTATAATGAAAAAGAATATACAATTATTAGATTAACAAAGACGATGCTGGACAAAGGTATAATCGACGCAAATGTATTTGTTCAAGATATTTTGAAAAAATATAGTTTGATGGATTATTCGGAACTTGATAAAGGTGATAAAAAGAAACTTCCTTCAAGGTTGTATGTTGGAGATAATGAATTTCAAACTGTAATGTCTTGTTATAGGGCTAAAACTCGTGGAGATGAGAGATTTTGGATATGCGGTGCTTCATTTAAGAAACATTTTTTAACAGGTGATTTAGTCTATATAACTTCAAATCCAAGTAATAATAGTGTAATTGTTATAAATGTTACTAGAGGAGTACTAAGTGACGATACTCTAATACAAATCTTTGGTAATGATAAGATTAAAGATGCTCTATCAAGGTTGATTCCAAAAGTAAGGGAGATTGCCTCTAAAGGATACCATCCGAATTCAAAAGGAGCAGGTAAAGTAGTTCCTAAAGATGCAGGAGATACACTTGAAAAGTTACTTTCAATTGAGACTAATAATAGTCCAAAGGCTGATTTTGAAGGATTAGTTGAACTAAAATCAAAAACAGCCAAAACTTTGGATACATTATTTACTTTACGTCCAAAATTTGATGGCACACCAGTTGCTGATTTTGAACCTAACGATCGTAGTCGTGTTTCTGCATTTGCGAGATTATATGGTTATGAATCTGATAAGCATCCAGACATGAATAGTCTTTATATCACAATTGGATCAGAGAGTACACCGCAAAATAACCAAGGCTTCTTCTTAGCTGTAAATGAAAATGATAGAACTGTAGAAATTAGGAAGTATAAAAATGGTTCGTCTCATAGAGCTGCTTACTGGAATTTTGATGATTTAGAAAGTGAACTTCATCAGAAACATCCTGCAACGCTTTGGGTAAAAGCGGAAATTCGAATGAATGGGGACACCGCTGAGTTTAAGTATATTGAAGCAGAGCTAACTCGATCTCCTCAATTTATGACATTTATTTCGTTAATTAAGTTAGGAGTTGTAACCTATGATTGGCGTGGATATATATCTAAAGAAGGTAAGTACGTAGGGAAAAATCATGGGAATGCTTGGCGAGTGAAGAATAAGCAACGTAATCAGTTGTTTGGTAGTTCAGAAAGAATAGAGCTATTAAAGTAGAAATTAAAATTATTTAAAAAATATAAAATATTTCTGTCTTTGAGATTATTGATTATATTCTGATTCCGGACATGAAAGAAATACACGATTTTAGTGAAGAATGTTGAAATTGAGAGATAAAACTCGTGTACCACAAGTTATCTAAAGTTTTTGATTGTCTATTCCTCAACTACATAAGCTCCGAAAACTAAAAAGTGATAACCCTTTGATAACCTCTCGATTTTTAAAAGGGTTATATATGTAAAGATTGAGGATTTATCTCTTAAAATTACTTGATTTTAGTGATAATTTACCATAAATATCATAATGTAGAAAAAACCAGGTCTTAAGAAAGCTCGTAAAGCATCACAATTTAGTAAACGTTAATTCGAAAGAATTACGATACTTACAGAGAGCACCTTTCGGGGTGTTCTTTTTTATACTTTCTTACTAAATTGGTGCAATTGACACAGTTGTTGCGACTTTAGTCGTTTACAAATGTGGCTGCAACCTGACAAGGTCAGTTGCCTCAAAACGTTAATCAATACGATTATATCAACGTTTCAAAGCACTCAAGAGTTTACCTCATGGGTGCTTTTTTTATGTTTTTTTTAAAAGTTTACCTCAAAGTTCACCTTATTTTTACCTTATTGTTTTAGAGACTTTAAAGCAAATTCACCAACTGCCATAGGAACTACATTAGAAGTATTGACATAAATTTGAGTTGTACCTGTATCGCTATGCGTTAGTGCTTCAGAAATTGCTTCTAAGCTCATTCCTGCTTGTTTAGCAAGTGTCGCTCCTGTGTGTCGCAGTTTATGAGGTGTAGCATGTGTCAGCTCTTTGTGTCGCTTTCTAATACTTTTCATTTTATTGTTTAGATAGTCAGCGTGTAAAGGCTTATTGATGTTTCCTTTTGTGTCGATATATGTAAAAACAAATTGTTCTGGATTACTGATGATGCCAAACTTTACTAGTTCATATTTTTGTTGCTCTTTCCAAGAGGTAAGGAGCTGAAGTAAGTCATTAGAAATAGAGAAAATAGTTTTCTTATTTCCCTTAGTAGATTTTATTTGTCCATATCTATCTAAAGCTTGAATTAGCTGAATCTGTGATTTCGAAAAGTCGATATGTTTCCATTGAAGAGCATAGGTTTCAGATTTTCTATCATCTAAGAAAAAAGTGAGATAAAATAGGACATAATCTTTCAGAGTTATTTTATCATTATCTAAATCTTCTTGAAATGCTGAGAACCATTCTTGGAGTTGTTCATGAGTTAGATATAAATCTTCCCCTCTCTTTGACTCTGCAAGTTGAATCTTTTTAGTGGCCTTTATTCTTCTTAATATTTTTGCAACTTTATTAGCTTCTATATACTCAAGTTCTTCTGCCCAGTCAAAGATAGAATGAACTGCACCCCAAAAGATAGATTTTTTCTGTCTAACTTTTTGGGGCCAGTTCAATAATCATTCTGTTTTATATATACTAAGACGTACATAGAAATTTATGTATTTTTTTTTGATTTATATATAGAAAAAGAGAAGACCGGCTGGCCTTCTCTTTGGGGGAACTAGAATCATTGAAAAGAATTAAGTAAAGATTTTAATTAGTCTTTGAAATTCTTTTGGAAGATGAGTAGAGACAATATTGAAGTAATAGCAGCCAAGAATAAGAAGGCATCTGCTTCTTGCTCTCCAGTTTCTGGGAGTTGTTTTTCCTTGTCTTGTTTAACTGTAGTAGCAACAGGTGCTTTTTCATCTTTTCTTGGTGAATCTTCTGTTACAACTGCAGGAGCTGGTTTTTCAGTTTCTCTAGGTACAACATACTCAGGGAGAGTCACAACTGGTGGTGCCTCTGTTCCTACAGAGCTTTGTTTCGTTCCAACTTCAATCACTCGGTCTAGAGCTGGAGTTGATTCAGTTTGAACTACTTTACGATTGCTGCCATCTACTTCGACATACTCGATTATAGCACCATCTTTCCCTTCTGCTAGAACTTTCTCTTTTCCTTTATCTAAGTTTGGATTTTCGCGACGGATAGTCTTGAATGGCACTGCCTTCTTGACAATATCCAAACTTGGGAGATGGAAGACAAGCTCTTTAACTCCTTCTTCAGGACTTGAAGAAGTAATTGGTTTTTCAGGCTGTTTTGGTTCAACTGGTTGTTCTGGTTGGCTAGATTGCAATTGCTTGATTTGTTCAAGAGCGTTATTGAGGGCTTTATTGACGTCTTCTTGAGTCTTCGCTTCTTGGATAGCTGCGATTGCTTTATCAGTAATTTCAACTAATTTTTTCTTAGCATCGTTGTTAGTACCAAGTTCAGCCACTTTTTTCTCAATAGCTTCAGTCAAGCTAGCCATAGCCTTATCATAATTGATTTCAGGCTGTTCAGGTTGTTTCGGATCAACCGGTTGTTCTGGTTGGCTAGGTTGCAATTGCTTGATTTGTTCAAGAGCGTTGTTGAGGGCTTTATTGACGTCTTCTTGAGTCTTCGCTTCTTGGATAGCTGCGATTGCTTTATCAGTAATTTCAACTAATTTTTTCTTAGCATCGTTGTTAGTACCAAGTTCAGCCACTTTTTTCTCGATAGCTTCAGTCAAGCTAGCCATAGCCTTATCGTAATTGATTTCAGGCTGTTCCGGCTGTTTTGGTTCAACTGGTTGTTCTGGGCTTGTTTCGTCTCCAGGTTTTTTGTAATTTTCATCTTTGCTAAGAATATCTTGCAAAGTAGTGACTGTTGACATCACATCTTGTACATTTACCGTATCAGAACTTAATTGTGCAGTGAGTTTATCAAGATTAGACTTGAACGCTTGGCGTGCAGTTGCAGTATCTTTCAATCCAGCAGGATTAAAGTTAGACAAATCTTCTTTCCATTTAGAGATAGATTGAAGGATTTCTGCTTTGCTGTATAGCTCGCTTCCTTCGCCTTTTGTAATGAATTGATCCACTTGCATACCAATATTTTTAGTCAAATCATTCTTGTCAGGGTCTAGTTGGAGAGTTACTGCGTGCAAGTTTTCATCAAGTCCTTTTAGGTTGACTAGAGTCTGATCACCTTGACGGTTAGCGGCATGACCGCTAAAGTATTTCTTGCCATCAATAGTAGATGCATTTCCCATTCCATCTTGATAGGTGACTTCCTTACCGTCAAGGAATACTTTATAGACACCATGACCTGGGTCAACAAATCCTTTGATTTCTAAGCCTGTACCATAGAAATAAGCAGTCACAGTTGTCTTTTTCTTCTGATCCTCTGTCAGATGTCCAAATGATACCCATGATTCAGTATTTTGGTATTTACCAGAAGAGTTGGTTTCGTGTCTCCAGCCAGGACTGTAATCTAATTGACTAGCTTGGTCGTCGTAATTTGTCTGATCTTTCTTCAATAAATCAGCCTTCATTACTCGAATAGTTGCATCGGTAGCAAAACCGAGTAGGGCGCCATCAGACACAGAAGTGAGTTTTGCTTTGAAGTCAAAGATTGAGTCAGCTTGTTCTGTGAAGTCGATAGTTGGAATGGTAACAGTTTTCTCTGTTTCACCATCTGCAAAGGTCACATCTTGAGTTGTATCTTGGTAAACCTTACCGTGAACACCTGTTCCAGGTTCCGTAATGAAGCGAACGGTAGCAGCTCCCTTGCTTCCACCAACACGCTTAATTGTAACGGTAACAGGTTTTCCTTTTTCGACATCGTAAGAAGTTGCTTCAAGCTCAAACATACCCTTGCTGTTATTGTTTAGAGTGTAGATTCCTTCTGTAGCAATTGGTTCACCTGTTTTGTTAACGAGAGTAATAGTGTGTTCTCCAGGTGCTAAATCACCAGTTTCGTAAACTTTTTGGCTACGTTTACGGCTACTGTTCTTGGTTTGTACATCTGCGACTTTTTGACCATCCACGTATACAGACATTTCACCATGGTTTGGATCTACTGTTGATACAACATAGGCCTTGGTTCCTGTGAAACGATAGGTGACTTTGGCGTCTTTCTTGTTGGTCCACATAGAAGTACCGCGGATACCTTCCGATTCATTGTACCAAGTTGTACCTTCCTTGTCAGCCGTTGTATTTGAGTGGTATTCTAGTCCAAGAGGATATCCATCATTCTTTTCGATAGTGCTTGGAGTTTTATAGACTGAGAAGTTGGTTAGGATTGGTGTGGCTTGTGAGCCAGTAATCGTAACTCGGATTTTTTGTGCTTCTACAGGTTGACCCTGGATTAAACGACGATAGCCTACGGTTGAACCTTCACCATATGGAACCCAACGTCCGTTGATTTCGACTTCAATCTTGAATCCAGAAATACGTTGTCCTTTGGCAATATCTTCCTTGAGTTCTACGACATCAAAACGTCTCTTTTGTCCTAAATCAACTGTGAAGCTACCAGTTGTAGCATCATTTGAAAGTGCCCAGCTAGTATCATCTTTACCGTCTGTAAGATGGCTTTCTTTGTAGAGATGGTTCTGACGAGTAGAACTTGCTGTTACAGTCGCACCTTTGGCAAAGTCAGTCGCATACATTTGATCTAGAGTCGCTTTGAATTCTTTCAAGCGAGCCACGTCAGCATCTGCGAATTTACCTTCTTTGTTTGGTGGAATGTTGAGAAGAAGTGGCGTTCCACGACCAACAGACTTGAAGTAGATATCCATCAATTCTTTGAGGGATTTTGGTTGCTGGTTATCGTGGTAGAACCAACCAGAACGGATTGAAACGTCAGCTTCCCCTACAGAGTACATATCTCCGTCAGGGTCACCGTGGTTAAGGTATTCGTTCTTAACATTTTCGGTGATGTTGGCTTTCTTGACCTTATGCCATACAGGGTCACCTGCGATACCACGTTCATTTCCGATCCAACGAATACTTGTTGGTTGTGCAGAGAAGATAGCGATATCTCCTTCTGCTTCCTTAATATATTTGAACCATTCGTCAAAGGTGTAGGTTACTTTCTGAGCACCGCTACCACGCGCACCATCCATCCAAACTTCAATGAATTTACCTTTGTTTCCGTATTTTGGATTTCCAAGAATTTCTTTTAGTTGGTTGAGATAATATTCGTTGTATTCTTTTTCTGTATCAACCTTGTATTTAGGGCTATTAACATCCCATGGTGATAGGTAAACACCCATGTTCATATCGTATTTAGTAGCAGATTTAGAGATTTCTTCTAAAAGGTCACCCTTTCCATCTTTCCATGGACTTGCAGCTACGGTATGATTTGTATATTTAGATGGGTAAATAACGAAACCATCGTGGTGTTTGACAACCATAATAGTTCGTTTAAAACCAGTTTCTTTTAGAGTACGGATCCATTGATCTGTATCTAAGTTAGTTGGATTGAAGTTTTTAGGATCTTCATTTCCATGTCCCCATTCAGAATTAGTATAAGTATTCATACCATAGTGGATGAAGGCAGCTAATTCTTCCTTGTGATAATCAAGTTGAGCCTTGCTTGGAAGCGGACCGTGATTTCCGATTTCTGTTTCTTTATCTTCTGGATGAGCAGCAGGTAAAACATTTGAAGTCGGATTAGAGCTATCAGAGATTTTTTCGTATTCAAAGACGACATCATTCACACCCTTGTGCTGGATGTTGGCTTCTAAGCGTGGAGTGATTGCGCGGTAGCCTGCGATTTCTTTTGCTTCAAAAGTGTTTACAAAGGAAACATCGTATTCTTTTCCGTCATTATTATCAGTAACAACATCTGCTAATTCTTGCTCTGAGCCTTTCAAACGATAATGAATGGCAAATGAACCTTTATTCACTTTATAAACCACCTTGATGACCCGTGTTCCTGGAGCTGTTTTGCTGACGACGTTGTAGGTCCACTCATCTTTGAGTTGCTTGTTGATTTCGAAACCATCAATAGAGACAATCTGGTATTTCTCTTGATTTTTTGTATAGAAGTCAGTCTTAGCGATTTCTTTTTTGAAGTCATAATCAAAAGCTGTTCCAACTTCAGTCTTTTCAACGAAAGTATCATCAGTTTTGATTGGATTACCAGTTTCATCTACGTGTTGAACCACTACACGTCCGTAATCGATTCCTTTAATGAGTGTCGCAACACCATTTTCATCGAAAGAATATTGATTTTCACCAATAACAGCAGTTTTATTTCTGAACATTTCTCCTTCAGGAGTAAAGTAATATCGTTTCCCGTTATCACCTTGGTACCAACCTTTGACACCATATTTTGCGATAATATCTTTTACCCATTTGACTTGCTCAGGTGAGAGGACAATCCCACCACCGAAACGGTCTTTGTCAGGGATGCCGTTTTCAATTGTGCCGTGTTGGTGAACACCGACTACTTTACCATCACCATTGATAATACCAGCACCTGAAAGGCCTGAAACAGAAGTCATATGATAGGTGATGCCTTTTGAGCCTTTATCATCATATTTATCAACAGATTTCACGACACCATCAGCCTTGTAAAGTTGACCCGCGACAATTGGTTTTTTGAGCTCAGGTGAGCTTGAATCGGTCGGATATCCAATCGTGCTAACAGGGTCCCCTGGTTGATAGGTTTTGTTTTCTGCCAAGGGAACAAAGGTAGCAGCTTTATTTGGACTAGCGATTTGAAGAGGAACAGGTGCTACAACAGCAGCCAAGTCATTTTGATATCCTTTTCCAAATTCTTTCTTGTTCCAAAAATGAATATCTTCTTCTTTGAAGAGAGTAGTATTACCCGTTACAGGTTGAGAATTGCGAACAGCAGAATTAGAACCGAGGTTATAGTAAAACTTAGCAGAATCTCCACCTCGAATATGTCCTTCTTTTGTATCACGGTTTGATTCTAAAAAGTTGTGGGCAACAGTCAAGATGACATTTGGTGCCACAAAAATACCAGAACCAGACACGATATAGCGTTGGGAACCACCATTGTAAATGGTATAAATCATACTAGCAGCAGTAGCAGGTTGTCCTTCATAAGGGACGTGCTTCAAATCTAGACCACCGTTGATGATCGCACGATTACCATTTTCAGCTTCTTTTGGAAGTTCTTCCTTGTTTTTTAGAATGCTTTCTGTCTCAACTTTAGGGCTATCCTTCTTGTCTACGATTGCTGAAGTATCTATGTTTTTCACGGGCGTGTCAGGATAAGCTTGATCGTGGATTTCTTCAGGAAGTAAGTCGGTAGTTTTAGTATCTGCTACAGATTTTTCTTCTACTGGTTTAACAGTTTTCTCTGCTTGCTCTGACTCTTGAGATGTAGAGATTACAGGACTTTCATTTTTGATTTCTGGTTTAGTTTTTTCAGCCTCGGCCAATTTTTCTACGTTTGGTTGAGAACTTGTAGTTTCAACTTTTGCTTCGTCGGCTAGTGCTGTAGCAGATGCAAAAAAAGCGAGACCAACCATAACCGAAGCAACTCCAACGGTTAATTTTCTGATGCTAAAAGTTTGCCCTTTTTCAAAAAGGTATCGATTCATAATGTACTCCTAGTTTGAATAAAGACAGTCAGCTACTGTCTGAGCCCAAGTATGACTTGGAAACGATTTTTCTTTAGCGTTAGTTAATCTTTTTGTAATAGTTTGAGTCTAATCTTCCTCCCGTTTAAGCGCTTTCATTTTAAGATAAAAAAATTAAAATTGCCATCTTAATCTTTAAAATGACCTAATAAACCTTAATATAACAAATATACTAAATTATTCTGAGAAATGCAATAGAGAAAAGCAAGAAAATCCATCTAATTTAAAGAATTTCGTTTACTTTTTAAAGAAAATCCATCCTTCTGTTTTAGGGAGCATAGAAGGATGGATTTTAATGAAGTTTAGAGTAGATTACGTATGGCCTCTTCAATTTGTTTAGGGTCTGTTTTGGAGGAGAAGCGTTCAAAGACCTGCCCATCACGACCGATGAGAAACTTAGCGAAATTCCATTCGACTCGTTTTCCCAGTGGGCCAGATTTCTGGTCTTTCAACCAAACATAGAGAGGATCTGCCTCCTTACCGTTGACCTTAATCTTGGCAAAACGTGGGAAACTGGTTTGATAATGTAGGCTACAGAAGCTGTTGATTTCCTCTGCACTGCCTGGTGCTTGTCCCATAAACTGATTGCAAGGGAAGTCTAAAATTTCAAAACCTTGGTCTTGATAACGGTCATAGAGTTCTTGGAGACCTTGGTACTGGGGTGTTAAACCACATCCAGTAGCAGTGTTGACAACCAAGAGAATCTTACCACGATAGGCATTTAGTGAGGTTTCTTGATTGTCTTGGTTCAAGACTGAAAAATCGTATAGTGAAGTCATTGCTTGCTTTTCTCCTTCTGTTTGGTATTTTTAGGAGTTTTTTCCTCCTGTAGTGATAGAAATCCGTAGGTCAGAGTTCCAAAAATGCTACCGATAATCAGGCCATACATTAGGAAAGGACCACTTTTATCGAATTGCATGAGCAACTTCCCAAAATCTGAAAAGGACATCTGCTGAACGAAGACTTTATGAAAGATGAGTAAGGTAAAGAAGCCGATCTGAATACCGATAAACACAATCCAGCTTCGGAATTTGATTTGGGCTTTGCTGTAGGTCTTGAGGATGATTTCTGATTTGTCATCCTTTTCAAGATGAAGCTCTTGGACGGCTCTTTGGGTTTTTAAAGTAATGAAAAAAATGAGTCCAGAGTAAACATAGGGCATAGCATAGCGAACCACTTCTATGAAGCGTCCAAATAACAGATAAAACAAGAAGAGAAAGAAGGAAGAATAAACGATTTGAACCATAGAACGGGCACAAGCCTTGTAGATAATCTCTTGTCGGCATTCATCAAAAGGGCCCTGAATGTGAAAGAGATTTCGAAGTAGGCGAGTGGTTAAGTCTTCTTTTTTCATGCTAGTAACCTCCTAAATGAGTGGTTTTTGATTGACTTCTTTAACGAGTTGATAGAAAGTATAGAAGTAAATCAAGCTAAAAATGATACAGGTTGTTATAAATACTAGGTATCTCCAATCTGCAGGACGCCTTAAAAGTTGTGGGAAGGATACGAGAATAAAACAGAGAGATACGTTTAGAAGGCGTATTTTTTTGGATTGGATTTTCTGAAGTATTTGTCCCTTGTTCAGCAAAGGAAGAAATAAAAGGAAAATGATCAAGAAAGGACGCGTAATATGTCCAGAAAACAGGACGAAGGTAATAAAGATGCTGACAAAAATATGACTGAATAGTAAAGTTACTAGTGATTTCATAGGGCACCTCCTAATCCTCATCTTGCTCTTTTTTAGCTTTTTCAATGCGACGGGAGATGAGGAACTGTATGCTCGCTCCGAAGAAGATAGAACCGAGAATGCTTGATACACCATTTCTTATAGTTAGGAGAGAATGAAAATAGTCCTGACCTTCACCTATGAGTATACTTAGAAGAGGAGTTATAAAAAACATCCATAGACCAAAGAACAAACCTGCTTTAAGACCTGGGGAGTGTAGTTGCTTACTTTCTTTCTCATTCAGCATATCCGGATCAATAGCTGTAATCCCTGTTTTTTTCATTTGGTAGGTGACATAGCCAGCAGCGATGAGGGCAATCACTAAAATCAGAGGAGGATAGATTAGAGCCACTTCTTGAGGGTATTTATAGGCCAGAAGGAGTGGAATAAGATTTCCGAAAATCATCAGATAAAAGAGGATGATAAAGACTTGGTTGCCGATACGATCGGCCTCGCGCCGTTTGTATTCATCAAGGGGATCAGAAATGCCGTATGTGCGTTTGATCAGTTTTTCAGTAAAGGTTTCTTTTTTCATGAGTTTGCTCCTTTTTTAAAAATCATCCTCCCAAAAGAGACTGTTGAGGTCAGTTTGGAGGCTACGGGCGAGATTGAGACAGAGTTCCAGGGTTGGATTGTACTTGTCGTTTTCAATCATATTGATGGTCTGTCTCGAGACACCGATATCCTTGGCTAGCTCGAGCTGGGAAATGCCCAGTTCCTTGCGAAATTCTTTCACACGATTCATCTGGTCTCCTTTCTGATTTGTGTCGTATATATTTGACTATATTATATTCTTCTATGAAATAGATGTCAAGCATATTTGACATATTCTTAAAGAAATCTTACTTTTTTTGACCTATTTGTCTGACTAGTGCAAGCTAGTCGGATTTGTGGTAAAATAGATAAGATATGACAAAAGAATTTCATCATGTAACGGTCTTACTCCACGAAACGATTGATATGCTCGACGTAAAGCCTGACGGTATCTACGTTGATGCGACCTTGGGTGGAGCAGGCCATAGCGAATATTTATTAAGTAAATTAAGTGAAAAGGGCCATCTCTATGCCTTTGACCAAGATCAAAATGCTATTGATAATGCGCAAAAACGCTTGGCACCTTACATTGAAAAGGGAATGGTGACTTTTATCAAGGATAACTTCCGTCATTTACAGGCACGTTTGCGCGAAGCTGGTGTTCAGGAAATTGATGGAATTTGTTATGACTTGGGAGTGTCTAGTCCTCAATTGGACCAGCGTGAGCGTGGTTTTTCTTATAAAAAGGATGCGCCACTGGACATGCGGATGAATCAGGAAGCTAGTCTGACAGCTTATGAAGTGGTGAACCACTATGACTATCATGATTTGGTTCGTATTTTCTTCAAATATGGCGAGGACAAATTCTCTAAACAAATAGCCCGTAAGATTGAACAAGCTCGGGAAGTCAAGCCAATCGAGACAACGACTGAGTTGGCAGAGATCATCAAGTCGGCTAAGCCTGCTAAGGAGCTCAAGAAGAAGGGCCATCCTGCCAAGCAGATCTTCCAGGCTATTCGGATTGAAGTCAATGATGAACTGGGAGCTGCAGATGAGTCCATCCAGCAGGCTATGGAGATCTTGGCTCTGGATGGTAGAATTTCAGTGATTACCTTTCATTCATTAGAAGACCGCTTGACCAAGCAATTGTTCAAGGAAGCTTCAACAGTGGAAGTTCCCAAAGGTTTGCCTTTCATCCCAGATGATCTCAAGCCCAAGATGGAATTGGTATCCCGTAAGCCAATCTTGCCAAGTGCAGAAGAATTAGAAGCCAATAACCGCTCGCATTCAGCCAAGTTGCGTGTGGCCAGAAAAATTCACAAGTAAGAGGAAAAAATGGTAGATAAGAAAGAAACAACCAGTCAATTCTTGCAGAATCGTATAAAAAAATTCTCACGTGTGGAGAAGGCTTTTTATCTTTCCATCGCTTTTACGGCTCTTGTCTTAGCAGTGAGCATTATCTTTATGCAGACACGACTCTTGCAAGTGCAAAGTGATTTAACAAAAATCAATGCGCAGATAGAGGAAAAGAAGACAGAGCTCGATGATGCTAAGCAGGAAGTGAATGAATTGATTCGTTCAGAGCGCTTGAAAGAGATTGCAGATAAAAAAGATTTGAAATTGAATAATGAAAATATCCGAACAGCGGAGTAAGATATGAAATGGACAGAAAAAATAACCCGATTTGCGATAAAAAATCGTAAATCTCCAGCAAAAAACCGTAGGATAGTTGGCAAGTACCTCAGCTTTGTAGCTGTTGCCCTTTTCGCCCTCTTTTTGGCCAATTTTGCGTATATTATCGCAAAAGGTAATATATTTGGTACTGACTTGGTAAAAGAGGCTAAAAAGGTTCACCAAACCACTCGAACAGTACCTGCCAAACGTGGGACGATCTATGACCGAAATGGAGTGCCTATCGCTGAAGATGCGACCTCTTATAACGTCTATGCTGTTATTGATAAAAAATACAAGTCAGCAACGGGTAAAATTCTTTATGTAGAGGATTCGCAGTTTAATAAGGTAGCTGAAGTCTTCCATAAGTATTTGGATATGGATGAAGCTTATGTGAAAGAGCAATTAGCTCAACCAAATCTAACTCAAGTTTCCTTTGGTGCAAAAGGAAATGGGATTACCTATGCCAATATGATGGCTATTAAAAAAGATTTGAAAGATGCTAGTGTGGAAGGGATTGACTTTACAACTAGCCCTAACAGAAGCTACCCAAATGGACAATTTGCTTCTAGTTTTATTGGGTTAGCCCAACTCCATGAAAATGAGGATGGCAGTAAGAGTTTGTTAGGGACTTCTGGTTTGGAGAGTTCTTTAAATACCATTCTTGCTGGGACAGACGGTATTATTACCTATGAAAAAGACCGTGTAGGAAATATCGTACCAGGTACAGAACTGGTATCGCAACAAACTGTGGATGGCAAGGATGTTTATACAACATTGTCTAGTCCGCTACAATCTTTCATGGAAACTCAGATGGATGCCTTTCTAGAAAAAGTAAAAGGTAAGTATATGACCGCGACCTTGGTCAGTGCAAAGACCGGTGAAATTCTCGCTACCACCCAACGACCTACCTTTAATGCAGATACTAAAGAAGGAATCACTGAGGACTTTGTTTGGCGTGACATTCTTTATCAAAGTAACTATGAACCAGGATCAGCCATGAAGGTTATGACGTTAGCTTCTTCTATTGATAATAATACCTTCCCAAGTGGAGAATACTTCAATAGCAGTGAATTAAAAATAGCGGATGCGACGATTCGAGATTGGGATGTTAATGATGGTTTGACTACTGGTGGGATGATGACTTTCTCACAAGGTTTCGCTCACTCCAGTAATGTTGGAATGAGTCTACTTGAACAAAAAATGGGAGATGCTACTTGGTTGGATTATCTAAACCGCTTTAAATTTGGGGTCCCAACTCGCTTTGGTTTGACAGATGAATACGCTGGTCAACTTCCAGCTGATAATATTGTCAATATTGCCATGAGTGCATTTGGTCAGGGGATTTCTGTAACGCAGACCCAGATGCTACGTGCTTTTACAGCCATTGCCAATGATGGCGTCATGCTAGAGCCTAAATTTATTACGGCCTTGTATGATCCAAATGATCAAACCGTTCGTAGATCTCAAAAAGAAATTGTAGGGAATCCAGTTTCGAAAGATGCAGCTGGCCAAACTCGGACTCACATGGTCTTGGTAGGAACGGATCCTAGATATGGAACTATGTATAATCATAGTACAGGAAAAGCAACTGTCAATGTTCCAGGTCAAAATGTAGCCCTCAAGTCTGGTACAGCCCAAATCGCTGACGAGAAAAATGGAGGCTACTTAGTTGGTTCGACCAATTACATTTTCTCGGTTGTGGCTATGAACCCTGCTGAAAATCCTGATTTTATCTTGTATGTAACGGTTCAACAACCTGAACATTATTCAGGTATCCAGTTGGGAGAATTTGCCAACCCAATCTTGGAGCGGGCTTCAGCTATGAAAGAATCTCTCAATCTTCAATCTCCAGCCAAGAATTTAGATAAAGTTACGACAGAGTCTTCTTATGCAATGCCTAGCATCAAGGATATTTCACCTGGTGAGTTGGCGGAAGCCTTACGCCGAAATATTGTGCAACCAATCGTTGTAGGTACTGGAACAAAGATTAAAGAGACTTCTGTAGAAGAAGGGACCAATCTTGCACCAAACCGACAAGTTCTCCTTTTATCGGATAAGGTAGAAGAAATTCCAGACATGTATGGCTGGAAAAAAGAAACTGCTGAGACCTTTGCTAAATGGTTGGATATCGAGCTGGAATTTGAAGGGTCAGGTTCTGTTGTACAGAAGCAAGATGTTCGGACTAATACAGCTATCAAAAACATTAAAAAAATTAAATTAACTTTAGGAGACTAATATGTTTATTTCTATCAGTGCTGGAATTGTGACATTTTTACTAACTTTAGTAGGAATTCCGGCCTTTATCCAATTTTATAGAAAGGCGCAAATTACAGGCCAGCAGATGCATGAGGATGTCAAACAGCACCAGGCAAAAGCTGGGACTCCTACAATGGGAGGTTTGGTTTTCTTAATTGCTTCTGTTTTAGTTGCTTTCTTTTTCGCCCTATTTAGTAATCAACTCAGCAATAATGTCGGTATGATTTTATTTATCTTGGTTCTTTATGGCTTAATCGGATTTTTAGATGACTTTCTCAAGGTCTTTCGTAAAATCAATGAGGGTCTTAATCCCAAGCAGAAATTGGCTCTTCAGCTTCTAGGTGGTGTCATTTTCTACCTTTTCTATGAGCGCGGTGGAGATATGCTTTCTGTCTTTGGTTACCAAGTGCATCTAGGAATTTTCTATATTGTCTTCGCTCTTTTCTGGCTAGTCGGTTTTTCAAACGCAGTAAACTTGACAGACGGTATTGACGGCCTGGCTAGTATTTCAGTTGTGATTAGTTTGTCTGCCTATGGAGTTATTGCCTATGTGCAAGGTCAGATGGATATCCTTCTAGTGATTCTTGCCATGATCGGTGGTTTGCTTGCTTTCTTTGTCTTTAACCATAAGCCTGCCAAGGTCTTTATGGGAGATGTGGGAAGTTTGGCTCTCGGTGGAATGCTGGCAGCTATCTCTATGGCTCTCCACCAAGAATGGACTCTATTGATTATCGGAATTGTTTATGTCTTTGAAACAACTTCGGTCATGATGCAAGTCGGCTATTTCAAAATGACTGGTGGTAAACGTATTTTCCGTATGACGCCTGTGCATCACCATTTTGAGCTTGGAGGATTGTCTGGTAAAGGAAATCCTTGGAGCGAGTGGAAGGTTGACTTCTTCTTTTGGGGAGTAGGGCTTCTAGCAAGTCTCCTGACCCTAGCAATTTTATACCTACTGTAAAAAATAATCTAGTGTTTCGATTGTACTACACGAAAACGGACGATAGTAACGTATGCAGATAGTCTAGTAGATAATATAAAGTAATAAAAATTTCTAAAATAATGATATAAGATACTTACTCAAGGTATAATACGAGTTAAGTAATAGAATGTGTCTAATGTCCGATTTTTTTAGAAAATCTAAAAAATGATTGGGTACCATTATTATCATAATGGTATATTTAGTTGGAATCTTGCAACAGAAATTCAAGAAAGTGAAGAGTTCATTGTTCTAAATTTCAAAAAATTTAAAACTGAAATGTTTAATATCATGACAGACTAAAGAACCTGAGACAAAATAGTTCTCAGCCACAAAAAAGCTAGAGATTTCCAATTGCGGAACTGAACTGCACCCCAAAAGTTAGACAGAAAAAATCTAACTTTTGGGGTGTTTTATTATGAAATTGAGTTATGAAGATAAAGTTCAGATCTATGAACTTAGAAAACAAGGATATAGCTTAGAGAAGCTTTCAAATAAATTTGAGATAAACAATTCTAATCTTAGGTACATGATTAAATTGATTGATCGTTACGGAATAGAGTTCGTCAAAAAAGGGAAAAATCGTTACTATTCTCCTCATTTAAAACAAGAAATGATTAATAAAGTCTTACATGAAGGCTGGACTAAAGATAGAGTTTCTCTTGAATATGGCCTCCCAAGTCGTACGATACTTCTTAATTGGCTAGCACAATACAAGAAAAACGGGTATACTATTGTTGAGAAAACAAGAGGGAGAGTACCTAAAATGGGACGTAAACGGAAGAAAACCTGGGAAGAAATGACAGAACTAGAGCGACTCCAAGAGGAGAATGAACGCTTACGGACTGAGGTGGCCTACCTAAAAAAGTTAAAAGAGCTGGAAGACAGGGACGAAGCCTTAGAGCGAGAAAGGCAGAGACAATTAGAGAAATGGCTTCAGGAGGATTTCGACTAGATTTACTTCTTGAAACAGCACGTTTAGCTCGCTCAACTTACTATTATCAGTTGAAACAACTGGATGGGCTTGATAAAGATAAAGAGCTTAAAACCGAAATTCAGGCCATTTATAATGACCATAAAGGAAATTATGGCTATCGTAGAGTTACTCTTGAATTGAGGAATCGTGGTCATATAGTAAACCATAAGAAGGTCCAACGTCTGATGAAAGTCCTTGGTTTAACAGCTCGAATTCGCCGGAAACGAAAGTATTCTTCCTACCAAGGAGAGATTGGTAAGAAAGCAGAGAATCTCATTCAACGTCAGTTTGAAGCATCAAGGCCAATGGAAAAGTGCTATACGGATGTGACAGAGTTTGCCATTCCAAATAGCACACAGAAACTCTATTTATCGCCAGTTTTAGATGGATTTAATAGCGAAATTATCGCCTATAATCTTTCAACTTCACCAAACTTAGAACAAGTGAAAGCTATGTTAAACCAGGCCTTTACAGAGAAACACTACGAGCATACGATTCTCCATAGCGATCAAGGCTGGCAATACCAACACGATTTTTATCATCGGTTCCTAGAGAGTAAGGGAATTCAAGCATCCATGTCACGCAAGGGCAACAGCCCAGACAATGGCATGATGGAGTCCTTCTTTGGCATTTTGAAATCTGAAATGTTTTATGGTTATGAGAAGCACTTTAGGTCTTTAGAAGACCTTGAACAAGCTATTGTGGACTACATTGATTACTACAACAACAAACGAATTAAAGTCAAACTAAAAGGACTTAGCCCTGTGCAATACAGAACTAAATCCTTTCAATAATTATTTGTCCAACTTTTGGGGGTCAGTACAAACTCTAGCTTTTTAATTTTGAGTCGTTCTCTTATTGTATTTGAGGAGGTTATTGGCCATAAGTATCAATCCCATGTCAATTCTCACTTGACGCTTCCCTCTCAGATTACATCTCTTGTAACCCAAACAAGCCTTTATCTGCCCAAAGACAGGTTCCACATCAATCTTACGTTGAGCGAAAATCTGTCTACCTTCGGGAGATAAAAGCGCCTGACATTCTTTAGCTTTCAAGTTTTGATAGCGTCCGTTCATATACAGTCCCTTTTGAGGGGCTGATTCAGGTTCATCAGCGTAGTAAACCTTGATTTTCTGATGTTTGATATGGTGAAAACGATAGCACCAGCTATCAGGATGTGTGTAGCTATCCTCCTTGTCATCATAGTGCCAATTCGCTAAGTTTCTAGCTGACTGTTTATACCCTCTCTTCTGTTCCTTGTCAAACATGGCATATTTAATCAGATGGTTCACCCCCTTTTCATCTAAACGAAGGAGGTTCTCTTCACTTCCATATCCAGCATCTGCAACAACTGTCTTCAAGTCATGCGGATAGGTTTCAAGGAATGGCAGAAGAGTCTTGGTGTCTGTCGGATTTGAGAAGACATCATAGTGAAGAACAAATTGGTTTTCAGTAGCGATTTGAAGATTATAAGCAGCCTTGAGTTGGCCATTTTTCATATAATCTTCTTTCATTCGCATAAAAGTGTCATCTGGATCGGTTTTGGAAAAGCTGTTGCGCCCTTCAAATGTCTCTTGATACTTCTTATACTTTTCAGCACGTACTGAAAAATCCTCCTTGACTTTACGCAAGACTTCCTTGAGTTTACGACGCGGGGTTTTACGTTCATCCTTCCCTTTAACGGGTGTCTCCTCAATGTCCTGGTTCAATTTTTTCAATTCTCCTTCAAGGACTTGAGCGAATGCAAGCAACTGCTCTGAGGAGATAGGCTCTTGTGTATCCAGTTCGATAGCTTGATAGATAAGGGGAGTGATTTCTTCTTGAAAATAGTTCTGTATCTGTTCTTGCAGTTTGGCGGAGAATTTCTCTGTCGCTTTCTTCCACACAAAACTATACTTGTTGGCATTGGCTTCAATCTTAGTCCCGTCAATAAACAGACAATTTAAGGTCACTAACTCTTCCATTTTTAAACGAAGATTGAGGTCCATGAAAAGATTACGTATGAGTTCTTCCATCTCTTCAGCGACTCGAAAACGATTGATGGTGCGGTAGCTGACAACCAACGGTCCTGTTAGGTACTGCATAGCGAGGTTTTCAATCATCATTTTTTCGATTTTTCGTCCAGAGAAAATCCCTTGTGAATAGGCAAATAGAAGAGTAGCTATAAGCATTTTAGGGTGATAAGACGGGCGACCAAAGGCATGATAGAAGGCATGGAAGTGACAATCCTCCAAGGTATTCACCACTTTTTCAATAGTAAAGACGAGATGGTCTTGTGGTAAGAAAGAACTGATTTCTAGTGGTAAAGTTGTTTGATTTTTGTTATAGTGAATATGCATGGGATGGCCTTTCTAAATGATTTATTAAGCAATTCTATTTTACTAAGACTATCGCAACCATGCAAAAAAGCAACGGCAAATCCGTTGCTTTTTTGGAGATAAGAGACTATTGTCCCAGACTCTTTTAAAAAATATTTGTTAGAATTTTCTAACAAATCGCACTAAAATTCTTGTATTTATAAAAAAATAAGGTATAATAGTGAAAATACTTTCTTAAAGGAGATTACCTATGAAATCGAAAAAGTGGCTCTTAGGAGCAGGAGTGACCTTGAGTACAGCCATTCTTTTAACAGCTTGTGGGAAAAGTGAAAAGAATGCAGATGCTCCCAAAACATTCTCTTATGTTTATGCTGTTGATCCATCATCCTTGGATTATAGCGTTACAAGTAAAAGTTCAACTTCTGACGTAATAGGTAATGTCGTCGACGGTCTTTTAGAAAATGATAAATATGGGAATCTCATTCCTTCTCTAGCAGAGGATTGGTCAGTTTCTAAAGATGGCTTGACTTATACTTACAAACTACGTAAAGGTGTGAAGTGGTACACTTCAGAAGGAGAAGAGTATGCAGAAGTTAAGGCTCAGGATTTTGTCACTGGATTAAAGCATGCAGCAGACGGAAAGTCCGATGGTCTTTCTTTGGTTGAGAAATCTATCAAAGGATTGGAGGCTTATGTTAGTGGTGAGACAAACGATTTCTCAACTGTAGGTGTGAAAGCTATTGATGATTATACAGTAGAATATACGCTTAATAAACCGGAAAGTTTTTGGAATTCAAAAATAACCACTGCAACGATGCTTCCAGTTAATGAAGAATTTTTGAATGCAACAGGTAAGGATTACGGAGCGCCAACTCCATCAAGTATTCTTTACAATGGTCCATATTTTTTGAAGTCCTTGATTTCTAAATCTGTGATTGAATATGAAAAAAATCCTAACTATTGGGATAAGGAAAATGTCAAAATTGATAATGTAAAATTAACATTCTATGATGGATCAGACCAAGAATCCTTAATTCGTAGCTTTACACAAGGTGCCTATACAACTGCTCGTCTCTTTCCAGCAAGCTCAAACTTTGAATCAACTAAAAAGGAATACGGTGATAAGATTGTCTATAGTCCACAAGAGGCAACAAGTTATTATCTTACCGTTAACGTAAATCGTCAATCCTATAATAAAACAGCTAAAACAGATGAGTCACAAAAAACATCAACAAAAGAAGCTCTTCTCAATAAGAACTTCCGTCAGGCTCTTAATTTTGCATTTAATCGCCACGCCTATACAGCTCAATTAAATGGTGAAGAAGGTGCGGATAAGATTATTCGTAATAGTCTAGTGCCAGATAACTATGTTCAAGTAGCTGGGAAGACCTTCGGACAGCTGGCTCAGGATGAACTGCTGAAATATGGAGAGCAATGGAAAGATGTGACTCTCACAGATGGCAAAGATACAATTTACAATCCAACAAAGGCCAAGTCTACATTTGAAAAAGCGAAAACAGAATTGCAATCTAAGGGAGTAAGTTTCCCGATTCATTTGGATGTACCAGTAGAACAGACAGATGTAGTTGCAGTTCAACAGACAAATTCATTAAAACAATCG
Source organism: Streptococcus mitis (assembly GCF_965111735.1). GTDB lineage: Bacteria > Bacillota > Bacilli > Lactobacillales > Streptococcaceae > Streptococcus > Streptococcus mitis_DR. The sequence goes on from NZ_OZ217346.1 coordinate 316,405, forward strand.
ATTGAAGAAACATTGGGAACTGAGAATGTAATTATAGATGTTCTTCAAATGACGGATAATGAGAAGGAAAGTATTACTTCTCAAGCTAAAGTTCCAACCCAAAAAGATTATGATTTGAACGGAACTGGTTGGGGACCAGATTATCAAGATCCAGCAACCTATCTCAATATTTTAGATGCTAAGAAGGGTTCTGCCTTGAAACATCTAGGTATAACAAAGGGCAAGGATCCTGAAGTCATGGCGAAAGTTGGATTGGATGAATACAAGAAGCTTTTGGATGATGCTGCATCTGAGACAAGTAATCTTGATAAACGATACGAAAAGTATGCTAAAGCACAGGCTTGGGTTACTGATAGTTCACTTCTTATTCCAGTTGCTTCTTCAGGTGGCTCTCCTATGGTTAGTCGTACTGTGCCATTCACCAAAGCTTATTCACAGGTCGGCATTAAGGGGGATCCATTTATTTTCAAAGGTATGCAACTTCAAAATGATATCGTGACAACTAACGAGTATGAGGCAGCTCTTAAAAAGTGGCAAAAGGAAAAACTCGAATCTAATGCTCAGTATCAAAAGGATTTAGAAAAACACGTAAAATGAGTCTAGGCTCATTTCTACAAATGGCTTTTTAATCAATAAATCACATAAAAACAAGGGAGGACTGTATGAAAGACAGAAATCCTTTGTTTTTTTATGACTAAAATTTATAAACTTTCATTCTCAAAATTCAATTAACTTTACAAATTCTCACTATTTTGGTAAAATAAACCTATGTTATAAAAACTAACATAGCAGAAAATCATGTCAAATAGATGAGCGAGGTTCCGTAAGGGACCTTGTTTTGATGTTTATATAGTAAATTTATTGATGTAATTGGTTGCAAGTCAAAAAGAATGTTTCGGAAAGAAGATTAAAATGCCTTACCTAAGCGGATTTACCCCGCAAGTGTATTTTTTTATGATATAATAAAATGAAATAAAAATTGATAATAGAGGTATATCGTGAGTAGATCTTCGAAGCGAGCTCGTAAGGGTAAAACAAAAATATTGATTAGTTGGGGGTTGCTAGCTATCTATGCATTACTAGCAGTCTTTTTATTGTTTTTGATTTTCAAGTACAATATGCTAGCCTTCCGATATCTCAATATAGTGGTTGCTGTCTTAATTGTAGCCTTAGCCATCTTGTGCTTCTTTTTAATTCGGTCCAAGAAAGCTAAAAATCTAACGCTGATTTTATTACTGCTTGGTGTGTTAATCAATGGAACTTCTCTCTTTGCTGTAGGGCAGTTCATTGGATTTACCAGTCGCCTGAATGCGACATCGAACTACTCACATTATTCGATGAGTATTGCGGTATTAGCAGATAGTTCAATTGATAATATCAGTCAGGTAACCAGTGTAACGGGGCCGACTGGGACGGATAAGGATAATATCCAACAGTTGATGAATGATCTTAAGGCTAGTCAAAATAAGGAATTGACAGTCGAAGAAAGCAGATCCTATCTTGCGGCCTATAAGAGCTTGTTAGCTGGCGATACAAAGGCAATCATTCTAAACAGTGTCTTTGAAAACATTATTGAATCAGAATATCCTGACTATGCTTCAAAAATTAAGAAAATCTATACCAAAGAATTAACCAAGACGGTTGAAACTCCAAAAGATGTCAAGGGTGACAGTTTCAATGTTTATATCAGCGGAATTGATACTTACGGTCCAATTAGCTCAGTTTCTCGATCGGATGTCAATATCATTATGACAGTGAATCGTGAGACGAAAAAGATTCTCTTGACAACAACACCTCGTGATTCCTATGTTCCAATTGCAGATGGTGGCAACAACCAAAAGGATAAGTTGACCCATGCAGGTATTTATGGAGTAGATGCTTCGATTCATACACTGGAAAATCTCTACGGTATTGACTTGAACTATTACGCTCGTTTGAATTTCACTTCTTTCTTGAAATTGATTGATCTCCTTGGTGGAGTTGATGTTCATAATGACCAAGAATTTACAGCTCGTACAAATGGGAAGTTCTATCCCGTAGGAAATGTTCATCTTGACTCGGAGCAAGCTCTTAGCTTTGTACGTGAGCGTTATTCATTGGAAGATGGAGACCGAGATCGTGGTCGCAATCAGCAAAAGGTCATTGTCGCTATTTTGCAAAAGCTAACCTCGACAGAAGCTTTGAAAAATTATGACAGTATTATAAAGGGACTACAAGATTCCTTACAAACCAATATGCCACTTGAAACCATGATGAACATGGCCAATGCCCAACTTGAGAGTGGTGGAACGTATAAGATTAATTCGCAAGATCTTAAAGGAACAGGGCGTATGGATTTGCCATCCTATGCCATGCCTGATAGCAACCTTTACATGATGGAGATAAGTGATAGCAGTTTAGAGTCGGTTAAGGCTGCAATCAATGATGTGATGGAAGGAAAATAAGACAAAATGATTGATATTCATTCGCATATCGTATTTAGTGTGGATGATGGTTTAAAATCTAAGCAAGAAAGCAAGGTCCTTTTGACAGAAGCCTATGGACAAGAAGTACGGATTTAAGATGTAAAATATACAATTGTATCATCTATTAGAGTTATCCATCTTGTACAATTGCTACAACAGTTTGTTAAAAAATAAAAGGAGAAAAAATGTACGATTATCTTGTCGTTGGTGCTGGTCTTTTTGGTGCAGTATTTGCCCATGAAGCAGCCTTAAAAGGAAAAAAAGTAAAAGTCATTGAAAAACGAAATCATATCGCGGGTAATATCTATACACGTGAAGAGGAAGGAATTCAAGTTCACCAGTATGGTGCTCATATTTTCCATACTTCTGATAAGGAGATTTGGGATTATGTAAATCGGTTTGCAGAATTTAATCGCTATACTAACTCTCCTGTTGCAAATTATAAGGGAGAGATTTATAACCTTCCTTTTAATATGAATACCTTCAATAAACTTTGGGGAGTTGTAACGCCAGTAGAAGCACAGGCTAAGATTGATGAGCAACGTGCTGTTTTAAATGGCAAAACTCCTGAAAATTTGGAAGAACAGGCTATCTCTCTTGTAGGTACAGACATCTACGAAAAATTAATCAAAGATTATACAGAGAAACAGTGGGGCAAGCCAACTACGGAACTTCCAGCCTTTATCATTCGCCGTTTGCCAGTACGTCTGACCTATGATAACAACTATTTTAATGATACCTATCAAGGGATTCCAATAGGTGGTTACACTCAAATAGTTGAAAAAATGTTGGACCATGAAAACATTGATGTAGAAACCAATGTTGATTTCTTCGCGAATAAAGAGCAATATATGAAGGACTTCCCTAAGATTGTATTTACTGGTATGATTGATGAATTCTTCGACTATAAGTTGGGTGAATTAGAGTACCGTAGTCTTCGTTTTGAAAATGAGACCTTGGATATGGAAAATTACCAAGGGAATGCAGTTGTGAACTATACGGATTCAGAAACTCCATATACTCGTATTATTGAACACAAACATTTTGAGTTTGGGAATCAAGCAAAGACTATCATTACTAAAGAACATTCTAAAACATGGGAAAAAGGTGATGAGCCTTATTATCCAGTAAATAATGATCGTAATAATCATTTGTATAAATCATATAAAAAATTGGCTGATGAGCAAGGGAATGTTATCTTTGGTGGTCGTTTAGGACACTATCGTTATTACGATATGCACCAAGTAATTGGAGCAGCTTTGCAGTGCGTGAGAAATGAGTTAGATTAAAGAACTAAGACTGTTCCCCAGTTGCTTTTTAGAAATATGATTGATCATTCCTTGACTACCTAATGTAGTTAAGGGATTTTTTGATATTATTCATATTTTTGCAAAGATATTGTTTAAAAAATAATTTTCTAAAATTCAGAAAATTCTATTGACAGGACTTAAAAAAGAGTCTATAATGGATAGAAAAACAAAGGAGAATACTATGAAAACAAGGAAAGTATTGGCTCTTGCGGGAGTCACTTTATTAGCAGCTGGTGTCTTAGCGGCTTGTTCTGGTGGTTCTGCTACTAAAGGTGAGCAGACTTTTGCATTTACCTATGAGACAGACCCAGATAATCTCAACTACTTAACAACTGGTAAGGCAGCGACTGCTGATATTACTAGTAATGTGATTGATGGATTGCTTGAGAATGATAAATACGGGAACCTTATTCCCTCAATGGCAGAGGACTGGTCAGTTTCTAAGGATGGCTTGACTTACACTTATAAGATTCGTCAGGATGCTAAGTGGTATACATCTGAGGGAGAAGAGTATGCTCCTGTTAAGGCTCAGGACTTTGTGACAGGTCTTAAATATGCGACAGATAAGAAATCAGAAGCCCTTTACTTGGTACAAGATTCAATTAAAGGTTTGGACGCATACGCTAAAGGGGAAAATAAAGATTTCTCTCAAGTTGGGATTAAAGCGATTGACGATCAAACAGTCCAATACACTTTGAACAAACCTGAAAGTTTTTGGAATTCTAAAACAACCATGGGTGTCTTGGCACCAGTTAATGAAGAGTTTTTGAACTCAAAAGGGGATGATTTTGCCAAAGCAACAGATCCAAGTAGTATCTTGTACAATGGTCCTTATTTGTTGAAATCTATTGTAACCAAATCTGCTGTTGAATTTGCGAAAAATCCTAACTACTGGGATAAAGACAATGTCCATATTGACAAAGTGAAATTGTCATTCTGGGATGGTCAAGATACTAGTAAACCTGCAGAAAACTTTAAAGATGGTAGCTTAACAGCAGCTCGTCTCTATCCAACTAGTGCAAGTTTTGCAGAGCTTGAGAAAGAGATGAAGGATAATATTGTCTATACACAACAAGATTCTACGACTTATGTAGTGGGGACAAATATTGACCGTCAGTCCTACAAATATACTTCTAAGACTAGCGAAGAACAAAAGACATCTACTAAAAAGGCTCTCTTAAACAAGGATTTCCGTCAGGCGATTGCTTTTGGTTTTGATCGTACGGCCTATGCCTCTCAGTTGAATGGACAAACTGGAGCAAGCAAAATCTTACGTAATATCTTTGTTCCACCAACATTTGTTCAAGCAGATGGTAAAAACTTTGGAGATATGGTCAAAGAAAAATTGGTGACTTATGGGGATGAATGGAAGGATGTGAACCTTGCCGATGCACAAGATGGTCTTTACAATCCAGAAAAAGCCAAGGCTGAATTTGCCAAAGCCAAATCAGCTCTACAAGCTGAGGGAGTACAATTCCCAATTCACCTAGATATGCCTGTTGACCAAACAGCAACTACAAAAGTTCAGCGCGTCCAATCTATGAAACAATCCTTGGAGGCAACTTTAGGAACTGATAATGTCATTATTGATATTCAACAGTTGCAAAAAGATGAAGTACTTAATGTCACTTTATTTGCACAAACTGCTGCTGGCGAAGATTGGGATCTTTCTGATAACGTTGGATGGGGACCAGACTTCTCAGATCCATCAACTTATCTTGACATCATCAAGCCTTCTGTAGGGGAAAATACGAGAACTTACCTAGGATTTGATTCAGGAAAAGACAATGAGGCGGCTAAGAAGGTTGGTCTCAATGATTATGATAAAATGGTCAATGAAGCAGGTGAAGAAACTACAGATGTTACAAAACGTTATAACAAGTATGCCGAAGCTCAAGCTTGGTTGACAGATAGTGCCTTAGTCATCCCAACAACTTCTAAAACTGGTCGTCCAATCTTGTCTAAGATGGTACCATTTACTTTACCTTTCTCTTTCTCAGGTAACAAGGGGACAAGCGATCCGCTCCGATACAAATACCTTGAACTTCAAGACAAGGCAGTCACTGCAGATGAATATCAAAAAGCTCAAGATAAATGGATGAAAGAAAAAGGAGAATCCAATAAAAAAGCGCAAGAAGAACTCGCAAAACATGTGAAATAGATTTTAATCATCTATAGAAACAGAGTGATAAAGAACCTGAGACAAAATAGTTCTCAGCCACAAAAAAGCTAGAGATTTCCAATTGCGGAACTCTAGCTTTTTAATTTGGCTCTTTGTCAACTGTAGTGGGTTGAAGAAAAGCTAAGCTCGAGAAAGGACAAATTTCGTCCTTTCTTTTTTGATGTTTAGAGCGATAAAAATCCTTTTTTTGAAGTTTTCAAAGTTTCGAAATCCAAAGGCATTGCGCTTGATAAGTTTGATGAGATTATTGGTCGCTTCTAATTTGGCGTTTGAATAGGGTAGTTGAAGGGCATTGACAATTTTCTCTTTGTCCTTTAGAAAGGTTTTAAAGACAGTCTGAAAAAGAGGATGAACCTGCTGCAGATTGTCTTCAATGAGTCCGAAAAATTTGTCAGGCTTCTTGTCCTGAAAGTGAAAAAGCAGGAGCTGGTAGAGATGATAGTGGTGTTTCAAGTCTTCTGAATAGTTCAAAAGCTTGTCTAGAATCTCTTTATTGGTCAAGTGCATACGAAAAGTAGGACGATAAAAACGTTTAGCGCTAAGTTTACGACTATCCTGTTGGATGAGTTTCCAGTAGCGTTTGATAGCCTTGTATTCATGAGATTTTCGTTCAAACTGATTCATGATTTGGACACGCACACGACTCATAGCACAGCTTAGATGTTGTACAATATGGAAACGATCTAGAACGATTTTAGCACACGGAAAAAGTTTTCTAGCCAAGTCATAGTAGGGACTAAACATATCCATAGTAATGATTTTCACTCGACATCGGACTGCCCTATCATATTTAAGAAAGTGATTTCGGATAATAGCTTGTGTTCTACCTTCAAGAACAGCGGTGATATTGAGCTTTTCAAAATCTTGCGCAATGAAACTCATCTTTCCCTTTGTAAAGATATACTCGTCCCAGGACATAATCTGTGGAAGGCGAGAAAAATCATGTTTAAAGTGAAAGTCATTGAGCTTGCGAATAACAGTTGAAGTTGAAATGGACAGCTGATGAGCAATATCGGTCAAAGAAGTCTTTTCAATCAGCTTTTGAACAATTTTTTGATTAATGATACGAGGGATTTGGTGATTCTTCTTGACGAGAGAAGTCTCAGCGACCGTCATTTTAGAGCACTGATAGCACTTTGTACTGCCCCCAAAAAGTTAGACAATTAATTTATCCGAAGGATTTAGTTCTGTATTGTACAGGGCTAAGTCCTTTTAGTTTTACCTTAATTCGTTTATTGTTGTAGTAATCAATATAGTCTACAATGGCTTGTTCCAATTGCTTAAGCGACTGAAACGACTTCTCATAACCGTAAAACATTTCCGATTTCAGAATCCCAAAGAAGGACTCCATCATACCATTGTCTGGGCTGTTACCTTTACGTGACATGGATGCTTGAATTCCCTTATCCTCTAGAAACTGATGATAAGAATCGTGTTGATATTGCCAGCCTTGGTCACTATGGAGAATCGTATTCTCGTAGTGCTTCTCTGTGAATGCCTGTTCCAACATCGTTTTTACTTGTTCTAAGTTGGGTGAAGTTGAAAGATTATAGGCGATAATTTCGCTATTAAAGCCATCTAAAACTGGTGATAAGTAAAGCTTTTGAGTACTTGCTGGAATGGCAAATTCTGTCACATCTGTGTAGCACTTTTCCATTGTTTTAGAGCCTTCAAATTGACGTTGAATGAGATTCTCTGCCTTCTTACCAACGTCTCCTTTATGAGAAGAATATTTTCGTTTCTGTCGCATTTTAGCTTGTAAATTGAGTACTTTCATCAAGCGTTGAACTCTTTTATGATTTACCAGATAACCACGATTTCTTAGTTCTAAATGAATCCGACGATAACCATAATTTCCCTTGTGTTCGATAAAAATGGATTGAATTTCAGCTTTAAGCTCTTGGTCCTTATCTGGTTTCTCTAGCTGTTTCAAGTGATAGTAGTAGGTCGAACGAGCTAGTTTAATGGCTTTTAGAAGAATATCTAACGAAAACTCAGTCATTAATTCTTGAACAATTTCTGTCTTTCTTCTTTCTCTTTTTCCTCCTTCAATCGGAGTTCTCTTAACTTTTTTAGGATAGCATTCTCCGCTCTCAGGTACTCATTTTCTGCTTGAAGACGTTCTAATTCTGTCCTCTCTTCAGGTCTCTTTTTTGGCTTACGTCCCATTTTAGGTACTCTCCCTCTTGTTTTCTCAACAATAGTATACCCGTTTTTCTTGTATTGTGCTAGCCAATTAAGAAGTATCGTACGACTTGGGAGGCCATATTCAAGAGAAACTCTATCTTTAGTCCAGCCTTCATGTAAGACTTTATGAATCATTTCTTGTTTTAAATCAGGAGAATAGTAACGATTTTTTCCTTTTTTGACGAATTCTATTCCGTAACGATCAATCAATTTAATCATATACCTAATATTAGAATTGTTTATCCCAAATTTATTTGAAAGCTTCTCTAAGCTATATCCTTGTTTTCTAAGTTCATAGATCTGAACTTTATCATCATAAGTTAATTTCATAATAAAAACACCCCAAAAGTTAGATTTTTTCTGTCTAACTTTTGGGGGGCAGTTCACTTAAAACGGCGTTTTTAAGGAGAATTCTAGTAGGCATACCAGTTGTTTCGAGGTAAGGGAACTTAGACGGTTTTTGAAAGTCATATTTCTTCATTTGACTTCCGCACTCAGGGCAAGAAGGGGCGTCGTAGTCCAGTTTGGCGATGATTTCCCTGAGTGTATCCTTATTGATGATGTCCATAAATTGGATATTGGGGTCTTTAATGTCGAGTAGTTTTGTGATAAAATGTAATTGTTCCATATGATTCTTTCTAATGAGTTGTTTTGTCGCTTTTCATTATAGGTCATATGGGACTTTTTTTCTACAACAAAATAGGCTCCATAATATCCATAGGGGATTTACCCACTACAAATATTATAGAGCCTGAAAATCAAAGAGCAAACTAGGAAGCTAGCCGCAGGCTGTACTGGAGTACGGCAAGGTAAAGCTGACGTAGTTTGAATTTGATTTTCGAAGAGTATTACTGTCCATATTTTTTGTAAAAATTAACTTTTACTTGGATGAAGGTTTTTGCTTCACGTAGGAGTTGAAGAAGGGTGGCACGGGTTTCAAATTCTTCTCTTGTCTTTGGCAGACTGCGATTACGGAAGACTTCCAGATAGCGTTCAATTTCATCTAGTAAATCAGAAGCAGGATTGGTCTGGCTCAGTTGACCTGCAATTTTTGAAAAGAGTTGGGCCAAAATCAGGCTCTCACTAGCAGCTAGGTGACAGGTGTTGATTTGCTGGGCCATATTTCGCAGGATGCGACTTTGTCGCTGTCTCATCTCAAAGTAGTGAATATGGTAATCGGTCTGGTGAAAGAGGTGGTCAGAGTGATCCAAATAGACTAGTCTGAGTGCTTCTTCCAAAAGGGTGTCCAATTCTTCAACCAGCTGTGCTCGGTTGCGTCCATCCCCTCTGGATAAATAATATTTGAAGCGTTGGAGGATATCTTTTAACTTTTCTTCTACCAATGTGTGGTAGTGATGAATTTCCTCTTCTCGTGAAGGCATGTAGAGATTAACCAGCAAGGCAAATCCTGTACCGATAGCAAAGAGAAGGAATTCATTGACTAGGAGGTCTGGAGAGGTTGACTTTTGCACTAAGAGATGGCTAACCAAAACGCTACTTGGTGTGATGCCAATCTCCCAGCCCATCTTGTAGGCTAGAGGCACATAGAGGGCTAGATAGAGGCCAAGGCTCCAGATATGAAATCCGCTCAAGTGAAAAGCCAAAACGCCAATAGTAAGAGCTAGAAGCATAGAAAAGAGCCGATTGCGGGCCAGTTTTAAGGTACTTCTACGGGTGTCGGATAGGCTCAAGAGGGCGATGATTCCAGCTGAAATTGCTGAGGAGAGATTGAAAAAATAAGCAAGAAGGCAGGCAAGACAGGTAGCTAAGATGAGCTTGGTCGTACGTTGGCTAATAGACATAAGGATTTCCTAGTAAGTTAGATAAAAGCGGAAAAGACAAGACCTGAGCAGGCTTGTCTTTATGAGTTATTTCTTACGGGATGCTGCGTATTCGGCAACAGCTGTGAAGAGGACATCTGTAGAAGAGTTGAGGGCTGTTTCACATGAGTCTTGAATGACACCAATCACAAATCCAACCCCAACAACTTGCATGGCAATATCGTTAGAAATACCGAAAAGGCTACAAGCAACGGGGATAAGAAGGAGGGATCCTCCAGCGATACCAGAAGCACCACAGGCTGAGATTGCTGCTACTACACTGAGTACAAAGGCTGTCGCAAAGTCAACAGGGATTCCCAAAGTATTTACTGCAGCAAGGGTCAAAACGTTAATAGTAATCGCTGCTCCGGCCATGTTGATAGTAGAACCGAGTGGGATAGAAACCGAATAGGTATCTGGATCTAGTCCAAGGTCGTGACAAAGTTTCATGTTGACAGGGATGTTCGCCGCAGAACTACGAGTAAAGAAGGCTGTAACACCGCTGACACGCAAACATTTCCAAACGAGGGGATAAGGATTTCTCTTCATAAAGAGAAAGGCAATCAATGGATTGACAACCAGAGCGACAAAGAACATAGTTGTCACCAAGAGGGCAAGCAAGATTCCGTAGTTAGCGAGGCTTCCGATTCCCTTATCAGAGATGGTTTTGAAGACAAGACCAAGGATACCAAATGGAGCTAGGTTGATAATCCATTCGACAATCTTAGAAGTCACATCAGCTATGGTTTTCAGCAATTCTTTACTATTTTTGCTGGCTTCTCTCATAGCAATCCCGAAAACAACTGCCCAGGATAGGATACCGATGTAGTTGGCTGTGACAAGGGCATTGACTGGGTTGTCAACCAGTTTGAGCAAGAGGTTGCTGAGGACTTGTCCAATCCCATCTGGTGGAGCAATATCGGTATTAGCACTATTTAGGGTAATTTCAACAGGTACGATGAAACTTGCTAGTACAGCGATAAGTGCAGCTGCAAAGGTTCCCACCAAGTAAAGGAAGATGACCGTTTTCATATTGCTATCTTGGCCCTTTTGATGTTGGGAAAGGGCGTTAGCAACGAGGGCAAAGACTAGAATAGGTGCGATGGCTTTAAGGCCACCAACAAAGAGATCTCCAAGTAAACCAATTCCTGAAATGTTAGGAAGTGTCAGCCCTAGGGTTCCTCCAATAAGCATGCCAATCAAAATTCGTTTGATTAGACTCGCCTTATTCCAAGCATGAATGAATTTTTTCATAACAATCTCCTTTGTTGTGTAATGTTTATGATTATAGTATAAATATGAGCTAAAATCAAGAATTTTCTGTCTATTTTGGCTGTTATTTTTGAATATTTATGGAGATTCATCACTTGTAAAAGTATGGTATAATAAATGAAAGGAGTTTTCTATGAAAGAATTTATTCAAACCTACCTCAATAAGCTTGATATAACAACGATTATTGAAAATATCTTAACCAAGTTAATTTCTCTGTTATTCTTATTTTTACTCTTTTATATAGCTAAGAAATTGCTCCATACCATGGTGCAGAGAATTGTTAAACCTTCTCTAAAAATGTCTCGTCATGATGTCGGGCGTCAGAAAACCATTTCACGTTTATTAGAGAATGTGTTTAATTATACCCTTTATTTCTTTTTGCTTTACTGTATCTTGTCTATTTTGGGTTTGCCAGTTTCTAGTTTACTAGCAGGTGCTGGGATAGCTGGGGTGGCTATTGGTATGGGAGCCCAAGGTTTTCTGTCTGATGTCATCAATGGTTTTTTCATCCTCTTTGAACGTCAACTGGATGTGGGAGATGAGGTCGTTTTGACAAATGGTCCTATTACTGTCTCGGGCAAGGTTGTCAGTGTCGGCATTCGAACAACGCAACTCAGAGGAGAAGACCAGGTTCTGCACTTCGTTCCCAATCGGAATATCACCGTCGTCAGCAATTTCTCTCGTACAGACCAGGCCTGAAATTTTAGCAGATTTATGGTACAATAGAAAGAGTTTAATAAAGGAGAAAAGATGGTTTTAGAAAAGCAGTTGGGCAATGGTTGTACCTGGATAGACCTTGATGTGGATAAGATTAAAAATATGGAAGATCTTTCTGACATCTATGGATTGGACAAGGAAACCATTGAGTATGCTCTGGATAGAAATGAACGAGCTCATATGGATTATAACCGTGAAACGGAGACGGTAACCTTTATTTATAATGTTCTTGATTTAGAAAAAGACAAAGAATATTATGAAGCGATTCCCATGACCTTTATCGTCGAAAGACAACGAATGATTACCATCAGCAACCATAAGAATGCTTATGTCATTGATCAGATGTCAGCTTATCTGGATAGCCATGAGTCGCTTTCTATTTACAAGTTTCTCTTTGCTGGTTTAGAGATTATCAGTAACGCTTATTATCCTGTCATTGAAGAGATGGATAAAAGTAAGGACGAAATTAGTGCCTTGCTACGTCAAACTACAACAAAGAAAAATCTCTTCGCCCTCTCTGACTTGGAGACTGGTATGGTTTACTTGACAGCAGCAGCAAAACAAAATCGACTCCTCTTGGAACATATCCAGGGCCATGCTCTTTATCGGAGATTTAATGATGTCGAACGAGAGCAGTTTGATGATGCCATGATTGAAGCCCATCAGTTGGTGTCTATGACAGACTTGATTTCTCAAGTCTTGCAACAACTCTCAGCTTCTTACAACAACATCCTAAACAATAACTTGAATGATAGTTTGTCAATTTTGACTATTATCTCCGTCTTACTAGCAGTACTTGCGGTTATTACAGGTTTCTTCGGAATGAATGTTCCTCTACCATTTACAGAAGAGCCAAATGCTTGGATTTATATCTTAATGACTAGCTTGATTTTATGGGTGGCCTTATCTCAATGGCTGAAGAAAATTACTAGAAAATAAAAGAAAAGGAGCCAAAATGGTGATTGAAAACTACATGCCAGACTTTGCTGTGGAAGCAGTCTATGATCTGACAGTCCCAAGCCTGCAGGCGCATGGAATCAAGGCTGTTTTGGTCGATTTGGACAATACCCTCATTGCTTGGAACAACCCTGATGGGACACCAGAAATGAAGCAATGGCTACATGATATCCGTGAAGCGGGTATTCGCATCATTGTGGTCTCAAATAACACCAAAAAACGAGTTCAACGAGCAGTTGAAAAATTTGGAATTGATTACGTTTACTGGGCCTTGAAGCCCTTCACATTTGGGATTAATCGTGCAATGAAGGAATTCCACTATGAGAAAAGTGAAGTTGTCATGGTTGGCGACCAGCTCATGACAGATATTCGAGCAGCCCACCGTGCTGGCATTCGCTCGATTTTAGTCAAACCCTTGGTCCAACATGACTCGATCAAAACGCAAATTAACCGAGCTCGTGAGCGCCGTGTGATGCGAAAAATCACTGAAAAGTACGGACCGATTACATATAAAAAAGGAATTTAACTATGGAAGAAATTCTCTGTATTGGTTGTGGAGCAACCATTCAGACGACAGACAAGGCTGGTCTTGGTTTTACCCCCCAGTCGGCACTTGAAAAAGGTTTGGAAACTGGCGAAGTCTATTGCCAACGTTGTTTCCGTCTCCGTCACTACAATGAAATCACGGATGTCCAGTTGACGGACGATGATTTCCTAAAGCTCTTGCACGAGGTGGGAGACAGTGATGCCTTAGTGGTCAATGTCATTGATATCTTTGATTTTAATGGCTCTGTCATCCCAGGCTTGCCACGTTTTGTCTCGGGCAATGATGTCCTCTTGGTGGGAAATAAAAAAGATATCCTACCTAAGTCAGTTAAGCCGGGCAAGATTAGCCAGTGGCTCATGGAACGTGCCCACGAAGAAGGACTTCGTCCAGTCGATGTCGTCCTAACTTCAGCACAAAACAAACATGCCATTAAGGAAGTCATTGACAAGATTGAACACTACCGTAAGGGTCGCGATGTCTATGTGGTCGGTGTGACCAACGTTGGAAAATCAACTCTAATCAATGCTATTATCCAAGAAATCACGGGTGACCAAAATGTCATCACGACTTCGCGCTTCCCAGGGACAACCTTGGACAAGATTGAGATTCCGCTTGACGACGGATCTTATATCTACGATACACCGGGGATTATCCACCGTCACCAGATGGCTCACTACTTGACAGCCAAAAACCTCAAGTATGTCAGCCCCAAAAAGGAAATCAAGCCTAAAACCTATCAGCTTAATCCTGAACAAACCCTGTTTCTAGGCGGTCTCGGACGCTTTGACTTTATTGCAGGTGAAAAGCAAGGTTTCACAGCCTTTTTTGACAATGAACTCAAATTGCATCGTACCAAGCTAGAAGGAGCCAGTGCCTTTTATGATAAGCACCTCGGAACTCTCCTGACACCACCAAATAGCAAGGAAAAAGAAGATTTTCCTAAACTGGTTGAGCATGTATTTACCATCAAGGATAAGACAGACCTAGTCATCTCAGGCCTAGGATGGATTCGTGTAACAGGAACTGCCAAAATCGCCGTCTGGGCACCAGAAGGCGTCGCAGTCGTCGCACGAAAAGCAATTATTTAAAATAAAATCACTGAGCGAACAAAGTGAGCTCATAAAGAGATAGTTATTGCCGTGGGGTCTTGCCAATCGTTAGATTGGCAAGGGGCACAATTGAGACCAAGGCTCAATTATGAGGTCAGGAAATCCATTTTTCAAAGATGAGATCTTTGGGAAATTAGTTCCGACCGTCCCTCACCACCTAAAATAACTATCAAAAAACAAGGAAGAAAATTATGTCATTAACATCAAAACAACGTGCCTTCCTCAACAGTCAGGCACACACTCTCAAACCCATCATCCAAATCGGGAAAAATGGACTTAACGACCAAATCAAAACCAGCGTCCGTCGGGCTCTTGACGCACGGGAATTGATTAAGGTTACACTCTTGCAAAATACAGATGAAAACATCCACGAAGTAGCTGAAATCTTGGAAGAAGAAATCGGTGTGGATACAGTCCAAAAAATCGGACGCATCTTGATTTTGTTTAAACAATCCAGCAAGAAAGAAAATCGCAAGATTTCTAAAAAAGTCAAAGAAATCTAAAAACCTACTCCAAATAACTGTTTTTACAGAGAAATAAAGGAGACTAGCCTATGGCAATCGAATTATTGACTCCCTTTACCAAGGTAGAGTTGGAGCCAGAAATCAAGGAGAAAAAACGCAAACAAGTCGGGATTTTAGGGGGGAATTTTAACCCTGTTCACAATGCCCATCTCATTGTTGCGGATCAAGTACGGCAGCAGTTGGGACTGGATCAAGTCTTGCTCATGCCTGAATACCAACCCCCTCATGTAGATAAAAAGGAAACAATCCCTGAACACCATCGTCTCAAGATGCTTGAGTTGGCTATTGAGGGGATTGAAGGACTAGCTATTGAAACCATTGAGTTGGAGCGCAAGGGTATTTCCTACACCTACGATACCATGAAGCTTCTAACTGAGAAGAATCCAGACACGGATTATTACTTTATCATCGGTGCCGACATGGTGGACTATCTGCCTAAGTGGTATAGAATTGATGAGTTAGTTGATATGGTTCAGTTTGTGGGGGTTCAGCGCCCACGCTACAAGGCTGGAACTTCTTACCCAGTTATCTGGGTGGATGTGCCTCTCATGGATATCTCATCCAGCATGGTGCGTGACTTCCTTGCCCAAGGACGGAAACCCAACTTTCTCCTACCTCAGCCAGTGCTAGACTACATCGAGAAGGAGGGGCTTTACTGATGGGCTATCAAGACTATATTAACTGTTCCCGTGAGGCTTTGTTGGAAAAAATGGCAGAGCTTCTACCCGAGAAACGCTTAACCCATTGCTTGGGTGTGGAGCGTGCAGCTATAGAATTGGCTCAGAGATTTAGAGTCGATACCGAGAAAGCAGGACTAGCAGGCCTTCTTCATGACTATGCTAAGAAGTTGTCAGATCAGGAATTCTTAGACTTGATTGACCGTTATCAGCTAGACCCTGACCTCAAAAACTGGGGCAATAATGTCTGGCATGGTATGGTCGGAATTTATAAGATTCAGGAAGATTTGGATTTGCATGATTTAGAAATCTTGCGAGCTATTGAAATCCATACAGTCGGGGCTGACCAGATGACAGACCTAGATAAGGTTATCTATGTCGCAGACTATATCGAGCATAATCGATCCTTTCCTGGAGTGGATGTAGCGCGTGAGATTGCAAGTTTGTCACTTAATAAGGCAGTAGCTTATGAGACAGTTCGTACCGTGGAGCATCTAGCCCATCAGGGATTACCCATCTATCCCCAAACCCTTGAAACCTATAACGCCTTTGTGCACTATTTGAAAGAGGACTAAATGAAGACGGCTTTTATAATCATTGATGTTCAGAATATTTTAGTGGAAACCGGTTTTCAGACAAATAGTCTATTGGAAAAAATTTCTTATTTACAAAACCAGGCTAGAAGCAAGAATATCGAAATTATCTATGTTCAACATATTGAGAATCCTGAAGCCCAAACATCAGAAGATTGGCAGTTATCTGCGCTTTTAAATCGAAAACCTGATGAAAAGGTCTTTCAGAAGAAGTATAATAGTATTTTCAAAGAAACTGGCTTAAAAGAATACTTGGATAAACAGGGGATTGAAAAATTAGTTTTATGTGGCATGCAGACAGAATATTGTGTGGATACCTCTGTCAAGGTTGCCTTTGAATATGGCTATAAGCTGATTATTCCAGAAGGTGCTGTCACAACCTTTGATGGGGATGATATTCCAGCAGAAACGATAAATGAATTTTATGAGGGCATTTGGGAGGGTCGCTTTGCAGATGTCCTAGATTACAAACATATTTTCTAGAAAGAGGACTAAATGAACGAAAAAGAATTACTAGAACTAGTCGTGAAAGCGGCTGATGAGAAACGTGCAGAGGATATCCTTGCACTTGATGTACAAGATTTGACTAGTGTGACGGACTATTTTGTCATCACTAGCTCAATGAATAGCCGTCAGTTGGACGCTATCGCTGATAACATCCGTGAAAAAGTAGCTGAAGCAGGCTTTAAAGGTAGCCATGTTGAAGGCGATGCAGCGGGAGGCTGGGTTTTGCTGGACCTAGGTGCTGTTGTAGTGCATATCTTCTCAGAAGAAATGCGTGCCCACTATAACCTAGAGAAGCTATGGCATGAGGCAGAGTCAGTAGATATTTCAGAAGCTCTTGCTTAGAAGACGAACTCAGTTGCAGTCAACTGGGTTTTATTTGCTTATTTTAGAAAATTGGATAGAAAGGTATAGGGCGAGTGGTGTTTGCCATGGAGGCTCTTGGTATCATGATTATGGCAACTTATGAAACCTTTGCGACTGTTTACGATGCAGTGATGGATGATAGTTTATACGATAAATGGACGGATTTTTCTCTGCGTCACTTGCCTAAGACCAAGGAGAGAAAGAAACTCTTGGAATTGGCTTGTGGGACAGGAATTCAATCAGTGCGCTTCTCTCAGGCTGGTTTTGATGTGACTGGACTTGACTTGAGTGGGGATATGTTGAAAATTGCCGAAAAGAGGGCGGCTTCAGCCAAGCAAAAGATTGATTTTATCGAAGGCAATATGCTGGATTTATCCAAAGCATGTCAATATGATTTTGTCACTTGTTATTCGGACTCTATCTGCTACATGCAGGATGAGGTGGAAGTAGGGGATGTCTTTAAGGAAGTATATAATTCCCTCAACGAAGATGGGGTATTTATCTTTGATGTGCATTCGACCTATCAGACAGATGAAGTTTTTCCAGGCTATTCTTATCATGAAAATGCAGAAGATTTTGCAATGCTCTGGGATACTTATGAGGATGCAGCGCCTCACTCCATCGTGCATGAGTTGACCTTTTTTATCAAGGAGGCTGACGGTTCCTTTAGTCGCCACGATGAAGTGCATGAGGAGCGGACCTATGAGGTCTTGACCTATGATATTTTGCTGGAGCAGGCTGGTTTCAAGTCCTTCAAACTCTATGCGGACTTTGAGGACAAAGAGCCTACAGAAACCAGCACCCGTTGGTTTTTTGTGGCGCAGAAGTAGGAGAACATCATGACCATCACAGGTATTATCGCGGAGTTCAATCCTTTTCATAATGGGCACAAATACCTGCTGGAGCAGGCTGAGGGATTGAAAATCGTAGCCATGTCTGGGAATTTCATGCAGCGTGGAGAGCCTGCTATCGTGGACAAGTGGACACGGGCCCAGATGGCGCTGGAAAATGGAGCGGATCTGGTAGTGGAATTGCCCTTTTTAGTCAGTGTTCAGGCTGCTGATTTCTTTGGCCAAGGAGCTGTGGATATCTTGGCTCGGTTGGGTATTGATAGGCTAGCATTTGGGACGGAGGAAGTTCTAGATTATCAGAAAATTGCTGACTTATACACAGAAAAAGGTGCTAAGATGGAGAAATTTGTGGAAAATCTTCCTGATTCTCTCTCTTATCCCCAGAAGACACAGGCTATGTGGAAGGAATTTGCAGGTCTTGATTTTTCAGGCAATACACCCAATCATGTCCTTGCTCTGGCTTATGCCAAGGCGGTTGCAGGACGAAACATCAAGTTGCATCCGATTCAGCGTCAGGGGGCTGGTTACCATTCTGTGGATAAAAATGTGGACTTTGCCTCGGCGACAGCTCTCCGTCAGCACCAGAAGGACCAAGACTTCCTAGAACGCTTTATGCCATCTGTTGCCCTTTTTGAGCAGGCTAGCCAGGTGAACTGGGAAAATTATTTTCCTCTGCTCCGCTATCAAATCTTGTCAAATCCCGACCTAACTACCATCTATCAGGTCAATCAAGAAATGGCTGTGCGCATCAAGGAAGCCATCAAGACAGCCCAGTCTGTTGACGAATTAGTCGAGGCGGTTGCAACTAAACGTTACACCAAGGCGCGTGTACGACGACTCTTGACCTATATCTTGGTACAGGCCAGAGAAAATGACTTGCCAGAAGGGATTCATATTCTTGGTTTTACCGAAAAAGGTAGACAACATCTCAAATCTCTGAAAGGGCAGGTACATCTAGTCAGCCGAATTGGCAAAGAACCATGGGATACCATGACCCAAAAGTCAGACCAGATTTACCAACTGGGAAATCCAGGTATAGCAGAGCAGAATTTCGGCAGAGTGCCCATTAGAATAGAAAAGAACTAAGTCTACTGCAAAGTAGGCTTTTTCTCAAATCTCTACTAAGCAACTATTTCTAATCAACAAAGATTTGACAATTTTATTTTAGCGATTGTATCCTATATTCCATTTTTTATAGGAAAAGATTTTGTCAAAAATTCGTCAATCCTCTTGAAAAATCTAGCTAAATACGGTATAATATAAATAATCATTTGTCGTAGGTTTTGTCTGAAATATTGTCCAGACAAGGCTCACAGCAGTTAAATCTTCTGAAAAAGTCAGATTTAGCTGCTCTTTTTGTGCTTTTTTTCAGGATTTTGAGTACTTGTAACAAAGATTTAAAGATTCTGAAAATTCATCAAGAGGACACGGTGATAGGGGTTTTTAAAACCATATGACGATTAGAAAAGCCTGATTGACAAGGCTTGGAACTTATTTACAAAGGAGAATCATCTTGGCAGGACATGACGTTCAATACGGGAAACATCGTACCCGTCGTAGTTTTTCAAGAATCAAAGAAGTTCTTGACTTACCAAATTTGATTGAAATTCAAACTGACTCATTCAAAGATTTCCTAGACCATGGTCTGAAGGAAGTGTTTGAAGATGTATTGCCAATTTCAAACTTCACAGACACAATGGAGTTGGAATTTGTTGGATATGAAATCAAGGAACCAAAATACACGCTAGAAGAAGCTCGTATCCACGATGCTAGCTACTCAGCACCAATTTTTGTAACCTTCCGCTTGATCAATAAAGAAACAGGCGAAATCAAAACCCAAGAAGTTTTCTTTGGTGATTTCCCAATCATGACTGAAATGGGTACTTTCATCATCAATGGTGGTGAACGTATCATCGTATCTCAGTTGGTCCGCTCACCAGGTGTTTACTTTAACGATAAAGTTGATAAAAACGGTAAAGTGGGCTACGGTTCAACTGTCATCCCTAACCGTGGAGCTTGGTTGGAACTTGAAAGTGACTCAAAAGATATCGCCTACACTCGTATCGACCGTACTCGTAAGATTCCATTTACGACATTGGTTCGTGCGCTTGGTTTCTCAGGTGATGATGAAATCTTTGATATCTTTGGTGATAGCGAATTGGTTCGCAACACTGTTGAAAAAGATATCCACAAGAACCCAATGGACTCTCGTACCGACGAAGCTTTGAAAGAAATTTACGAACGCCTTCGTCCAGGTGAGCCTAAGACTGCTGAAAGTTCACGTAGCTTGCTTGTGGCTCGTTTCTTTGACCCACGTCGCTATGACCTAGCAGCAGTTGGTCGTTACAAGATCAATAAAAAACTCAATGTTAAAACACGTTTGCTCAACCAAACCATTGCGGAGCCATTGGTAGATCCTGAAACTGGAGAAATCTTGGTAGAAGCTGGTACAATCATGACTCGTAGCGTGATTGAAAGTATTGAAAGCCATTTGGATGGTGATTTGAACAAGATTGTTTACATTCCAAATGATGCAGCGGTTGTGACTGAGCCAGTTGTTCTTCAAAAATTCAAGGTTGTTGCACCAACTGATCCAGACCGTGTTGTAACGATCATCGGTAATGCTAATCCAGATGACAAGGTTCGTATCGTTACTCCTGCAGATATCCTTGCTGAAATGAGCTATTTCCTCAACTTGGCTGAAGGACTTGGCCGTGTAGACGATATCGACCACCTTGGAAACCGTCGTATCCGTGCCGTTGGTGAACTGCTTGCCAACCAAGTACGCCTTGGACTTTCTCGTATGGAACGTAATGTCCGTGAACGTATGTCTGTTCAAGATAACGAAGTCTTGACACCACAACAAATCATCAATATCCGTCCTGTAACAGCTGCGGTTAAAGAATTCTTTGGTTCATCACAGTTGTCACAGTTCATGGACCAACACAACCCGCTTTCTGAGTTGTCTCACAAACGCCGTTTGTCAGCCTTAGGACCTGGTGGTTTGACACGTGACCGCGCTGGATATGAAGTTCGTGACGTGCACTACACTCACTATGGTCGTATGTGTCCAATCGAGACACCTGAAGGACCTAACATCGGTTTGATCAATAACTTGTCATCTTACGGACACTTGAACAAATATGGTTTTGTTCAAACACCATACCGTAAGGTTGACCGTGAAACAGGTGTTGTTACGAACGAAATCGTTTGGTTGACAGCCGATGAAGAAGATGAATATACTGTAGCACAGGCTAATTCTCGTCTGAATGAAGATGGAACATTTGCTGAGAAAGTTGTCATGGGACGTCACCAAGGGGTCAACCAAGAGTATCCAGCTAATGTTGTTGACTACATGGACGTATCACCAAAACAGGTAGTTGCTGTTGCGACAGCATGTATTCCTTTCTTGGAAAACGATGACTCCAACCGTGCCCTCATGGGAGCCAACATGCAACGTCAGGCTGTGCCGTTGATTAATCCAAAAGCACCTTACGTTGGTACTGGTATGGAATACCAAGCAGCCCACGATTCAGGAGCTGCTGTGATTGCTCAGTATGATGGTAAAGTTACTTACGCAGATGCTGACAAGGTAGAAGTTCGTCGTGAAGATGGTTCATTGGATGTTTACCACATCCAAAAATTCCGTCGTTCAAACTCAGGTACTGCTTACAACCAACGCACTCTCGTAAAAGTTGGAGATGTCGTTGAAAAAGGCGATTTCATTGCTGACGGACCTTCTATGGAAAATGGAGAAATGGCGCTTGGACAAAACCCAATCGTTGCCTACATGACTTGGGAAGGTTACAACTTCGAGGATGCCGTTATCATGAGCGAACGCTTGGTTAAAGACGATGTCTACACATCTGTCCACCTTGAAGAATACGAATCAGAAACACGCGATACAAAGCTTGGGCCTGAAGAAATTACTCGTGAAATTCCAAACGTTGGGGAAGATGCTCTTAAAGACCTTGACGAAATGGGTATTATCCGTATCGGTGCTGAGGTTAAAGAAGGCGATATCCTTGTAGGTAAAGTAACACCTAAGGGTGAGAAAGACCTTTCAGCTGAAGAACGTCTCTTGCACGCTATCTTCGGAGATAAATCTCGTGAAGTGCGTGATACTTCTCTTCGTGTACCACACGGTGCCGATGGTGTCGTTCGTGATGTTAAGATTTTTACACGTGCAAATGGAGACGAATTGCAATCAGGTGTTAATATGCTGGTTCGCGTCTACATCGCTCAAAAACGTAAGATCAAGGTCGGAGATAAGATGGCCGGACGTCACGGAAACAAAGGGGTTGTCTCTCGTATCGTTCCTGTAGAAGACATGCCTTACCTTCCAGACGGAACTCCAGTCGATATCATGTTGAACCCACTTGGGGTGCCATCACGTATGAATATCGGTCAGGTTATGGAGCTTCACCTTGGTATGGCTGCTCGTACTCTTGGTATTCACATCGCAACACCAGTCTTTGACGGAGCAAGTTCTGAAGACCTTTGGTCAACTGTTAAAGAAGCTGGTATGGATAGCGATGCCAAAACGATCCTTTACGATGGCCGTACTGGTGAACCATTTGATAACCGTGTTTCTGTCGGAGTCATGTACATGATCAAACTCCACCACATGGTTGATGATAAATTGCACGCGCGTTCAGTCGGACCATACTCAACCGTTACCCAACAACCACTCGGAGGTAAAGCTCAGTTTGGTGGACAACGTTTCGGTGAGATGGAGGTTTGGGCTCTTGAAGCCTACGGTGCATCAAATGTCCTTCAAGAAATCTTGACTTACAAGTCTGACGATATCAATGGACGTTTGAAAGCTTATGAAGCCATTACAAAAGGAAAACCAATTCCAAAACCAGGTGTTCCAGAATCCTTCCGAGTTCTTGTCAAAGAATTGCAATCTCTTGGTCTTGACATGCGTGTCCTAGACGAAGATGACCAAGAAGTGGAACTTCGCGACTTGGATGAAGGAATGGACGAAGATGTCATCCACGTAGATGACCTTGAAAAAGCCCGCGAAAAAGCAGCACAAGAGGCTAAAGCAGCCTTTGAAGCTGAAGAAGCTGAGAAAGCAACAAAAGCGGAAGCAACAGAAGAAGCTGCTGAACAAGAATAAGCAGTTCACTTAGAATAGAAAGGGAAGAAATAGTGGTTGATGTAAATCGTTTTAAAAGTATGCAAATCACCCTAGCTTCTCCAAGTAAAGTCCGTTCATGGTCTTATGGAGAAGTCAAAAAACCTGAAACAATCAATTACCGTACCTTGAAACCAGAACGTGAAGGACTCTTTGATGAAGTTATCTTTGGTCCTACAAAAGACTGGGAATGTGCTTGTGGTAAGTACAAACGCATTCGTTACAGAGGAATTGTTTGTGACCGTTGTGGGGTTGAAGTAACGCGTACGAAAGTTCGTCGTGAGCGTATGGGACATATCGAATTGAAAGCTCCTGTGTCTCACATCTGGTACTTCAAGGGGATTCCAAGCCGTATGGGCTTGACCCTTGATATGAGTCCCCGTGCCCTCGAGGAAGTTATCTACTTTGCGGCTTATGTGGTGATTGATCCTAAGGATACACCACTTGAGCACAAGTCTATCATGACAGAGCGCGAATACCGTGAGCGCTTGCGTGAGTATGGCTATGGATCATTCGTTGCCAAGATGGGTGCCGAAGCCATCCAAGACCTCTTGAAACAAGTAGATCTTGAAAAAGAAATTGCTGAACTCAAAGAAGAGTTGAAAACAGCTACTGGACAAAAACGTGTCAAAGCCATCCGTCGTTTGGATGTTTTGGATGCCTTTTACAAGTCTGGAAATAAACCTGAATGGATGATTCTCAACATCCTTCCGGTTATTCCACCAGATCTTCGTCCAATGTTGCAGTTGGATGGTGGCCGTTTTGCCTCATCTGACCTGAATGACCTTTACCGCCGTGTTATCAACCGTAACAACCGTTTGGCTCGTTTGCTTGAGTTGAATGCACCAGGTATCATCGTTCAAAATGAGAAGCGTATGCTTCAAGAAGCGGTTGACGCTTTGATTGACAATGGTCGTCGTGGTCGTCCAATCACAGGACCAGGTAGCCGTCCTCTTAAATCATTGAGCCATATGCTTAAAGGTAAACAAGGACGCTTCCGTCAAAACTTGCTCGGTAAACGTGTTGACTTCTCAGGACGTTCCGTTATCGCCGTTGGTCCAACGCTTAAGATGTACCAATGTGGTGTGCCACGTGAAATGGCGATTGAGCTCTTTAAACCATTCGTTATGCGAGAAATCGTTGCGCGTGATATTGTGCAAAACGTCAAAGCTGCTAAACGCTTGGTCGAACGCGGAGATGAGCGTATCTGGGATATCCTTGAAGAAGTGATCAAAGAACACCCAGTACTTTTGAACCGCGCACCTACCCTTCACCGTTTGGGTATCCAAGCCTTCGAGCCAGTCTTGATTGATGGTAAGGCCCTTCGCTTGCACCCACTTGTCTGTGAAGCCTACAATGCTGACTTTGACGGTGACCAAATGGCCATCCACGTACCGCTTTCAGAAGAAGCTCAAGCAGAAGCTCGTATCTTGATGCTCGCTGCTGAGCACATCTTGAACCCGAAAGATGGTAAACCAGTTGTTACTCCATCTCAGGACATGGTTTTGGGTAACTACTACTTGACCATGGAAGAAGCTGGTCGTGAAGGTGAAGGAATGGTCTTCAAAGACCGTGACGAAGCGGTTATGGCTTACCGTAATGGCTATGTTCACCTCCACTCACGTGTTGGTATTGCAACAGATAGCCTCAACAAACCATGGACAGAAGAGCAAAAACACAAGGTCTTGCTTACAACAGTTGGTAAAATCCTCTTCAACGACATCATGCCAGAGGGTCTACCATACTTGCAAGAACCAAACAATGCCAACTTGACAGAAGGTGTTCCAGCTAAATACTTCTTGCCACTTGGTGGAGATATCAAGGAAGCAATCAGCAAACTTGAACTCAACCCCCCATTCAAGAAGAAAAACCTTGGAAATATCATCGCTGAAATCTTCAAACGTTTCCGTACGACAGAAACTTCTGCCCTACTTGACCGTATGAAGAACCTCGGTTACCACCACTCAACTCTTGCAGGATTGACAGTGGGTATCGCCGATATCCCAGTCGTTGATGACAAGGCTGAAATCATTGAAGAATCACACAAACGTGTAGAACAAATCACCAAACAATTCCGTCGTGGTATGATCACAGACGACGAGCGTTACAATGCTGTTACAGCCGAATGGCGTGCTGCCCGTGAAAAACTTGAGAAACGTTTGATTGCCAACCAAGATCCTAAGAACCCAATCGTTATGATGATGGACTCTGGAGCCCGTGGTAACATCTCAAACTTCTCACAGCTTGCCGGCATGCGTGGTCTGATGGCTGCTCCGAACGGACGTATCATGGAATTGCCAATCCTTTCAAACTTCCGCGAAGGTTTGTCGGTATTGGAAATGTTCTTCTCAACTCACGGTGCGCGTAAAGGTATGACCGATACGGCCCTTAAGACAGCCGACTCAGGTTACTTGACTCGTCGTTTGGTTGACGTTGCCCAAGACGTTATCATCCGTGAGGACGACTGTGGAACTGACCGCGGTCTCTTGATTCGCTCTATCGCAGAAGGAAAAGAGATGATCGAGTCTCTTGAAGAACGTCTCAACGGTCGTTACACTAAGAAAACTGTTAAACATCCAGAAACTGGTGCAGTTATCATTGGTCCAAATGAGTTGATTACAGAAGACAAGGCGCGTGAAATTGTCAATGCTGGTGTGGAAGAAGTCACTATCCGTTCCGTATTTACATGTAACACTCGTCATGGTGTCTGCCGTCACTGTTATGGTATCAATTTGGCGACTGGTGATGCGGTTGAAGTTGGTGAAGCAGTCGGTACAATCGCTGCCCAATCTATCGGGGAACCTGGTACACAGCTTACAATGCGTACCTTCCACACGGGTGGGGTTGCCTCAAATACCGATATCACTCAGGGTCTTCCTCGTGTCCAAGAAATCTTTGAAGCCCGCAATCCTAAAGGGGAAGCGGTTATCACAGAGGTTAAAGGACAAGTTACCGCTATCGAAGAGGATGCATCAACTCGTACTAAGAAAGTCTTTGTTAAGGGTGAAACTGGCGAAGGGGAATATGTCGTTCCATTTACAGCTCGTATGCGTGTCGAAGTTGGAGACCAAGTAGCGCGTGGTGCTGCTCTTACAGAAGGTTCTATCCAACCAAAACGTCTCCTTGCAGTCCGTGATGTCTTGTCAGTTGAAACTTATCTTCTTGGTGAAGTACAAAAAGTTTACCGTAGCCAAGGGGTAGAAATCGGTGACAAACACATTGAGGTAATGGTTCGTCAAATGATCCGTAAAGTCCGTGTCATGGATCCAGGTGACACAGATCTTCTCATGGGTACCCTTATGGATATCAATGACTTTACAGATGCCAACAAAGATGTCCTTATCGCAGGTGGAGTTCCAGCGACTGGTCGACCAGTTCTTATGGGAATTACCAAAGCCTCACTTGAAACCAACAGTTTCTTGTCAGCGGCTTCCTTCCAGGAAACAACTCGTGTCCTTACTGACGCAGCTATCCGTGGTAAGAAAGACCATCTCCTTGGACTTAAAGAAAATGTTATCATCGGTAAGATCATCCCAGCAGGTACTGGTATGGCTCGCTACCGTAACCTTGAACCACATGCTGTCAACGAAGAAGAATACCTTAATCCTCCAGTAGAGGAAGAAGGAAATGAAGAAACAACAGAAGTAGTTGTGGATACTGCCGTTGAAACTGTGGAAGAAACAGTAGAATAAAAGAGAATGAGAGAGCCCTCGGGTTCTCTTTCTCTTTTCTGAAAACTTTCTCCATTTTTTCACGAAATGTGGTAAAATAATACTCAATGAAAATCAAAGAGCAAACTAGGAAACTAGCCGCAGGCTATACTTGAGTACGGCAAGGCGACGTTGACGTGGTTTGAATTTGATTTTCGAAGAGTATAAAAGAAAGAAGCTGACAAAGGAGACAGGTATGGAACAAACATTTTTTATCATTAAACCAGACGGTGTAAAAAGAGGGCTAGTTAGTGAAGTGTTGAAACGCATCGAACAACGTGGATTTACAATCGAAAAATTGGAGTTGCGTTTACAGCTTTCAGAAGAGTTGATTGACCAGCATTATCAGGACTTGGTTGGCCAAAGTTTTTACCCACCGATTCGTGAATTCATGACTTCAGGACCAGTTCTTGTGGGCATCATTTCTGGTCCCAAAGTAATCGAAACTTGGCGGACCATGATGGGGGCAACTCGTCCAGAAGAAGCTTTACCAGGAACTATTCGAGGTGATTTTGCAAAAGCTGCTGGAGAAAACCAAGCTATTCAAAATATTGTACATGGATCAGATTCAGAAGAGTCAGCTAAGCGAGAAATTGCTCTTTGGTTTGAAGAGAAATAATAAAAGTTTGATGTAAGGGATACTTGCATCAAACTTTTTTGCATTTTAGAGTAGAAAACTGACAGTTGAGAAATATTTTAGCAATGGTGAGAATTTCTAGCCTATAATAAGAGCAAGTAGGGAGGAAGAATGATGGAAAAAATGAAAAAGCAAATTCGTGTTTTGTTATTGCTGACGTTTTTTGGTCTTAGTAGCTGTTCTTGTTTAAGTTTATCGACTTGGGCCTTGATGTTAAATCAAAACTGCTTCTATTATTTAGTTGGCATGCTGCTCCTTGCCAGTATTGGTGCAGGATTAAACTACTATAGAGGGCAGGGAAATCAACATTATTCAGTTTTTAAGGAAGATAAGCAACAATTCTTGTATAGTCTGTTGCTCTTAGTAAACATTTTGGGTTTAGCCTTAATTGTCATAGAACATATCCTTGCAGGAAATACATCCGTAGAAGGGTTTGTGGAAGCCTTTCTACCGAGTTTCTTTTTCTTATTTGGTATTGATTTGTTAGTTTTTCTACCAATTCAGAAGTATGTAAATGGATTGAAAAAGATTTTAGGAAAGAAGGAAATCTGTTTTATTAGTGGACTAGCTATTCTAATCTTTCTCAGAAATCCTTGGATGCTATTGTCCATGACCTTTTATATTGCCTTGGGAATGCTATTTCTAGGACTGTTGGTGCCAAAAGTTATTCGCTGGGAAGTTTCATTTTACAGTCATTTGATGAGAGATATCTTGTTAGTTGTCTTCTTGCTGTTTCTATTTTAAATATAAAAGAAGTGAAGGTCCAAGTTTTACAATTTATAATATGGAATTCATAGATAATACCTAGACAAAGGACAACTTTTTGGTATAATAGAAACATGTACACTAAAAACGAAGAAGAGTTACAGTCCTTAGGGGAACGTTTGGGCTATTTATTAGAAAAAAATGACGTCTTAATTCTAACTGGAGAACTTGGAGCAGGCAAAACGACCTTTACAAAAGGTCTTGCTAAAGGGTTACAGATTACTCAGATGATTAAGAGTCCAACCTATACTATTGTGAGAGAGTATGAAGGTCGTATTCCTCTTTATCATTTAGATGTTTATCGTATTGAGGGAGATGCGGATTCTATTGATTTGGATGAGTTTCTCTTTGGTGGTGGGGTAACTGTCATCGAGTGGGGACATCTTTTAGGTGATGCCTTGCCAGATAATTATTTAGAATTGGAAATTCTAAAAGAAGAAGACGGTCGCAGATTACATTTCCAAGCAAAGGGCTTGCGTGCAGAAAAACTCTTAGAGGAGCTTCATCATGGAGTATGAGTTGCTCATTAGGGAAGCAGAACCTGGTGATGTGGCTGAGTTAGTGACATTTTTAAATCGTGTCAGTTTAGAAACAGATTTTACCAGTCTGGACAGGAATGGCATTTTAATGACAGATACTGAGATGGAGTTGTTTTTGGATAAACAGGCTCACTCGGAAAATCAAATCACTTTACTTGCCTTGCTGAATGATGAAATTGCTGGTCTTGTAAATATCACAGCTGATCAACGCAAGAGAGTTCGTCATATTGGAGATCTCTTTATTGTGATTGGTCAGAAATATTGGAATAATGGACTGGGAAGTTTGTTACTTGAAGAAATCGTAGAATGGGCGCAGGCTAGTGGCATTCTTCGTCGACTTCAACTAACTGTCCAAACTCGTAATCTGGCTGCAGTTCATCTATATCAAAAACATGGCTTTGTAATTGAAGGTAGACAAGAGCGCGGTGCGTACATAGAAGAAGGGGGATTTATCGACGTTTACCAGATGGGTAGACTGATAGATTAATAGAAATATGGTTAAAAAAATTATTGGAATGGTGCTAGCTTTTCTAGCTGTGACAGTTTTGGGTGTGGGTGTCTTTGCTTATACCATTTATCAGCAAGGTACACAAACCTTATCAAAAACCTATAAAAAGATTGGGGAAGAAACCAATGTTATTGAGGCGACTGAACCCTTAACGATCCTTTTAATGGGGGTTGATACTGGGAATGTAGAGCGTACAGATCAATGGGCTGGAAATAGTGATTCCATGATTCTCTTGACGGTGAATCCGCATACGAAAAAGACTATGATGTTGAGTTTAGAGAGAGATATTTTGACGAAAATTCAGCATAAAGATGGCCAGATTGAGGAAGCGAAACTGAACGCTGCCTATGCGGGTGGAGGTGCAGAATTAGCTATCTCAACGATTCAAAAGATGATGAATATCCATATTGACCGCTATATTATGGTCAATATGCAAGGATTGCAACAATTGGTAGATGCAGTGGGCGGGATTACGGTTAATAATACACTAGGTTTCCCGATTTCTATCAGTGATCAAGAAGAATTTAACACCATTTCTATCGGTGTTGGAGAGCAGACAATAAATGGAGAAGAAGCGCTTGTTTATTCCCGCATGCGTTATCAGGACCCAGAAGGGGACTACGGACGTCAGAAGCGTCAGCGTGAAGTCATTCAAAAGGTTGTTGAAAAAGTTCTTAGTTTGAATAGCGTTAGTCACTATCAATCTATCTTAAAAGCCTTGAGTACTAATATGCAGACTAATATTGATTTGTCTGCCAAGAGTATCCCAAGTTTGTTAGGTTACAAGGACTCGTTTAAAACGATTGAAACTCAACAATTAAAGGGCGAAGGAGAGATGTTGCAAGGTATTTCTTACCAGATTGTTTCGAGAGAGCATATGTTGGAAATGCAGAATATATTGCGACGTTCTTTGGGACAAGAAGAAGTCACTCAGCTTGAAACAAATGTTGTCTTATTTGAAGATTTGTTTGGAAGAGTGCCTGTTGGTGATGGGGATAATCAACAACAAGGTGTCTTTGTAACAAATGAAGTAGAATAGTTCGTTCGTTTGTTTGATACAAATAAAAAATCAATCGTGGGAAATTTCCTGCGATTTTTTCAAAAAAATACGAATAGATAGGTAGGAGGAAACATGAAAGCAGAAATTATGGCTGTCGGAACAGAAATTTTAACAGGGCAGATTGTCAATACCAATGCCCAGTTTTTATCAGAGAAACTAGCCGAAATCGGGGTAGATGTTTATTTTCAGACGGCTGTAGGAGACAATGAAGTTCGTCTCTTGTCTTTGCTTGAGATTGCCAGTCAACGTAGTAGTCTGGTGATTTTGACAGGTGGTTTGGGGCCAACTGAGGACGACCTAACTAAACAAACTCTAGCTAAATTTTTAGGTAAAGAATTAGTCTTTGATCCTCAGACGCAGGAGAAGTTGGATGTCTTTTTTGCTCAGAGACCAGACTATGCCCGAACACCGAATAACGAAAGACAAGCTCAACTTGTAGAAGGGGCGACTCCACTACCAAACGAAACAGGGTTGGCAGTTGGAGGAATATTAGAAGTCGAAGGAGTGACCTACGTTGTCCTTCCTGGTCCGCCAAGTGAATTGAAACCCATGGTTTTAAACCAACTTCTACCCAAGTTGATGACAGGAAGCAAGCTGTATTCCCGAGTTCTTCGTTTCTTTGGAATTGGCGAAAGTCAGTTGGTGACCATTTTGGCTGATTTGATTGACAATCAAACAGATCCGACCTTAGCGCCTTATGCCAAGACAGGAGAAGTCACTCTGCGTCTGTCAACAAAGGTTAGCAGTCAAGAAGAGGCGAATCAAGCGCTGGATATCTTAGAAAATCAAATCTTGAATCGTCAAACTTTTGAAGGCCTTTCTTTACGAAAACTTTGTTATGGTTATGGGGAAGAAACTAGTTTAGCTAGCATTGTGGTAGAAGAACTGAAAAGGCAAGGGAAAACTATCACGGCTGCAGAGAGTTTGACGGCTGGTCTTTTCCAAGCTAGGGTAGCGGATTTTTCGGGTGCTTCAAGTATATTTAAGGGTGGTTTTGTGACCTATAGCTTGGAGGAAAAATCAAAAATGTTGGATATTCCTGTCAAGGATTTGGAAGAGCACGGTGTGGTATCTGAATTTACAGCTCAGAAGATGGCTGAGCAGGCACGAATCAAGACCCAGTCTGATTTTGGCCTTAGTTTGACTGGAGTGGCAGGACCAGATAGCCTGGAAGGACATCCAGCTGGGACAGTCTTCATAGGCTTGGCTCAAGAGCAAGGAACTGAGGTTATCAAGGTCAATATTGGAGGCAGAAGTCGAGCAGATGTACGTCACATTGCGGTTATGCATGCCTTTAACCTAGTTCGCAAGGCTTTATTAAGTGACTAACTTTTGATATAATAGTAGATAGGTCTGAGGACCATTAGAATGTAGGAGAATAGAATGGCGAAAAAACCAAAAAAATTAGATGAAATTTCAAAAAAATTCGGGGCAGAACGTGAAAAAGCCTTGAATGACGCTCTTAAATTGATTGAGAAAGACTTTGGTAAGGGTTCAATCATGCGTTTGGGTGAGCGTGCAGAGCAAAAGGTGCAAGTGATGAGCTCAGGTTCCTTGGCTCTTGATATTGCCCTTGGTTCAGGTGGTTATCCTAAGGGACGTATCATCGAAATCTATGGGCCAGAGTCATCTGGTAAGACAACGGTTGCCCTTCATGCAGTTGCACAAGCGCAAAAAGAAGGTGGGATTGCAGCCTTTATCGATGCGGAGCATGCCCTTGATCCAGCTTATGCTGCGGCTCTTGGGGTCAATATTGACGAATTGCTCTTGTCTCAACCAGACTCAGGAGAGCAAGGTCTTGAGATTGCAGGAAAATTGATTGACTCAGGTGCAGTTGACCTTGTCGTAGTCGACTCCGTTGCGGCCCTTGTCCCTCGTGCGGAAATTGATGGAGATATCGGAGATAGCCACGTTGGTTTGCAGGCTCGTATGATGAGTCAGGCCATGCGTAAACTTGGTGCTTCTATCAATAAAACCAAAACAATTGCCATCTTCATCAACCAATTGCGTGAAAAAGTTGGGGTCATGTTTGGAAATCCAGAAACAACTCCTGGTGGACGTGCCTTGAAATTCTACGCATCAGTCCGTTTGGATGTTCGTGGAAGCACGCAAATCAAGGGAACTGGTGACCAAAAAGACACCAACGTCGGTAAAGAAACCAAGATCAAGGTCGTGAAAAACAAGGTGGCTCCACCATTTAAAGAAGCCTTCGTTGAAATCATGTACGGAGAAGGAATTTCTAAGACCGGTGAGCTTTTGAAGGTTGCAAGCGATTTGGATATCATCAAAAAAGCAGGGGCTTGGTATTCTTATAAGGATGAGAAAATCGGGCAAGGTTCTGAAAATGCTAAGAAATACTTGGCAGATAACCCAGAAGTCTTTGATGAGATTGATCATCAAGTCCGTGTTCAATTTGGTTTGATTGATGGAGAAGAAGCTTCTGTAGAAGGTGTTGAAACTAAAAAAGATGACGTAGTTCAAGCAGATTCTGTGAATGAAGAAGTGACACTTGACCTAGGCGACGAGCTTGAAATCGAAATTGAAGAATAAGCTGTTAAAGTAGTGGAGAAATTCACTGCTTTTTCATTGCCTAGTTCTGGCATAGTTTGCTGTTTCTTGTCGCTCCTTTAGAAAGCTGATATAATAGCCTTATGAATAAAAAACGAACAGTGGACCTGATTCATGGTCCTATTCTTCCTTCGCTTTTGAGTTTTGCCTTTCCAATCTTGCTGTCCAATATTTTCCAACAGCTCTATAATACTGCTGATGTCTTGATTGTTGGACGTTTTCTTGGTCAAGATTCCTTGGCTGCGGTTGGGGCAACAACTGCTATTTTTGATTTGATTATAGGCTTTACGCTTGGTGTTGGTAATGGAATGGGGATTGTCATTGCCCGCTATTATGGGGCTAGGAATTTCACCAAAATCAAGGAAGCGGTAGCAGCTACCTGGATTTTAGGTGCTCTTTTGAGTATTGTAGTGATGTTGCTGGGCTTTCTTGGTCTGTATCCTCTTTTGCAATACTTAGATACTCCTGCAGAAATCCTTCCTCAGTCCTATCAATATATTTCTATGATTGTGACCTGTGTCGGTGTCAGCTTTGCTTATAATCTCTTTGCAGGTTTGTTGCGGTCCATTGGGGACAGTCTAGCAGCCCTTGGATTTCTGATTTTCTCTGCTCTGGTTAATGTGGTTCTGGATCTCTATTTCATTACGCAATTGCATCTGGGAGTTCAATCTGCAGGCCTTGCTACCATCATTTCGCAAGGCTTATCAGCGGTTCTCTGCTTTTATTATATCCGTAAGAGTGTGCCAGAACTTTTGCCTCAACTCAAGCATTTCAAATGGAACAAGGCTTTGTACGCTGATCTCTTGGAGCAAGGTTTAGCTATGGGTTTGATGAGTTCAATTGTATCGATCGGCAGTGTGATTTTACAGTCTTCTGTTAATACCTTTGGTGCAGTGATTATTAGTGCCCAGACGGCAGCTCGACGCATTATGGCTTTCGCCCTTCTTCCCATGACTGCTATTTCTGCATCAATGACGACCTTTGCTTCTCAGAATCTAGGAGCTAAGCGACCAGACCGCATTGTTCAAGGACTTCGAATCGGCAGTCGTCTAAGTATATCCTGGGCAGTTTTTGTTTGTATCTTCCTCTTTTTTGCCAGTCCAACCTTGGTTTCCTTCTTGGCTAGTTCGACAAATGGTTACTTGATAGAAAATGGAAGTCTGTACTTGCAAATCAGTTCAGCCTTTTATCCTATTTTGAGTCTCTTGTTGATTTATCGCAATTGTTTGCAGGGTTTGGGGCAAAAAATCCTTCCTCTGGTTTCTAGCTTTATCGAACTAATCGGGAAAATCGCTTTTGTGGTTTTGATTATCCCTTGGGCAGGATATAAGGGAGTTATCCTTTGCGAACCCTTAATCTGGGTTGCCATGACCATTCAACTGTACTTTTCGCTTTTCCGTCACCCCTTGATAAAAGAAGGCAAGGCCATCTTGGCAACAAAAGTGTCATCCTAGCTTGATTTACTGAATAAAATCCATTTCCTCTAGTGAAAATCGAAAAAACTTGTGTTATAATAAGAAAGATTAAAATGTGAAAAAAGGAGATTCCTAATGGGACGTAAATGGGCCAATATCGTAGCCAAGAAAACGGCTAAAGATGGAGCTAACTCTAAAGTATATGCAAAATTTGGTGTAGAAATCTATGTAGCAGCTAAAAAAGGTGATCCAGATCCAGAATCAAACTCAGCCTTGAAGTTCGTTATCGACCGTGCTAAACAAGCGCAAGTGCCAAAACACGTTATCGATAAGGCTTTGGACAAGGCTAAAGGAAACACAGACGAAACCTTTACAGAAGGACGTTACGAAGGTTTTGGACCAAATGGTTCTATGCTGATTGTTGATACTTTGACTTCAAATGTCAACCGTACAGCGGCTAATGTCCGTGCAGCTTTTGGTAAAAATGGCGGAAACATGGGCGCTTCAGGTTCGGTTTCATACCTCTTTGACAACAAGGGAGTTATCGTATTTGCAGGTGAAGATGCCGATGCAGTCTTTGAGCAATTGCTAGAAGCAGATGTGGATGTGGATGATGTAGAAGCAGAAGAAGGTACAATCACAGTTTACACAGCTCCAACTGATCTTCATAAGGCTATCGTTGCCCTTCGTGAGTCAGGTGTCGAAGAATTCCAAGTTACTGAATTGGAAATGATTCCTCAGTCAGAAGTGGAATTGTCAGGCGATGACCTTGAAACCTTTGAAAAACTTTACAGTGTCCTTGAAGACGACGAAGACGTACAAAAAATCTACACAAACGTAGTCGGATTCTAATTTAACCTAGAGAATATGATCCTAAGTGAGAAAATCACTTGGGATTTTTTTAATCAAGAAAATAGTTCTCTAGGAAACTTTTTTCTTGACATCTCTTTTCAAAGTGATAGAATAGTTCTCATGGAAACTTATTTAGTTCCTAGGAGAGCTAAATGTGATAGTTAGAAAGGAGCTAGTATGGATAAACCGATGTTGGTCTTTAAGCGTTTTGGTCACCAGATTCATCTGATGGTGCAAAAGGAAGCCAAACGTTGCGGCATTGAATTTATGGGTGGACCACAAGGCCAGGTTGTACGTTTTTTGGATAGTCGTGAGGAAAACAAAAACTTGGTCTTGATTAAAGATATCGAGCAGGAACTCAATATTACCAAGTCTGTGGCGAGTAACTTGGTCAAGCGTATGGTACAAAATGGTTTGGTGGAATTGGAGGCGAGTCCTGTCGATAAGCGGGCTAAGTTTGTTCGTCTGACGGACAAATCGCGTTCTCAAATGAAGCAGGTTAAAGCCTTCTTTGAACGCATTGACAACCAATTGATGGCAGACATTGATGAAGATGAATTACTGATTTTTGAGAAAGTCCTCAATCAACTACAGGAAAATATCAAGAGAATAGGAGGAGATAATGAAGAAATTAGCTAAGCGAATTAGTAGAAAAGAATGGGGGATGATTTTACTAGCTATTCTCTTTACTTGCTTTTCGGTCTATCTAGAGTTGGAAGTTCCGACCTATATCTCGAAAATTACGGATTTGCTAGGAAGTCAAGGAACCAACTTGGATGAGTTATGGCAACCAGCAGGTATGATGGTCGGAATGTCTTTTTTTGCCTTCTTGTCCGCAGTCGCAGTTGGATTATTTGCATCCAGAGTGGCCGCTTCCTATACTAGTAGGTTAAGAAGCGACATTTTTAACCGAGTTTTGGATTACTCGCAGACAGAGATTAAGAAATTCTCTATTCCCAGTCTCCTAACTCGTACCACTAATGATATTACTCAAGTTCAGATGCTGATCACCATGGGCTTGCAAGTGGTTACGCGTGGTCCAATTATGGCTATCTGGGCTATCGGGAAGATTTTAGGTCATTCAGAATACTGGCTCTGGGCTGTACTTGTGGCAGTGATTGTCAATGTTTTGATGACAACAGTTTTGATGACGCTAGCCTTTCCAAAACAGTCCTTGATTCAGAGTCTGACTGATAAACTGAATAGCATTACTCGTGAAAGTTTAACAGGTATTCGCGTTGTTCGTGCCTACAATGCTGAAAAGTACCAAGATGAAAAATTTGCAGTAGCAAATGATGAATTGACACGCTTGAATTTGTTTGTTAACCGTCTTATGGCTATTTTGAATCCCATCATGATGGGGATTTCAAGTGGTTTGAGTGTGGCGATTTACTGGATTGGGGCCTATGTAATCAACGATGCTGCTCCGACAGCTCGTCTGCCTCTCTTTAGTGACATGGTTGTTTTCATGTCTTATGCCATGCAGGTTGTCATGGGCTTCCTTCTCATGGGGGCGCTCTTCATCGTTCTTCCTCGAACCATGGTCTCTGCCAAACGGATTAATCAGGTTCTAGATTTGCATTCTTCTATCCAAAATCCTGCTCAAGTGCAGTTGGCTGATGAAAATCTCAAAGGTCAGGTCGAATTTAAGGATGTGACCTTTCGCTATGCGGCAAATTCAGAGGCAGTTATTGAGCATGTTAGCTTTAGAGCAGAAGCTGGCCAAACAGTGGCCTTTATCGGCTCAACGGGTTCTGGTAAATCAACTCTAGTCAATCTGATTCCACGTTTCTATGACGTATCAGCAGGAGAAATTCTAGTGGATGGTGTCAATGTTCAAGACTACGGTTTGGAAGATTTACGCAATAAGGTTGGCTATATTCCACAAAAAGCTGTACTCTTTTCAGGTGATGTCAAGGACAATCTAGACTTTGGACGCAGCCAAGAAACACCGCTTAGTGAACAAGCCATGTGGCAAGCCTTGGAATTGGCCCAGTCTAAGAACTTTATCGAAGACAAGGAAGCGGGCTTAGAGTCAGAAGTAGCCCAAGGAGGCACCAACTTCTCAGGTGGACAAAGACAGCGTCTGGCCATTGCGCGTGCCTTGGCTCGGAAGCCAGAAATCCTCATCTTTGATGACTCCTTCTCAGCCTTGGATTACAAGACAGACCGTGTCCTACGCCAAGAGCTAGCAGAGAAAACAAAATCTATGACCAAGCTTATTGTCGCACAGCGTATTTCAACCATTATGGACGCAGATTTGATTTTGGTCTTGGATCAAGGAAAAGTAGTGGGACAAGGCACCCACAAGGAGCTTCTAGCTACCAACGAAGTTTACCAAGAAATTGCCTATTCACAATTATCGAAGGAGGAATTGGAACATGGAAAATAAAAGAATGTCTCTCTGGAAACAGAGTAAACCCTATCTTGCAGGTCTCCAGTTTGCCCTTCTAATCGCCTTTTTAGCAACAATCCTATCCAATATCATTACTGTTTATGGGCCAACTCGTATCAAGGAAATGACCAATATCATTGCCAGTGGTCTAGAAACAAGTGTGGATGTCGCTGCGGTTGCAGCTATTGGTGGTTTTTTGGCCGTTATCTATGTGATTGGACTTCTATCAAATTATTTGCAAACCTTTCTGTTTACAACAGCCATTCAACGTTTTTCAGAGCGTTTGAGAAGAGCGATTGCAGAGAAAATTAATCGTCTTCCATTGGGGTATTTTGATGGACATTCTCAAGGGGATACCTTGTCTCGTGTGACTAATGACGTTGACACTGCAGCCCAATCCCTCAATCAAAGTCTGGGAACAGTTCTTTCATCCACTTTACTGGTCGTGGCAGTCTTGGTAACCATGTTTGGGATGAACTGGATTTTAGCCTTGGTGACGGTTGCTTCAACTCTTATCGGTTTTGCTTTTGTGTCCGTCTTTATGGGCAAATCGCAGGGATTCTTTAAGAGTCAGCAACAGGATTTGGCGGCTGTCAATGGCTATGTGGAGGAAATGTACTCTGGCCATAATGTGGTGACCAGTTACAATGCTATCGAGAGCACAAAAGAAGAATTTGCGACATTAAACCATCGTCTGTATAACAGTATCTGGAAATCTCAGTTTATTTCAGGGATTATGATGCCGATCATGATGTTCATTGGGAACTTTAGCTATGCCTTAGTGATTATCGTCGGTGCAGCCTTGGCCTTAAATGGGCAGATTAGTATCGGGATTATCGTTGCCTTTATGGCCTACGTGCGTATCTTTTCTCAGCCCCTTTCACAAATCGCTCAAGGGATTACCAGTCTTCAGCAGGCTAGCGCAGCCATGGGACGTGTCTTCGAATTTCTAGCTGAAGAGGAAATGGAAGATGAATCTTATAAAGAAAGACAACTGAGCGACATGAAAGGTCAAGTAGTCTTTGATCGAGTTTCCTTTGGTTACACACCAGAGCGAACCATCATCCATGACTTTTCTGCGACAGCTCATGCAGGTCAAAAGGTCGCGATTGTCGGACCGACAGGAGCTGGTAAGACAACTATTGTCAATCTTTTGATGAAGTTCTATGAGATTGATGAGGGAAGTATCCGCATTGATGGCGTGGATACCAAGGAGATGAAGCGTTCGGAAGTACATGATGCCTTTTCAATGGTCTTGCAGGATACTTGGCTCTTTGAAGGTACTATCCGAGATAATCTCATCTATAACCAAAAGGGGATTAGTGATGAGCGTGTGATTGAAGCCAGCAAGGCTGTGGGGATTCACCACTTTATCATGACCCTGCCAGATGGTTATGATACTGTCTTGGATGATACAGTAACCTTGTCTGTCGGACAAAAACAACTCTTGACCATTGCTCGTGCTTTGCTGAAAGATGCGCCACTCCTAATCCTAGATGAAGCGACTTCTTCTGTTGATACCCGTACAGAGGAATTGATTCAGAAAGCTATGGATCGTTTGATGGAGGGCAGAACTTCCTTTGTCATCGCCCACCGCTTGTCAACCATCCGTAATGCTGACTTGATTCTTGTCATGAAAGACGGCAATATCATCGAGCAAGGCAATCATGAGGAGCTAATGGCGCAAGCTGGTTTCTACGCTGACCTCTACAACAGTCAATTTACAGAAGACGAAGCAGAAGAATAAATCGAAAGAAGGCTTGACGGCCTTCTTTTTCTGCACTATACTAGAAGACGAGTGCTTCCCTGCAAGCAATACTCTTCGAAAATCTCTTCAAACCGCGTCAGCTTCGGTATATGTTACTGACTCCGTCAGTCTTATTTACAACCTCAAAGCAGTGCTTTGAGCAGTCTGCAGCTAGCTTCCTAGTTTGCTCTTTGATTTTTATTGAGTATAAAATTTGAGTAAGTGATGAGAAAATATATGAAAAATTATCAAGAATGGTATGGCCACATCGCTGGTAACATTAAAAATAATCAGTTCCATCTGATGCTGTTAAGATCTTTTAATCGGTTCATGACAGTAGTTATGCCTATAGTTTATCTGACCTTGTTAACCACTATCTATTTCCGAGAAGGATTTGGGAAACAGGCCTTGATGTATGTGTTTATTCCTGCATCAGGTTTTGTGATTTTGTCCTTTCTTCGCAAGAAAATCAATGCTCCTAGGCCTTATGAGGAATGGACTATTAAACCTTTGCTTGATAGAGATAGTCCTGGTCAGTCTATGCCCAGTCGTCATGTCTTTTCAGCAACCATTATCTCCATGGCTTGCTTGCATGCTAGTCTAACTATGGGGATGATTTGTTTGACATTATCAGCCTTCCTAGGTCTAGTGAGAGTCTTAGGTGGCGTGCATTATCCCAAGGATGTAGTGGTTGGCTATATTTGTGCTCTTGTGTGGGGTGTGATTTTCTTTCTATTTTGACCTGTAAGTTAAGGTAACCTTACAACCACTTACGAGTCTAAAGTAACCACTTGCTTTTTTGCTCTTGTTTTCTTATTTTAGCTTTGATATAGTAGAGTCAGAAAGGAGATGGAATGAAGTTACGAATTGAAATTGACAGCAATTTAGAGGAAACTGAAATTGTCATCAAGGCAGCGTCTTTGACAGATGAGATTGCGGATTTACAGCGGCTCTTGCAAGAGTCCAAGTCTCCTCGGTTGATTTTTTACAAGGGAACAGGTGAATATTATCTGGACTTATCGGAAATTCTCTTCTTTGAGACGGAAGGTAGCAAGATTTACGCTCATACCCAGAAAGATGCCTACGAGGTTCGGCTTAAACTCTATGAGTTAGAGTCTATCCTTCCTCGTTATTTCAGTCGAGTATCCAAGTCGACCATTGCTAATATTCGGCAAGTTTACTCGGTTGACAAGTCCTTTTCAGGGACAGGAACTATTTCCTTTTATCAGACCCATAAGGAGGTTCATGTCTCACGGCATTACCAATCCCTCCTAAAAGAAAATCTAAGAAACATGAGGTAAGAACATGAAAAAGAAAGCATTTGGTATTGTGTTGCTAGTATTGGCAGCTTTAATATTATTACAAGGAAATTTTGGAATCCCTTCATTCGGTGGGCAAATTTGGCCCTTGCTTGGTATTGGATTTTTTGCCTATCAATCAGTTGGAGCTTTGTTGCGTCGTCACTTAACTTCAGCCTCTTTTACAGCTCTAGTAGCCTTAATGATTGCTAACCACTTTTATGGCATTTTACCAATTCCTAATCAGTCATTGTTCTGGGCAAGTATTTTAATCGTAATGGGTGTCAGCGCACTCACTCATTCTAACAGAACTTGGAATGGGAAAAAATGGTGGTATGACGGTGAAAAGACCATTCTGACAGATAAGGAAGTTGCTTTTGGGGCGGGTACATTTTACAAGCAAGACCAAGAATTGGTAGAAGATGAGTTTGAGGTCGGATTTGGGAATGCCAAAATCTATTATGACAATGCAGAGATTTTAGGAGATAGCGCAACTCTGAAAGTGGAAGTCGGTTTTGGGAATGCAGTTATCTATGTTCCTAAACATTGGGGAGTTGATTTAAAGGTAGAAACTTTCTGTGGCGTAGCCAAGGCAGATACTCCTCTAGCGCCAACCAGCAAAACCTTGATTATCCGTGGAGATGTGGCCTTTGGGAAGTTGGAAATTGTCTACGTTAAATAAAAAAATCTTCCAATTCCCTTGCAAAAATGAAGAAAGTGTGATAACATAGTACAGTATGTGGTGCTAGCACATCCGCTATATTAGATCTAATAGGAGGAAAACACAATGGCTAAAGTATGTTACTTTACAGGTCGTAAGACTGTATCAGGAAACAACCGTTCACACGCGATGAACCAAACAAAACGTGCCGTAAAACCAAACCTTCAAAAAGTTACTGTTCTTATCGATGGTAAACCTAAAAAAGTTTGGGCTTCAGCTCGTGCTTTGAAATCAGGTAAAGTTGAACGCGTTTAATAATAAAAGTGAGGAGACCTTAGGGTCTTTTTTCTTTTACTGTAGATATAAAATCATTTGAAAAATAGAGTAAATATCCGCTGATACAGTATTCTGCTTTTACACTTGGGCTGAAATATGATAAAATAGAGTATCAACTAGTTGAGGTAAAAAGGATGACTGTAAAAATTAATACAAAAGATGGTCAAATCGAACTAACAGATGAAGTGATTGCAACCGTCGTAGGTGGAGCAGCAACTGAGATTTTTGGTGTGGTCGGTATGGCTAGTAAAAATGCCCTCAAAGATAATTTCCAAGCCCTTCTAGGTAAGGAAAATTATTCCAAAGGTGTCGTCGTAAAGGCAGCCGAAGATGGCAGTATTGCAGTTGATGTATATACCGTGTTGAGCTACGGAACAAAGATTAGCGAAGTGTCAAAAAACATTCAAGAGCGTGTTCGTTTTAGTTTGGAAAACCAACTTGGAATTACTGCTCAGACTGTAAATGTCTACATTCAAAATATCAAAGTTGTAGGAGAATAACCGTGTCAAAAATTACTACTAGCTTATTTCAAGAAATGGTGCAGGCTGCATCAACTCGCTTGAATAAGCAAGCTGAATATGTCAATTCATTAAACGTCTTTCCAGTTCCAGATGGAGATACTGGAACAAACATGGGAATGACCATTGAAAATGGTGCTAAAGAAGTTGCAGATAAGCCAGCTTCTACAGTTGGCGAGGTAGCGAGCATTCTTGCCAAAGGTCTTTTGATGGGTGCGCGTGGAAACTCAGGAGTTATTACGTCTCAGCTTTTCCGTGGATTTTCACAAGCCATCAAGGATAAAGACGAGTTAACAGGTCAAGACTTGGCCCTCGCCTTCCAATCAGGTGTAGAAG
Organism: Streptococcus mitis; assembly: GCF_965111735.1. Taxonomy (GTDB): domain Bacteria; phylum Bacillota; class Bacilli; order Lactobacillales; family Streptococcaceae; genus Streptococcus; species Streptococcus mitis_DR. Next base: position 358,975 of record NZ_OZ217346.1, read on the forward strand.
TTGCCTATAAGGCAGTGATGAAACCAGTTGAAGGAACGATTTTGACAGTTTCTCGTGGGGCTGCTATCGGTGCTAAGAAAAAAGCTGAGCAGACAGATGACGCTGTTGAAGTCATGCGCGCAGCCTTGGAAGGTGCTAAAACAGCTCTAGCTAAAACGCCAGACATGCTTCCAGTATTGAAAGAAGTTGGCGTTGTGGATTCAGGTGGTCAAGGACTGGTCTTCATCTATGAAGGTTTCCTTTCAGCCCTTACTGGTGAATATATTGCATCCGAGGACTTTGTAGCGACTCCTGCCAACATGAGTGAGATGATCAATGCAGAGCATCATAAGTCTGTGGCTGGTCACGTAGCGACTGAGGACATCACCTTTGGTTACTGTACTGAAATCATGGTAGCTCTTAAACAAGGTCCAACCTATGCCAAAGATTTTGACTACGACGAATTCCGTAACTACTTGAATGAACTTGGAGATTCTCTCCTCGTTGTTAACGATGATGAAATTGTCAAAGTCCATGTTCATACAGAAGATCCAGGACTTGTTATGCAAGAAGGTCTTAAATATGGTAGCTTGGTCAAGGTAAAAGTTGACAATATGCGTAACCAACACGAAGCACAGGTTGAGAAAGAAGCTGCTCAAGTTAGCAAACCAGCTGAAGAAAAAGAGTATGCTTTGATTGCTGTGGTGGCTGGTAAAGGTCTAGCAGATATCTTCCGTTCTCAAGGTGTAGATTATGTTATCGAAGGCGGTCAAACCATGAACCCTTCAACAGAAGACTTTATCAAGGCTGTTGAACAGGTCAACGCTCGTAACATCATCTTCCTGCCAAACAACAAAAACATCTTCATGGCAGCTCAATCTGCAGCAGAAGTTTTGGAGCAACCAGCAGTAGTGGTAGAGACTCGTACTCTTCCTCAAGGTTTGACAAGTCTTCTTGCCTTTGATCCAAGCAAGTCAATTGAAGAAAATCAAGAGCGTATGACTGCAGCCCTTAGAGATGTCGTTAGCGGAAGCGTCACAACAGCCGTTCGTGATACAACCATTGATGGTTTAGAAATCCATGAAAACGATAATCTTGGTATGGTTGATGGGAAAATTCTTGTGTCAAACCCTGACATGCACCAAACCTTGACAGAAACATTGAAACATATGTTGGATGAAGATAGTGAAATCGTAACCTTCTATGTCGGTGAAGACGGAAGCGAAGAACTTGCCAATGAAATTGCCCAAGAAATCGCAGAAGAATTCGAAGACGTTGAAGTCGAAATCCACCAAGGCCAACAACCAGTTTACCCATACCTATTTAGTGTGGAATAAAAATTTAATAGATTAAAAAGAAAGTTGATTTTGCAACTTTCTTTTTTTATGACATTTGTCATATTTCTTAGTGACAGAAGCTTCTAGCTCCGCTAACTTCAAAGGACTATAATTGAAGTATGAAATGGAGGAAGAAGAAATGAAAAATAAAATGATTGTCGCAGTGAGTTTAGTAGCAGCAGGAGTTATGACCTATCTCATGTTTTCAGGATTGGACGAGGGTTTCTATCATTTTCCTTGGGAGCTCTTTGCTGGCTTTGGAATGATGTCTTGGCTTGTCAGAGAAGGTTTGAAATTAGTCTCAGATGTGAAAAAGGAGTTTGAGGAATGAAAAAAGCAATCATCTATCTCTTTATCGGCCTGTCACTCTTGGTATGGTTAGTGGAAATGTTTACTGGTTGGTTTGACCAAACCTTGCTTCGCCAATTTATTCGTGGTGCTTGGGGTTTTGGATTTATGATTTTCGTCATTTTCCCTATGGGAATGGAGTGGTTGAAAGGAGAATATCATGAACATGATTAAGGTAGAAAGCCTAAATAAAAACATCAAGGGTAAAGCTATTTTGAAGGATATTTCCTTTGAGGTAGCTGAAGGTGAATGCGTCGCCTTGATTGGGCCCAATGGTGCTGGGAAGACAACACTCTTAGATTGTTTGCTTGGAGATAAACTGGTCACAAGCGGTCAAGTATCTATTCAAGATTTACCAGTGACGAGTTCTAAGTTAGACTATACTAGGGCTTACCTCCCTCAAGAAAATGTGATTGTACAGAAATTGAAGGTTAAAGAGTTGATTGCTTTCTTTCAAAGTATTTATCCAAATCCTTTGAGTGAGCAGGAAATTGATCAACTATTGCAGTTTGACAAGCAACAAAAAGAGCAATTCGCAGAAAAATTATCAGGTGGACAAAAGCGTCTTTTCTCTTTTATCTTGACCTTAATTGGGCGACCAAAGCTTGTCTTTTTGGATGAGCCTACATCGGCTATGGATACCTCTACCCGTCAACGTTTTTGGGAAATTGTTCAGGACCTAAAAGCGCAGGGAGTCACCATTCTCTATTCGTCCCATTATATTGAGGAAGTGGAACACACCGCAGACCGCATTTTGCTCTTAAATAAGGGAGAGTTGATTCGAGATACGACACCTCTAGCTATGCGTAGCGAGGAAATAGAAAAGCATTTTATCCTTCCTATAGCTTACAAGGAAGTCGTAGAGCAGTCAAACTTGGTTGAAAACTGGGTCCTAAAACAAGATGCCCTGCAAGTAGTCACACGTGAAGCGGATGCTTTCTGGGAACTGTTAGTCAGAGCAGGATGTAGGATTCAAGAAATTGAAGTCAATAATCGCAGTTTGCTGGATACAATCTTTGAAGAAACACAAAAGGGAGATGACTAAGATGAAACGATGGATCGCACTAAACAAGATAGAATTTCTATTGACCAAACGACAATTAGTAACTTATCTATTGTCAGTAGGGATGCCGACGGCCTTCTATTTATTCTTTTCAGGCATGTATCAGGACACACCAGGTGGGCCAGCTAATTTTATGCGTGATTACCTCATCTCCATGACGGCTTTTTCCATGATGTCGACTGCTATGTTTTCATTCCCAGTTGTTTTACATACCGATAAGATAAACAACTGGCAGAAAACATTACGTCATAGCCCTGTAAATATGGTAGAATATTATCTATCAAAGATAACAAGTATGCTGGTTGATTATTTGGTTTCAATCTTGGTGGTTTTCTCAGTTGGGCATTTTGTAAGAGGTGTGGATATGTCTCTTGGAAATTGGATTGGAGCGGCGCTCTTGCTGATAGTAGGAAGTGTTGCCTTTGTAGCTCTCGGTTTGACTTTGACGCTGTTACCAACTAGTCAGCTGATGTCTGTCGTGGGTAATCTTCTTTATCTAGGCTTGGCTGTTTTAGGCGGACTCTGGATGCCCATCTCTTTATTTCCAGACTGGATGCAAGCAGTTGGTAAGTCTTTACCAAGCTATCAGTTGATGGAGTTGGTCAAGACCTTCTTAAACGAGGGTGGCATCAATCTATCAGCCACAGTTTATTTACTTGTTTTTTCAGTAGTTTTGTTTGGTTTGACCATTTATCTTCAAGGTCATAAGGAGAATGCTTAATGCTTGAAAGACTGAAAAGCATACATTATATGTTTTGGGCCAGTTTAATTTTTATGATTTTCCCCATCCTACCTGTAGTGGCTGGATGGCTTTCTGCCTGGCATTTATTGATTGATATTCTATTTGTAGTGGCGTATTTGGGTGTTTTAACAACTAAGAGCCAGCGCCTATCTTGGCTATATTGGGGCCTCATGCTGACTTATGTAGTTGGGAATACTGCCTTTGTTGCTGTTAATTATATCTGGTTTTTCTTTTTCCTATCCAATCTCTTAAGTTATCATTTCAACGTAGGTGGTTTAAAGTCTGTACATGTCTGGACTTTTCTTCTTGCTCAAGTCCTTGTTGTGGGCCAACTGTTGATTTTTCAGAGAATCGAAGTTGAGTTTCTATTCTATCTACTTGTAATTCTTACTTTTGTCGATTTAATGACTTTTGGATTGGTTCGGATTCGGATTGTGGAGGATTTGAAAGAAGCGCAGGCTAAGCAAAATGCCCAGATAAATCTATTGCTTGCTGAAAATGAACGTAGTCGTATCGGTCAGGATTTGCATGATAGTCTGGGGCATACCTTTGCTATGCTTAGTGTTAAAACTGATCTAGCCTTGCAGTTATTTCAAATACAGGCTTATCCACAGGTGGAAAAGGAATTAAAAGAAATACAGCAAATTAGCAAAGAATCAATGCGTGAAGTGCGAACCATTGTGGAAAATCTTAAGTCTAGAACTTTGACATCCGAACTAGAGACTGTGAAAAAGATGTTAGAAATTGCTGGAATTGAGGTGGAAATAGCTAATCAACTAGATACAGCTAGCTTAACTCAGGAATTGGAGTCAACGGCTTCCATGATTTTGCTTGAATTAGTGACCAACATCATCAAACATGCTAAAGCGTCTAAAGTCTACTTGAAATTAGAACGGACAGAGAAAGAACTCATTCTAACAGTGAGAGATGATGGCTGTGGCTTTACTTATATAAAGGGGGATGACCTCCATACAGTTCGAGATCGTGTTCTTCCATTTTCAGGAGAAGTAAGAGTAATCAGTCAGAAACATCCGACTGAAGTGCAGGTTCGACTACCTTATAAGGAGAGAAACTAAGATGAAACTACTTGTTGCAGAAGATCAAAGTATGTTGCGAGATGCTATGTGCCAGTTGCTTGCCTTTCAAGCAGATGTAGAGTCTGTCTTACAAGTAAAGAATGGGCAAGAAGCAATTCAACTCTTAGGAAAGGAGTCCGTAGATATCGCCATTCTTGACGTAGAAATGCCTGTTAAGACAGGTCTCGAAGTCTTGGAGTGGATACGAGCAGAAATGCTAGAAACAAAGGTAGTTGTGGTGACGACCTTCAAGCGCCCCGGATATTTTGAACGTGCGGTCAAGGCTGGAGTGGATGCTTATGTCTTAAAAGAAAGAAGCATTGCAGACCTCATGCAAACCTTGCACACTGTCCTCGAAGGACGTAAGGAATATTCGCCTGAATTGATGGAAGTGGTGATGACGCATCCTAACCCGTTAACAGAGCAAGAAATCGCCGTTTTAAAGGGAATTGCTCAAGGCTTGTCTAACCAAGAAATTGCAGATCAACTTTATTTATCAAACGGAACCGTCCGAAATTATGTCACCAATATTCTTTCGAAACTAGATGCTGCTAATCGAACAGAGGCAGCTAATATTGCGAAAGAATCTGGTTGGTTGTGATGATATAATATTTTTTGAACATTATGTGCTAAAATTGATGGGATGGGATGGGATTGAATGAAACAATACCTAACTTTAGGAGGGATTTATTCCTCCTTTTGGTTTAGTCTAAGGTGGTACCACGGAGATAAAATTGCTAAATTCCGCTAAATTCCTCAAAACATATTCTATTTTAGGTTTGTGAAAATCACTTTTTTATGGTAGAATGTAAAAGAATGTATGTCATTCGGAATAACAATAAAATGAGGTAAAAACATGGAGATCATGTCGCTTGCGATTGCTGTTTTTGCCGTCATCATTGGTTTAGTCATTGGATATGTCAGCATCTCAGCTAAGATGAAATCATCTCAGGAAGCTGCGGAGTTGATGCTTTTAAATGCTGAACAAGAAGCAACTAATTTACGTGGACAAGCTGAGCGTGAAGCGGATTTACTTGTTAATGAAGCTAAACGTGAAAGCAAGTCTCTTAAAAAAGAAGCACTATTGGAGGCCAAAGAAGAAGCCAGAAAATACCGTGAAGAAGTGGACGCTGAATTCAAATCAGAACGTCAAGAACTCAAACAAATCGAAAGTCGTTTGACAGAGAGAGCTACTAGTCTTGACCGTAAGGACGACAATTTGACGAGTAAAGAACAAACACTTGAACAAAAAGAACAAAGTATTTCTGATAGAGCGAAAAACCTTGATGCGCGTGAAGAGCAATTAGAGGAAGTCGAAAGACAAAAAGAAGCAGAGTTAGAGCGTATTGGTGCCCTGTCTCAGGAAGAAGCACGAGATATTATCTTGGCTCAGACAGAGGAAAACTTGACCAAGGAGATTGCCAGCCGTATTCGCGAAGCTGAGCAAGAGGTCAAGGAACGTTCTGACAAAATGGCCAAGGACATCTTGGTTCAAGCTATGCAACGTATCGCTGGTGAATATGTAGCGGAGTCAACAAACTCAACAGTTCATCTGCCAGATGATACTATGAAGGGACGCATTATTGGTCGTGAAGGTCGTAACATTCGTACCTTTGAAAGTTTGACAGGGGTTGATGTGATTATCGACGATACACCAGAAGTGGTAACCTTGTCAGGTTTTGACCCGATTCGTCGTGAGATTGCCCGTATGACTATGGAAATGTTGCTCAAAGATGGTCGTATCCACCCAGCTCGTATCGAGGAGTTGGTTGAGAAAAACCGTCAAGAGATTGACAATAAGATCCGTGAATACGGTGAGGCAGCTGCCTATGAGATTGGTGCGCCAAACCTTCACCCTGACTTGATGAAGATTATGGGACGTTTGCAGTTCCGTACTTCTTATGGACAAAATGTCTTGCGCCATTCGATTGAGGTTGCTAAATTGGCTGGTATCATGGCCAGCGAACTTGGTGAAAATGCGGCTCTTGCCCGTCGTGCTGGATTCCTTCACGATATCGGGAAAGCTATTGACCGCGAGGTTGAGGGTAGCCACGTTGAAATCGGTATGGAATTGGCTCGTAAGTATAAGGAACACCCAGTTGTGGTCAATACGATTGCTAGCCACCACGGCGATGTCGAAGCAGAAAGTGTCATTGCAGTGATCGTCGCTGCGGCAGATGCCTTGAGCGCAGCCCGTCCAGGTGCTCGTAGTGAGTCTCTTGAAAGCTACATCAAGCGTCTTCATGATTTGGAAGAAATTGCTAACGGCTTTGAGGGAGTGCAAACTAGCTTTGCCCTTCAAGCAGGACGTGAAATCCGCATCATGGTCAATCCAGGACAAATCAAGGACGACAAAGTCACAATCTTGGCTCACAAAGTTCGTGAGAAAATTGAAAACAATCTCGATTACCCAGGAAATATCAAGGTAACCGTGATTCGTGAGCTTCGTGCAGTAGATTATGCTAAATAAATAAGAAAGAGCAGTTGAAAAATTACTGCTTTTTTGTTACACTAGATAGAAAGACTGTAGAAGGATAGTTTGTGTAAAATGCTACTATCTGAAGGAAAATTTTATTTTATTTTTACAGACTGACTAAAAGGAGACACAATGGCAGACCGAGGCTTGCTAATCGTTTTTTCTGGTCCTTCAGGGGTTGGAAAAGGAACGGTTAGAAGAGAGATTTTTGAGAGTTCTGAAAACCAATTTCAATACTCTGTATCGATGACGACACGCGCACAACGTCCCGGAGAAGTGGACGGTGTTGACTATTTCTTCCGTACTCGTGAAGAGTTTGAAGAGCTGATTCGTCAAGGACAGATGTTGGAATACGCAGAATATGTCGGCAACTACTATGGAACTCCTCTGACCTATGTCAATGAAACCTTGGACAAGGGAATCGATGTTTTCCTTGAAATTGAAGTTCAAGGTGCTCTTCAGGTCAAGAAAAAGGTTCCAGATGCTGTCTTTATCTTTCTGACACCACCAGATTTGGATGAATTGCAAGATCGTTTGGTAGGTCGTGGAACAGACAGTGCAGAAGTGATTGCCCAACGAATCGAAAAAGCCAAGGAAGAAATTGCCCTCATGCGTGAGTATGATTATGCGATTGTCAACGATCAGGTGCCCCTAGCTGCTGAGCGTGTCAAACGTGTTATCGAAGCAGAGCACTTCCGTGTGGATCGTGTCATTGGTCACTATCAGGAGATGTTACCAAAATCTCCAACTACCCGATAAAATTTAGAAAATAGGTACAAGCAAATGATGTTAAAACCCTCTATTGATACCTTGCTTGACAAGGTTCCTTCAAAATATTCACTCGTAATCTTGGAAGCAAAACGTGCCCATGAATTGGAAGCAGGTGCGCCAGCATGTCAAGGTTTCAAGTCTGAAAAATCAACTCTTCGCGCTTTAGAAGAAATCGAATCAGGAAACGTAACAATTCACCCAGATCCAGAAGGAAAACGTGAAGCAGTGCGTCGCCGTATCGAAGAAGAAAAACGCCGCAAAGAAGAAGAAGAAAAGAAAATCAAAGAGCAAATCGCTAAAGAAAAAGAAGATGGTGAAAAAATTTAAGGTTGGGGGGACTCAATCTTATTTTTTCTATTGCAAGAATGTACTGATAAGGAGGAGGTGAGAAGATGGCTATAGCAAAGATTATCGTAGATGTACCCTTGATGCAGACAGACCAGCCCTATAGTTATAGGATTCCGGAGGAATTTCTGGGAATGCTGGAGGTTGGGATGCGAGTTCATGTGCCCTTTGGTAAGGGGAATCGCCTGATTCAAGGGATTGTTCTTGGTTTGGAGTCCCAATCAGATGAAGAAGAGATGGAGCAAGATTTAAAAGATATTGCCGAGGTGCTGGATTTTTCTCCTGTTCTCACGCAAGAACAACTCTGGCTGGCTGAGGAGCTCCGCAAATCTGTCTTCTCCTACAAAATTTCCATCCTCAAGGCGATGCTACCGGGATTTCTAAATTCCAGCTATGACAAGATTCTCTATCCTCTGGAAGGTTTGAGTCAGGAAGACCGAGAGCGCTTGTTTGGTTCAGAGGATTCACTAGCCTTTTCTTCTTTAGATTTAGCTAAGCAAGCTGAAATGATGCGTTTGACAAGGAAAGGGTTGCTTGGTCTTGAATATCAGGCGATTGACCAAAAGAAGGTCAAGACTCAGTCCTGGTATGAGGTGAATCTTGCTCAGTTAGAAGATGTCGAGATTTCTGCACGCGCCAAGAAAAAGTTGGAATTGAGAGACTATTTGCTGTCTCATCCGGAGAGTGCTTCCTTGGCTAGTTTGTTAGAGTCCTACTCGCGAGAGCAAGTCAACTTCTTTGTGGAACAAGGAGCTATTACTATAGTTCAAAAGGAAGTTCAACGCTCAGCTGCTTATTTTGAAGGCATTGAAGCAAGTCGACCTTTGGAGTTGAATCCAGAACAAAGACAGGCGCGTGATGCGGTTGTCAGTGCGATTGGCAGTCACCAACCTCCCTTCCTCCTTCAAGGGATTACAGGAAGTGGGAAGACTGAGGTTTACTTGCAGATTATCCAAGGTGCCTTGGATAAGGGCAAGACAGCTATTTTGCTGGTGCCTGAGATTTCCTTGACCCCTCAGATGACGGAGCGTTTTATCGCTCGTTTTGGGGACAAGGTTGCCATTCTTCACTCAGGCTTATCCAATGGTGAAAAGTATGATGAATGGCGCAAGGTAGAACGTGGCGATGCCCAAGTTGTTGTTGGCGCCAGATCGGCCATCTTTGCTCCTCTAAAAAATCTAGGTGTTATGATTATCGATGAGGAGCATGAAGCGACTTATAAGCAGGACAGCAATCCCCGTTATCATGCCAGAGAGGTAGCTATTTTACGGGCTCAGTATAATCAAGCAGCTTTGGTGCTTGGGTCTGCGACACCGAGCTTAGAGAGCCGTGCGAGGGCTGGTAAAGGCGTCTATCAACATTTACGTCTGACACAACGGGCTAATCCTTTAGCTACTATCCCTGAGGTGCAAGTGATTGACTTTCGAGACTATATCGGACAAAATGAGACGTCAAATTTTACGCCCCCTTTGTTAGAAGCTATTCAGGACCGTCTGGTTAAAAAAGAGCAGGTGGTTCTCATGCTCAATCGCCGTGGCTATTCTAGCTTTGTCATGTGTCGGGAGTGTGGGACGGTGGATACCTGTCCCAACTGTGACATTTCTCTAACCTTGCACATGGATACCAAGACCATGAACTGCCATTATTGTGGGTTTTCTAAGGACATTCCTCAGGTCTGTCCTAACTGTAAGAGTCGCAGTATTCGTTACTATGGAACAGGGACTCAAAAAGCTTATGATGAGCTAGCAGAACTCTTTCCTCAAGCCCGCATTCTGCGTATGGATGTGGATACGACCCGCAAGAAAGGCAGTCACCAAGCTCTTCTTGATCAGTTTGGACGAGGAGAAGCAGATATCTTGCTGGGAACTCAAATGATTGCCAAGGGATTGGATTTTCCCAATGTAACCCTAGTCGGAGTTCTTAATGCGGATACAGCTTTGAATCTGCCTGATTTCCGTTCTTCTGAGAGAACCTTCCAGCTCTTGACTCAGGTGGCAGGTCGAGCAGGTCGGGCTGAAAAAGCTGGGCAGGTCTTGATTCAGTCTTACAATCCTCAGCACTACGCTATTCGATTTGCAAAAGACCAAGACTACGAAGGCTTTTATGCCTATGAAATGGGTATCAGACGCCAACTTGGTTATCCACCTTACTATTTCACGATTGGCATTACCCTCTCTCATAAGAAAGAAGAAGAGGTGGTCAAACGTGCCTATGAAGTTATGAGCGTTTTGCGGTCAGGTTTGTCTGAAACCAGTAACATTCTAGGGCCAACACCCAAGCCTATTGCTCGTACCCACAACCTTTATCATTACCAGATTTTAATTAAATACCGTTTAGAAGATGAGCTTGGTCCGACCCTCAACCAGGTCTTGGCACTGACTCAAGAACGAGAAAATAGTGAGCTCCGTCTCAGCATTGACCATGAGCCACAGCAATTTTTATAAGAAGGAGAAGATATGACAAAACTAATCTTTATGGGGACCCCCGACTTTTCAGCAACAGTCTTAAAAGGACTTTTGACAGATGACCGTTACGAAATTCTAGCCGTTGTGACCCAGCCAGACCGCGCTGTCGGCCGTAAAAAAGTGATCCAAGAAACTCCAGTGAAGCAGGCTGCCAAAGAGGCTGGACTTCCTATCTACCAACCTGAAAAATTATCTGGAAGTCCAGAGATGGAAGCTATTATGAAGCTAGGAGCGGATGGAATCGTGACTGCTGCTTTTGGTCAGTTTCTTCCAAGTAAACTCCTTGATAGCATGGACTTTGCGGTCAACGTTCACGCTTCTCTTCTTCCAAAACACCGTGGTGGTGCGCCTATCCATTATGCCTTGATTCAAGGGGATGAGGAAGCTGGTGTGACCATTATGGAAATGGTCAAAGAAATGGATGCAGGAGATATGATTTCTCGTCGCAGCATCCCTATAACAGATGAGGACAATGTTGGTACCTTATTTGAGAAATTAGCTCTTGTTGGTCGTGATTTGCTTTTGGATACTTTACCTGCCTATATTGCTGGGGAAATCAAACCTGAACCGCAGGATCCAAGTCGGGTCACTTTCTCGCCAAATATCAAGCCAGAGGAAGAAAAACTGGATTGGACTAAAAGCAATCGCCAACTCTTTAACCAAATCCGTGGCATGAATCCGTGGCCTGTTGCCCATACTTTTCTAAAGGGCGACCGCTTTAAGATTTATGAAGCCCTACCAGTAGAAGGTCAGGGTAATCCAGGTGAAATCCTATCTATTGGCAAGAAAGAATTGGTTATTGCAACGGCTGAAGGAGCTTTGTCTCTCAAACAAGTTCAGCCTGCTGGTAAACCTAAAATGGACATTGCTTCCTTCCTCAACGGTGTTGGACGTACATTGACTGCAGGAGAACGATTTGGTGACTAAAGTAGAAACGGCTAGAAGTCTAGCTCTAGCAGTATTAGAGGATGTCTTTATCAATCAAGCATACTCAAATATCGCCTTAAATAAGCATCTCAAGGGAAGTCAACTTTCTCCGGCGGACAAGGGCTTGGTGACTGAGATTGTCTATGGAACGGTAGCCCGCAAACTGACTCTGGAATGGTACCTATCCCACTTTATCGAGGATAGAGACCAGTTAGACAGTTGGCTCTATGTCCTGCTTCTCATGAGTACCTACCAGCTTCGCTATTTGGACAAGATTCCAGACCATGCTGTGGTCAATGAAGCAGTAGAATTGGCCAAAGTTCGTAAAAAAGGCAGTGAAAAATTAGTCAACGCCGTCCTTCGTCGTATTCTGCGTGAAGGCTGGCCAGATATTGCCAGCATCAAGCGAAAAAACAAGCGTGATTCCATTGCCTATTCTCTCCCAGTTTGGCTAGTTGCCAAGCTCAAGGAAGAATACGGAGAAGAGCGAGCACAAGCTATTTTTGAAAGTCTTTTGGTGCGTAACAAGGCCAGCATTCGTGTAACGGACCTAGGACGAAAAGAAGAAATCCAAGTCTTGTTGGAGGCCAGTGATTCATCCTTGTCTCCCTCTGGTCTTGTGAAGGAGCAGGGGCATTTTGCAGGCCATGATTTGTTTGCGGATGGAGCCATTACCATCCAAGACGAGTCTAGTCAGCTGGTTGCTCCGACGCTTGATTTACAAGGTGATGAGCAGGTTCTAGATGCCTGTGCGGCTCCGGGTGGAAAAACAGCCCATATAGCTTCTTATCTCACGACAGGTCAGGTTAGGGCTCTGGACTTGTACGACCACAAGTTGGACTTAATTCAAGAAAATGCCCAACGTTTAGGAGTTGCAGATCGAGTTCAAACGCAAAAATTGGATGCCAGAAAGGTGCATGAGTTTTTTGGTCAGGATTCATTTGATAAGATTTTGGTGGATGCTCCCTGTTCAGGAATCGGTCTTCTGCGCCGTAAACCAGACATTAAATACAATAAAGAAACGGCAGATTTCGCGTCCTTACAGGAAATTCAGCTAGAAATATTAGGTAGTGTTTGTCAAACACTACGCAAAGGTGGTATAATAACTTATAGTACCTGTACTATTGTCTCAGAAGAGAACTTTCAAGTCGTACAGGCATTTTTAGAAAGTCATCCTGAATTTGAGCAGGTAACACTAGAACATGAATGTAAGGATATCATAAAAGACGGCTGTATCCTCATTACACCTGAATTGTATGGAAGTGATGGATTCTTCATCAGTCAATTTCGCAAGATATCGGATTAGGAAGGAACTAACACATGGAAATTTCATTATTAACAGATGTTGGTCAGAAACGAACAAATAACCAAGACTATGTCAACCACTATGTCAATAGAGCTGGACGTACTATGATTATCCTAGCTGATGGTATGGGAGGTCATCGCGCAGGGAATATCGCTAGTGAAATGGCGGTAACAGACCTAGGTGTAGCTTGGGTAGATACTCAAATCGATACAGTTAATGAAGTACGTGAATGGTTTGCTAACAACCTTGAGATTGAAAATCAAAGGATTAACCAATTGGGACAAACTGAAGCTTATAAAGGAATGGGAACAACCCTTGAGGCTGTAGCCATTATTGATAATCAGGCTATCTATGCCCACATCGGAGATTCTCGTATCGGTTTGATTCGTGGAGAAGAATACCACCAGTTAACGAGCGACCATTCTTTGGTCAATGAATTGCTTAAGGCAGGTCAATTGACACCAGAAGAAGCAGCTAGCCACCCACAGAAAAATATTATTACTCAATCTATTGGTCAAAAAGATGAAATTCAGCCTGATTTTGGAATAATCACCCTTGAGCCTGGGGACTATCTCTTACTCAATAGCGATGGTTTGACAAATATGATTTCAGGAAGTGAGATTTCTGATATTGTAACTAGCGATATTTCTTTGGAAGATAAGGCAGCAACCTTGATCCGTTTTGCCAACAATGCAGGTGGTTTAGACAACATCACAGTTGCCCTTATTGCTGTTAATGAGGAGGAAACAGAATGATCCAAATCGGCAAGATTTTTGCCGGGCGGTATCGGATTCTCAAACAGATTGGTCGAGGAGGCATGGCAGATGTTTACTTGGCTAAAGATTTGATTCTAGACGGGGAAGAAGTGGCGGTAAAGGTCCTGAGGACCAACTACCAGACAGACCCGATTGCTGTGGCTCGTTTTCAGCGGGAAGCGAGAGCCATGGCAGATTTGGACCATCCTCATATCGTTCGGATTACAGATATCGGTGAAGAAGAGGGACAACAGTATCTCGCAATGGAATATGTTGCTGGATTAGACCTCAAACGCTATATCAAGGAACATCACCCTCTTTCAAATGAAGAAGCGGTTCGAATCATGGGACAAATCCTCTTGGCTATGCGCTTAGCCCATACTCGAGGAATTGTTCACAGGGATTTGAAACCGCAAAATATCCTTTTGACCCCAGATGGGACTGCCAAGGTCACAGACTTTGGGATTGCAGTAGCCTTTGCAGAGACGAGTCTAACTCAGACCAACTCAATGCTAGGTTCTGTGCATTATTTATCACCAGAGCAGGCGCGTGGTTCTAAAGCAACTGTGCAGAGTGATATCTATGCCATGGGGATTATTTTCTATGAGATGCTGACAGGTCATATTCCTTACGATGGGGATAGCGCAGTGACCATCGCCCTCCAGCATTTCCAGAAACCACTGCCATCGGTTATAGCCGAAAATCCATCTGTGCCTCAGGCTCTAGAAAATGTTGTTATCAAGGCAACTGCTAAGAAATTGACAGATCGCTACAAATCAGTCGCTGAAATGTATGTGGATTTGTCGAGTAGTTTGTCTAATAATCGTCGTAATGAACCAAAGCTAGTCTTTGACGATGCAACTAAGGCAGATACTAAAACTCTTCCAAAAGTTCCACAAAGTACTTTGACCTCGATTCCTAAGGTGCAAACACAAAGTCCAAAGCCACAGACTGCGAAGCCGAGTCAGCAGGTTTCAGAGGACAATTACGCAACCAAGCCTGTTAAGAAACGGAAATTTAGAGTTCGCTATATGATTTTGTTGGCCAGCATTGTATTGGTGGCAGCTTCTCTTATTTGGATACTATCGAGAACTCCTGCAACCATTGCCATTCCAAATGTGGCAGGTCAGACAGTGGCGGAAGCCAAGGAAATCCTCAAGAAAGCCAATTTTGAGATTGGCGAGGAGAAATCAGAGGCTAGTGAAAAGGTGGAAGAAGGGCGGATTATCCGTACAGATCCTGAAGCTGGAACTGGTCGAAAAGAAGGAACGAAAATCAATTTGGTTGTCTCATCAGGTAAGCAATCTTTCCAATTGAGCAATTATATCGGCCGTAAATCGACCGATGTTATCGCAGAACTCAAGCAGAAGAAGGTACCTGAAAATCTCATCAAGATAGAGGAAGAAGAATCAAGCGAGAGTGAAGAAGGAACAGTTCTTAGACAGAGCCCATCTGCTGGAACAACTTATGATTTGAGTAAGGCCTCAACAATTACTTTAACTATTGCTAAGAAAGTAACAAGTGTTGTCATGCCAAGTTATACAGGTTCCAGTCTTGAATTTACGAAAAATAACCTCATCCAAATTGTTGGTATAAAAGAAGCCAACATTGAAGTTGTAGAAGTTACCACAGCTCCTTCCGGAACTGCTGAAGGTACCGTCGTTGAACAGAGTCCAAGAGCAGGTGAAAAGGTAGATTTGAATAAGACACGCATCAAGATTTCAATTTACAAACCAAAAACACCGCCGTCAACATCATCATCAGCACCAGCCCAACGTGGAAACCAAGGTTCTACTACAACACCAAGTCAGGGGAACCAGCAAGGAAATCAACGAGGAGATACTCATTCTACTAATCAATCAAGTAGTGAGGGAAGCCACGAAAATTCACGTAATTAAACGAATCTTTGTCATGATTTCATGGCAAAGATTTTTTTTGACTCCAGATTTGTGATAGAATAGAAGGAGTTGATAAAAGGAGGAACGCATGGAAGAATCAAGAGAATTAAATGCCGTCATCGATGTGATTATGTTAGCTGGAACCATTCTTCTCAAAAGTGGCTCAGAGATTCATCGTGTAGAAGATACCATGATCCGTATTGCGCATTCGCAGGGGATTGTGGATTGCAATGTTCTTGCCATGCCTGCCGCTATCTTTTTCTCCATTGAAAATACCAATATTTCGCGTATGAAGCGCGTGACGTCCTCTTCTTATAACATTGAAAAAGTCTGCGATGTGAACCAAATTTCTCGTCAGTTGGTAGGGGGGCAGATTGATTTAGAAACAGCCTTTAAGCAATTGAAGGCTTTGCAAGCCCAACCCCTTCCTTATACTAAGTTGCAGGTAACTCTGGCTGCGACCTTTAGTGCTCCTTTCTTTTCAATTATGTTTAGTGGAAATATCTACGACGCACTTGGGGCAGGAGTGGCTACCTTATTTGGTTTTGCCTTTTCCCTCTATGTGGAGAAGTTTATCCGAATTCCCTTTGTGACGGCCTTTGCTGGAGCCTTTGTCTTTGGGATGATTGCCCAGTTTTGGGCTCGCTACACAGGTTTTCCTTCAACGGCAGATTTGATTATAGCTGGTGCGGTCATGCCTTTTGTACCAGGAATTGCCTTGACCAATGCGGTTCGGGATATTATGACTAACCACATAAACTCTGGTATGAGTAAGATGTTTGAATCCCTGCTCATTACCCTTGCTTTAGGGGCAGGAACTTCTGTCGCCTTGGTATTGATGAACTAATATGACACTAACAACCTTTTTATTACAAGCAGTGGCAAGTCTTCTTGCTATTATCACTTTTTTAATCGTACTCAATGTTCAACGCTCTATGCTCTTACCTGGAGGGATTTTGGGCATGGCTGTCTGGCTAATTTATCTCTTGCTCAAGGAACCGACCAATGTAATTGTGGCTACTTTTATTGCAGCCATTATAGGTTCTTGTGTCAGCCAGATTTTAAGTATTCTTTATAAGACACCTGCTGTGGTCTTTATCTTGGCCATCTTGGCACCTCTGGTTCCGGGTTATCTTTCTTATCGAACAACTGCCTTTTTTGTGACAGGGGATTATAGTCACGCCATTGCCAGTGCTACCTTGGTTGTTATGCTTGCTTTGGTGATTTCCATTGGAATGGCTAGCGGAACAGTGATTCTTAGACTTTATTCTCACTTACGAAAACAGCATAATGGTTAGAATAATAAGCGACTTGATTTGGTGAATCAAGTCTTTTTTCTCTCTTTTACTGCTATTTGTGATAAAATAGTATAGAACGATTTTTTACAATGAATGATAAAACAGAGGTAAATATGACAATCGGTATTGATAAGATTGGTTTTGCGACCAGTCAATATGTCTTGAAATTACAAGACTTAGCAGAAGCGAGGGGAATTGACCCTGAAAAATTAAGTAAAGGACTCTTACTCAAGGAATTGAGTATTGCGCCCCTAACTGAGGACATCGTTACTTTGGCGGCCAGTGCTAGTGACTCTATTTTAACTGAGCAAGAAAGACAAGAAATTGATATGGTCATTGTAGCTACTGAGTCAGGAATTGACCAAAGTAAAGCTGCGGCCGTCTTTGTGCATGGTTTGCTGGGCATCCAGCCCTTTGCTCGTAGTTTCGAGATTAAAGAAGCTTGCTATGGAGCGACAGCGGCCCTTCATTATGCCAAATTGCATGTGGAAAATTCTCCAGAGTCCAAAGTTTTAGTCATTGCCAGTGATATTGCCAAATACGGTATTGAAACTCCAGGAGAACCCACTCAGGGTGCTGGAAGTGTAGCTATGCTAATTACACAAAATCCACGCATTATGGCCTTTAATAATGACAATGTGGCTCAGACCCGTGATATCATGGATTTCTGGCGTCCAAATTACTCGACAACTCCTTATGTAAATGGTGTCTATTCTACCCAGCAATACTTGGATAGTTTGAAAACGACTTGGCTTGAATACCAAAAACGTTACCAGCTTACCTTAGATGATTTTGCGGCTGTTTGCTTCCACTTGCCTTATCCTAAATTAGCCTTAAAAGGCTTGAAAAAAATCATGGATAAGAGCCTGCCTCAAGAGAAAAAAGACCTCTTGCAAAAGCATTTTGACCAGTCTATTCTCTACAGTCAAAAGGTGGGGAATATCTACACAGGTTCACTTTTCCTTGGACTTTTGTCTCTCTTGGAAAATACAGATAGCTTGAAGGCTGGCGATAAAATCGCCCTTTATAGTTACGGAAGTGGGGCTGTAGCTGAGTTCTTTAGTGGTGAATTGGTTGAAGGATATGAAGCTTATCTGGATAAAGACCGTTTGAATAAGCTCAACCAACGAACTGCCCTGTCTGTTGTAGACTATGAAAAAGTCTTCTTTGAGGAAGTAGACTTAGATGAAACAAATTCTGCCCAGTTTGCTGGCTATGAAAATCAAGATTTTGCCTTGGTTGAAATTGTGGACCACCAACGCCGTTATAGCAAGGTTGAAAAATAATGAAGATAAGTTGGAATGGATTTTCTAAAAAATCATACCAAGAGCGCCTCGAGCTGTTAAAAGCTCAGGCGCTCCTTAGTCCTGAGAGACAAGCGAGTCTGGAGCAGGATGAACAGATTAGTGTGACTGTGGCAGACCAGCTGAGTGAGAATGTGGTGGGAACTTTTTCTTTACCTTATTCGCTGGTCCCAGAGGTCCTCGTCAACGGTCAGGAAAACACAGTTCCCTATGTGACAGAAGAACCGTCCGTGGTTGCTGCGGCCAGCTATGCAAGTAAAATCATCAAGCGAGCAGGCGGTTTTACTGCTCAAGTGCATGAGCGCCAGATGATTGGGCAGGTGGCCCTTTATCAAGTTGCTAATCCTGATCTAGCGCAAGTGCAGATTGCAAGCAAGAAAGCCGAACTCTTGGAACTTGCCAATCAAGCCTATCCTTCTATCGTTAAACGTGGAGGTGGGGCGCGTGATTTGCATGTAGAACAGATAAAAGGCGAAACAGACTTCCTTGTTGTTTATCTCCATGTTGATACCCAAGAAGCCATGGGAGCCAATATGCTCAACACCATGCTGGAAGCCTTGAAACCAGTCTTAGAAGAACTCTGTCAGGGACAGAGTCTCATGGGGATTCTGTCAAACTACGCGACCGATTCTCTGGTGACAGCAAGCTGTCGCATCGCCTTTCGTTACTTGAGCCGCCAGAAGGACCAAGGACGAGAAATTGCGGAGAAAATAGCTTTAGCTAACCAGTTTGCGCAGGCTGATCCTTACCGAGCAGCTACTCACAATAAAGGGATATTTAACGGTGTTGATGCCATTTTGATTGCCACTGGTAATGACTGGCGTGCCATCGAAGCCGGGGCCCATGCCTTTGCCAGTCGAGATGGGCACTATCAAGGTCTTAGCTGCTGGACGCTGGACCTTGAAAGAGAAGAATTAGTTGGTGAGATGACTCTGCCCATGCCTGTAGCGACCAAGGGTGGGTCTATCGGCCTCAACCCTCGTGTAGCCCTCAGTCATGAGCTACTGGGAAATCCTTCTGCTAAAGAATTAGCCCAGATTATCGTGTCTATCGGACTTGCCCAAAACTTTGCAGCCCTCAAAGCCTTGGTGAGTACAGGGATTCAGCAAGGTCACATGAAATTACAGGCCAAATCCTTAGCTCTCCTAGCAGGTGCTAGTGAGTCTGAAGTTGCTCCCCTAGTTGAGCGCCTCATCGCAGATAAAACCTTTAATCTCGAGACAGCCCAGCATTATTTAGAAAACTTAAGATCATAAAAAAACTCAGACGAATTCGTCTGAGTTTTTTGTACTTAAATACTTTTTCCTGGTAATAGTGTGACTGGTAAGAAGTAACCAGTTGTCGCGACCTCTTTGCCTTCAATCTTCTGCAAAAGGAGATCGACAGTGAGTTGGGCAATCTCTTTCATAGGTTGCTTAATCGTTGTCAGGTGAGGGTAGTAGTTTTCGATAAAGTAAGTCCCATCATAGCCGATGACCTTGAGATCTTCTGGGACAGAAATGCCCAGTTCTTGAGCGATTTTAATGACCAGAATAGCGGTCAAATCATCCGAAGCAAAGATGGCATCTGGTTTTTGACGGGTCAAGATATTCTTGATTTCCATTTCTTTTCTGACGGGCGAAAAGTCACTGGAAACATTGATAATAGGAGCTTTTGGGAGTACAGATGCAAAACCAGCGTGGCGTAGTCCAGTTGGCGAGTTAGAATTGTCATTCCCTGTAATCATAATGATAGACTGGGCGCCTGTCTTAACCAAGGTCTGGGCAGCAAGAACCCCACCAGCGTAGTTGTCAGAGGAGACGACAGGAATGTCTGGCGATAGGTTTCGGTCAAAGGAAATAATTGGTGCCGTCACGCGATTGTAGTCTTCGATTCCCAAGTTGTGACTACCCGAAATGATGCCGTCCACCTGATTGGCTTCCAACATTTCGATGTATTCGCGTTCCTTTTCAGAATCGTGCTCACTGTTGCAGATGATGGTCTTGTAACCATTCTTAAAAAGTTGGTGTTCCAGCTTATCAATCAATTCTGCATAGAAAACGTTGGAAATATTGGGGAAAATCAAACCGATTAACTTAGCTGATTTTCCTTGCAAGCTACGAGCTAGGTTGTTGGGTTTATAGCCCAATTCTCGCATGGCTTCATTGACTTTTTGGATGGTTTTCTCAGAGAGATACCCTTTTTTATTGATAACCCGAGAAACGGTAGTAGGGCTGACGCCTGCAAGTTTGGCGACATCAGTTAGTTTTGCGACCATAATCTAATTCATAGTAAGTTCCAGTTGGGTTTCCAGATTTAATCAGGATACCATTTTGGTCCGCATGTGGGAAGACACGACCAGAAAATACTTTTTCTCCTTTATTGATGAAAATTTCAAAGACAGAGTTATCGATGAAGATTGTAGCAGTAGTAGCCTGGTTATCGATTGGGCAAGAACGAGTTGTACCAAATTCTTGGGCATACTGTTCTCCAGCCTGGCTACGATCTACTGTCACTTGACCATTTACAAGGTCAAAGTTGATGGAAAGTCCCTTGCCTTCTTTATCAGCAAGTAAGACAATCTCGCTCTGGCTATTAGCTTCCAAGTTGAGTTCGAGTTCGTAAGTGTTATTGGTTTGAACACGGTTTGAGAAGGCTTCTTCAGAAGCACGAAGGTCCTTGATAGTTGCGACTGGGTATTGGTAGAGTTTGCCGTCTTTGATAGTGAGTTCCTTGACCAAAGAGAAGGTTCCTTGGTGGTCAAAACGGTCAGATGGGTAAGAAACATCTGGCAAGCCAAGCCAGCTAACAGCTAGAGCACGTCCATCAGGAGCGTTGAAGGCTTGAGTAGCATAGGCTTCGAAACCGTAATCCATGTTTTGAAGTTGAGATACATCTACCATTTTGGCATTTTCAGGGTCAAAGGAAGCCCCGATTTTATACATATTTGGATAGATATTGTCGTAGTCTAGAACTTCTTTATCCAATCCTTGTGGGCAGTAGAGAAGCACAGGTTGCTCTCCTACAAAGACCAGATTTGGACATTCCATCATGTAGGCAGTACGGTCGTTAGCAAAGTCAAGGTCGCCAACGGCTTGCCAGTTTGTATAGTCGTTGTCTACAGCCTTGTAGAGACGGACGAAACCTTTTTTCTCCAAGTCCTGTCCGCCGACGATAGCATAGTATTGCCCCTTAAAGTTAAAAATTTGCGGATCGCGGAAGTGGTCAGTAGAGTCAACTGGCTGGTCGATCAAGATCTTATCAATCTTTGTAATCTTGCCATCCTTGTCCATCAAAGCACCGATTTGGTAAGGGTGACGGATCCAGTTTTCATCACGAACATTTCCCGTATAAAATAGGAACAAGCTATCGCCAAACTGCATGGCAGAACCAGAGTAGGCACCGTGGCTATCTAATGGAGTATCGGGCAAAACTTTGACTCCGGTTTCTGTAAAGTGAACCAAGTCCTCACTTTCCAATTGCACCCAAGATTTCAAACCGTGGGCTGCACCAAAAGGAAAGTTCTGATAAAAAACAATCCACTTTCCATCAAAGTAAGAAAAGCCATTTGGGTCGTTGAGAAGTCCTGTTTTTGGCTCAACATGGTAATGAGTATGCCATGGAGATTGTGCCATATTTTCCTTTATATGTTGAATTTCTTCTTGCGTCCAATCTTGATAAAGTCTGTAACGACGCTCAGTTGTCCATTCCATTTATTTTATTCCTCCAAAAATCTTATTACTTTTAATAGTAACCGTTTTCGGAAAAAAAAGCAAGCCTTTTATGTTAAAAAAGAGAAAAAAACTGTCAAACGTTTATCATAAAATAAATGCAGGAAATCAATTAAATTTTCAGGAAAATATGAAAGATAATGAAATAAAAATCTTTTCAACTAAGATTTTAAATTTATTTTTTCAAGAAATACCTGATAAAACAATCAAAAACAATCAATCTAAAGCGTGCCCATCAAGTGGATAGATTATTTTTTCTGCAAAACGCTTGACATATTTCTAAAACATGATAAAATAATAGTCGTAAGGGCGAATAAAATCGCTTTCAAATAAGAACAAAATTTTATATAAGGAGATTTTTGCTATGGATTATAGTAAAGTTGCTGCCGAGGTCATTGAGGCTGTCGGTAAGGATAATCTTGTAGCTGCAGCACACTGTGCAACTCGTCTTCGTTTGGTATTGAAAGACGAATCAAAAGTGAATCAAGCAGCTCTAGATAATAATGCGGATGTCAAGGGAACTTTTAGCACTAATGGACAATATCAAATTATCATTGGTCCTGGTGATGTTAACTTCGTGTATGCGGAAATCATCAAGAAAACTGGTTTAAAAGAAGTTTCGACAGATGATTTGAAAGAGATTGCTAATAAAGACAAAAAGTTCAATCCATTGATGGACTTGATTAAACTTTTGTCAGATATCTTTGTTCCTATTATCCCTGCCTTAGTTGCAGGTGGTCTCTTGATGGCTTTACGCAACTTCTTGACATCACCAGACTTGTTTGGACCTCAATCAATTGAAGATATGTATCCTGCTATCAAAGGCTTCTCAGCTATGATTCAATTGATGTCTGCTGCTCCATTTATGTTCCTCCCTGTTTTGGTTGGTATTTCAGCAGCCAAGCGCTTTGGAGCAAACCAATTCCTTGGTGCTGCAATTGGTATGATTATGACCACTCCAGATTTGGGTGGGAAAGAAGCCTTCTGGGACATCTTAGGTTTCCATGTTACACAAACAAACTATGCTTATCAAGTTATTCCAGTCCTTGTTGCAGTCTGGTTGTTAGCAAATTTGGAAAAATTCTTCCACAAGAAATTGCCATCTGCAGTTGACTTCACTTTCACACCGCTTTTATCAGTGATGCTTACAGGATTCCTTACCTTTACAGTTATCGGTCCTGTTATGTTGGTTGTGTCTGATGCGATTACAAATGCGATTGTATGGTTGTACAACACAACAGGTGCCTTTGGTATGGGGCTATTTGGTGGAACTTACTCACTAATCGTTATGACAGGTCTTCACCAATCATTCCCAGCAATCGAAACACAATTGTTGTCTGCTTACAATAATAACGGTACTGGATTTGGAGACTACATCTTTGTTGTTGCTTCAATGGCAAACGTAGCACAAGGTGCGGCTACTCTTGCAATCTACTTCTTGACAAAAAATGCTAAAACAAAAGGATTGTCAAGTTCAGCTGCTGTTTCTGCCTTCCTTGGTATTACAGAACCTGCTCTCTTTGGGGTAAACTTGAAATACAAATTCCCATTCTTCTGCGCCCTTGCTGGTTCAGCAATTGGTGCCTTCGTAGCAGGTTTAACTCACGTTATTGCAGTTTCATTGGGAGCGGCTGGATTTATTGGATTCCTTTCTATTAAGGCTGGTTCAATCCCTATGTATATAGTTGCGGAAATTATGTCCTTTGTTGCCGCCTTTGCTTTCACTTATTTCTACGGGAAAACAAAAGCAGCTAGTGTCTTTGCTGATGAAGCTGCTACAGCAACCGCAGAAACAGTTACTGAACCTACAGTAGAAGCACCAGTAGTGGAAGAGACTGATACTCTTCAAAATGAAACACTTGTAACTCCTATCGTCGGTGATGTTGTAGCTCTTGCTGATGTCAATGACCCAGTCTTCTCAAGCGGAGCTATGGGACAAGGTATCGCTGTGAAACCAAGTCAAGGTGTGGTTTATGCACCAGCTGATGCTGAAGTTTCAATTGCCTTTCCAACAGGACACGCTTTTGGTTTGAAAACAACTGATGGTGCTGAAGTTTTGATTCACGTTGGTATTGACACTGTGTCTATGAACGGTGACGGTTTTGAAGCAAAAGTTGCTCAAGGTGACAAGGTTAAAGCGGGCGATGTTCTTGGAACATTTGACTCAAACAAAATCGCTGCAGCTGGTCTTGATGATACAACAATGGTTATCGTTACAAATACAGCTGACTACGCTTCAGTAGCTCCAGTCGCAACAGGTTCAGTTGCGAAGGGGGATGCTGTGATCGAAGTGAAAATCTAATACTCTTCGAAAATCAAATTCAAACCATGTCAGCTTCGCCTTGCCGTACTCAAGTACAGCCTTCGGCTAGCTTCCTAGTTTGCTCTTTGATTTTCATTGAGTACAATATTCCCTCTCACAATGAAAACGAACAAATGACATGTTTGTTCGTTTTTGCTTGAATGGTAAGATTTACAGAGGAAAATCTAAAAAATAGAGAAATTTAGACTTTCGAAATATGCTATAATAAAGAAAATAAAAACAAGAGGTTTATCATGACAAAATTATATGGAAGCTTGGAAGCGGGCGGTACAAAGTTTGTCTGTGCTGTCGGTGATGAAAACTTTAACGTTGTAGAAAAAACACAATTTCCAACAACAACTCCAATCGAAACAATCGATAAAACCATTGAGTTCTTCTCGAAATTCGATAATCTTGCTGGTCTTGCAGTTGGTTCATTTGGTCCGATTGATATTGATAAAAACTCAAAAACTTATGGCTTTATCACAACGACTCCAAAACCAAACTGGGCAAATGTGGACTTGCTTGGTGCCCTTCGTCGCGCCCTCGACGTGCCAATGTACTTCACAACAGACGTAAACAGCTCTGCTTATGGTGAAGTGGTTGCCCGTAACAATGCTGGTGGTCGTATCGAAAACTTGGTTTACTACACAATCGGTACAGGTATCGGTGCAGGTGTCATCCAACGTGGTGAGTTTATCGGCGGTGTGGGTCACCCTGAGATGGGCCATTACTATGTGGCTAGACACCCAATGGATATTGAAAAAGAGTTTAAGGGTGTTTGTCCTTTCCATAAGGGATGTTTGGAAGGCTATGCAGCTGGTCCAAGTTTGGAAGCTCGTACAGGTGTTCGTGGGGAAAATATTGAACTCAACAACCCTGTTTGGGATGTTCAAGCCTACTATATCGCTCAAGCTGCGGTTAATGCGACAGTGACTTTCCGACCAGACGTGATTGTCTTTGGTGGAGGGGTCATGGCTCAACAACATATGCTGGACCGTGTCCGTGAGAAATTTACAGCTCTTCTCAATGGTTACCTACCAGTACCTGATGTGCGTGACTACATCGTGACGCCAGCAGTAGCAGGAAATGGTTCTGCTACTCTTGGAAACTTTGTTCTTGCAAAAGAAGTTTCAAAATAAAACACAAAATCCGCTTGGGAAACCAAACGGATTTTTTACATGTCAAAGCATTTGCCAGAAGAAGTCGATAATATAGGTCAGACCGTAGGTATAAACCACGAGGGTAAAGGGCTTAGTCAGAATGATGATGGTCATATAGCGCTTGAAGCTCATCTTGGTCAGGGCAGCTAGCATACAGAGAAAGTCAGCTGGACTAATGGGCCAAATCATCATAAAAATAAAGAAACGGTCAAAACGATTGCCCTTATCCAACCAACCGATATACTTGTCATAGGTGCGCTTGCTGACGACAGACTGGACAAAGGCAGCTCCGTAGAGGCGCACCAGATAAAAGATAATGGCACAGCCAATCACGATGCCGATATAGTTGTAGATCGTACCGATGATGTGGCCGTAGATAAAGACCCCAGCCACCGAGGTCAAGGCCCCAGGAATGATAGGGACGACCGTTTGTAAAATCTGTAAAAAGATAAAGAGAGGTGGACCCCAGATACCTGCCTGCTGGATAAAAGCAGAGAGGGTTTCCTTAGACTGTAAAATCCCAGCCTGATAAGCCCAAATACAGAAAATCAAACTCCCAACCCCACCGACAATCGATGAGATGTTGATAACTTGCTGTAAAAGGGGAGATACAGCTTTCATTTGTTTATCCTGTGACATGTAAACTCCTCATAGATAGTATAACTCTACTATACCATATTTTGGAGGAGAAAGGGGGAATGATTGCTTTTACAATGGGAAGAGTGATGGAATTTGAGGATAAACATGCTATAATAAAGGGAGCAGACATGTAGCAAAGGAGAGAGTATGATGCAGGTAAAACCAGAATTGGAGATAGAAAAGCAACTGATCAACCAACTGGTGACTGGGGAAAGTCAATGGACTTACAGAGATGACCTTAAAACAGAAGAGCAATTATGGGAAAACTTCTTTGAAAAGCTAGCCCAGAACAATGTGGCGCTATTGGCAGATCATCCTCTGACAGAACAGGAAAAACGCCAGATAAAGAATCAACTGAACTTTGTTAGCTACTATGATGCGGCCAAGTGGTTGGTCGGAGAAAATGGAATTGCCAAGGTTGAGGTTCAGAGAGAAGATGCTAGTTTGGGGACTATCCGTTTATCTGTCATTTGGCGAGATAATATCGCAGCTGGCAAGTCCAGTTATGAGGTTGTCAACCAAGTCGAGAGAGATAAGATAAATCCTCAGGATCAAGACCGCAGGCTAGATGTGACCCTCTTGATCAATGGCCTTCCCATGATTCAGATCGAGCTTAAAAGTCCCCGAGTTGCTTTTCTAGATGCCTTTCATCAAATTAAGAAGTATGATAGGGAAGGCAAGTTCCGTGGTATTTTCTCTAGCTTACAGATGTTTGTTGTGACCAATAAAGTAGACACACGCTATATCGCTGCAGCTAGGGAAAATAAACTCAACAAGCAATTTCTAACTAAGTGGGTGGATAAAGACAACCAACCCATAACAAGCTTGACCAGCTTTGCCCACGAAGTCCTTTCAATCCCTCGTGCCCACCAGATGGTTATGCAGTATTCTGTCCTTGATGATAGCAAGAAGGCTCTTATCCTCTTGCGTCCCTATCAGATCCACGCCATCGAAGCAGTGCAAGAAGCCTCTCGCCAGCAAGCATCAGGATATGTCTGGCACACGACAGGTTCAGGTAAGACCCTGACTTCTTATAAGGTAGCTCGGAATCTCCTCCAGATTCCTTCCATCCAAAAGACGATTTTTGTCGTTGACCGCAGGGACTTGGACCAACAGACCACTTCGTCATTTCTCTCTTATGCGACCAATGATGTCATTGATATTGATGAGACGGATAATACCCATGATTTGGTCAAGCGACTAGGAAGCAATGATAAGCGTGTGGTGGTAACGACCATCCAGAAAATCACTACCATGATGCGCAAGTTTGAACAAGGTCTTTATCAACGAGATGCGGACAAAATCAAGGGTCTCCGAGTGGCCTTTGTCGTGGATGAATGCCACCGTGCTGTTACGCCACAAACACAAAAAGACATTAAGGCCTTTTTCCCACAGTCTCTCTGGTACGGTTTTACAGGCACACCTATCTTTAAGGAAAATAAACGCCAGCAAGTCGGCGATCTAGCCCAAACCACCCAGCAACAGTACGGAGACCGTCTCCATGAGTATACAGTCAAGGAAGCCATTCATGATGGAGCAGTTTTAGGCTTTAAGGTAGATTATCGCAATACCCTCATCACGGATAAATCTGAAAATGACATACCAGATACTGTCTACGAGGATGAGGAGCATATGCTGGAAGTCTTGGATGCCATTATCAATAAATCTCGTCAACAGCTAGGCTTCCAAAAGGGAGTTGGTAAGACCTATAATGCTATCCTGACCGTCAAGTCAATCCCTCAAGCCCAAGCCTACTATGACCTGCTCAAACGAGTCAAGGCTGGGGAGACGAGAGTTAAAGTATCGGAAAGGGTCAAGCAGGTCCTTCCAGACTTTCCAAAGGCGACGATCACCTACTCGGTCACTGAAAATGAAGAAGACTCTAGAGCCAATCAAGATCACATGAAGAAAGTCTTAGAGGACTACAACCAAGAGTTTGATACCCACTTTACCATGGCGGATCTTCGTGGCTTTAATACGGATGTCAATAACCGCCTAGCTCGAAAGCAGGACAAATACCTCTATCGCAAGGAACAGTTGGACTTAGTCATCGTGGTCAATCGTCTCTTAACAGGATTTGATGCTCCTTGTTTGTCGACTCTCTTTATCGACCGTAAACCCATGCAACCGCAGGACTTGATTCAGGCTTTTAGCCGAACAAATCGGATCTTTGACTCCAGTAAGACCTATGGGCATATCATCACCTTCCAAAAGCCTCTAGCCTTTAAGGAAGCAGTGGATAATGCCCTCAGGCTCTACTCAAATGGTGGTGAAAACGAGGTCCTAGCACCGAGTTGGGAAGAGGAAAAGAGAAACTTTTTACGGAGTTGCAGTGATTTCAAAAATCTTGCCACTGATGACTATGTGAACGGTCTAGATCTCGAGCAAGTCTCTACACCTGAGTTGAGGAAACTAGCTAAAACCTATCAAGCCTTTGATAAATACCTAGCCTCTATCCGAGTGTATAAAGAGTATGATGAGGAAGAGCTTTACAGTCAGACGGGACTTGATGGAGAAAAGTTGGAAAGGTATCTGGGCCTTTATCGAAATGTCCTTGCAGAATTAAAAAGCCGAGTAGAGGATGAAGACGATGGTGAACCACTTGATATCCACTATGAACTGGAGTCTATCCAAGTGGACGAGATCAACTATGCCTATATCTTGACCTTGATTCAAAGCCTGATTGAGCAAGGCCAGAGTCAAGAAAAGAACCTAAGCGCTCAAGATAAGGAAGCGGTGGATAACTATATTCAGAGCCTTGAGAAGACCAATCCAAATCTTGCCCAGATCATCACTGAACTGTGGAGAGAAGTCCAAGAATATCCAGAAAACTATCGTGGTCAGTCTATCGCAAATATCTTGGATCAGATGATAGAGGTTGTCATCCAGCAACATATCCAAGTCTTTAGCAAACGTTGGTATGTCGGAGAGGATGAACTCCGTTACTATGTCGAACACTACCGTAAGGGAGCTAAAAAACAACTAGGAGAAAGCCAGTTGACCAAGAGCCAGCGCTATCAGGACTATAAGCTAGAGGTGGCAGATGCCCTCAATCCTCTCCTCTATAAAAAACAAATCAAGGAAGCCTATACCCAGCTAGTAGAGGAAGTCATTGAGCCGTTGAGGGTTGGGAGATAGTCCTTCTAGACTTAGAATAGTTCCGCTTCCTAAAGTTTACATGTATTCTAAGTATCGAATGATTGTAATTCCATAAATTTATAAGCAATCTACGTTTCGAATAGCTTATCTGAGAAAGTTTTGAGGTTTTCTAGCTTTCGAATAGTCGTCTTTCCTAAAGTTTAGATGTATTTTAAAGCTAGAAGAGTTAAAATCTATAAATAGTAAGTGTCTCTATCTGATGGACGGTATGTATGTCCAGTCAGATAGGGATTTTTTAATTTGGAAAAGTCTGATTTGTCCTGAAAAGTACATTTTAGATGGAAATAATGACAGTTGAGCGGATGGGGATTAAAATGGTTTGAGAAACTGTTAGAATGAATGTATCAACTCAAAGGAGAAAAATTGATGAAGAAAGTTAAAGATGATGAGGAGAGTGTACTATGGTCACTTCCTGTAATTGGAATTGTATTGTTGGTCTGTGTACTGTTTCAAGTCTTTGAAGTAAAGGACGGTTCTCTATTAAGAGAACATAGGAGAGGGAGTGTTGTAAAATCTGTTCCAAGAGAGCCTCATATTTCAGAGATACTCCACTCTTTATTTGATAAAGAAGACAATAAATGATTCGTTAAATAGAAAGGATATTATCATGACAAAAACATACGCTATTCGCCCACTTAGTTACAGCAACTTTACCAACCGTGAGTTTGAGAGCCTGATGATGGATACTCATCAAAGTTTGGCGACTTTTTCTAAGGCAAACAAGGATGAGGCTATGTATGCCAAACATCTGGAACCCTTCAAGACCAAGCTAGATGATTTTCAAGCTCAACTTGCGTCGGTGGAAACGAAAGAGTCTAGTAATCTGACAGAAGTCGATCGCAATCGTGATAGTGCCTTGGTTGGTCTCTTTACCTTCATAGAGGATTTGCTAAGATTAAGGATGCCAAGCTCAAAGAAGCTCATGAAACTCTGAAACCAGTCTTTGCCAAGTACAAGGACATCACCAAGCACAGCAATGATGTGGAAACGGCAGAAATCAAGAGCTTGCTCAAAACGCTTGGTGAAACACCTTATCATGAGGCAGTGACCAGTCTAGGACTGACCCCTATGCTGACGGCTGTGGTCAACGCTCAAGAGGAATATGACCAAGTGGAGAGTAAGGCGCGTGCTTCTAAGTCTGCCAAGGAAGTTGGCAAGACCAGACAACTCCGTACCGAACTTTCAACAAGCTACGACCTCTTTATGCGCTATACCGCAGCCAGTGCAGAAGCCTACCCTGAAAAGGAACACCTGACCCAACTCCTCAAGGAACTCAATAGCATCCGAGATAGCAAGCGCCGTCTCATCACTAGTAGCAAGAAAGATAAAAAGACCAAACCAGCAGAACCAGCCCAAGTAGCAGGATAAAGACAACCCCTTAGAAGCAGATTTCTAAGGGGATTTTTGTGGTTTCGTGGATAATTTATATATTAACAAAATTGTAGAGAAATAAATAATAGTTAATAAATAAGTTGTTTAAATTCTGGATAGAATCAATAGTTTATTTAATACCTAAATGTTGAAAGTTAATAAGAAAAAGATTAGTTTTTATAGTCTTTTTAAAAATATTGCACTATATATTGTGTTTTATTCTATTTTTCAAAAAAATCAACACTATATATAGAAAACAATATTGCTTTTTTGTTTTTGTTTGGTATAATATGAATTGTAGAAAAAAGACGTCAGTGGGCGCTGACGACTAGTTAGAGATGGTGAATTTCAAAATGCGATATGAGCACTATTTCAAAAATTCTCTTTTATTCTAACACTAAATAAAAGAAATGTAAATCTCATTTTGATAATTTTCTTTTTTCTACAAAATATAGAAAAAAGAGGTACATATTATAAGAATATCAAACTTATTAAATAGAGAATCAATCCAAGTAGGATTAGATTTTGTTGATGTAGATACATCAAAGGATGTTAAATTATTTGTGGACCCATTGCTTTTACCAGATAAGTTTAGGGATATTGCTAATGATTTTGTAAAAACAGTTTATAAAGTTTACGATAATGGTAATAAATCAGATGCATTACAACTATTTTCACACTCTAAAGAATGTAATGCTATCCACTTTGGATATTCTGAGAGTAACTCCAAAGGGACAGGTGTTTCAATGAAGATGCTTGATCAATTTTTTGGGTATGTCTATAAATCGGTAGATAAAATCAAAGAAAAATTACTGACACCTATAGCGATGCCGATTTTTGTAAAGAGTTTTTCAGAAGATAGGATGTCTGATTTGTTAGTAAGTTTATTAAAAAAAGAATTGATTTTATATTCTTTAGAACTAGCTCGATTACACGGTTTAAAAATCAGTAATGAAGTACAACGTTTTGATTATTGGGATGCCGAGAGTCATGAGTGGGCTACCTTTGAAAGCCAGTATGTTCTTGCTCCTAATGAAAATGGTGTAGAGGAACTTCTTATCTTAGTTCCGAAATCTGTTGTAAGTAAAAGATTTTTAGTAAATCCTTTTAGATATATTTCAGTAATTTTTCAACATTTGCAGTTGATGGAAAAGTACCAAAGGACTAATGGTACACCAAAATCTAAAAAAGAATTACGGGAATCAGAGATAGTAGCAAAATATCAAAAGGATAAAGATAAAAGCTATATTTTAGATATGACATTGACATCGCCTGAATACTATGATGTATACTATGATAATGCAATTAGGTTTAGTGATAATAAATCTATGACAGACGAAGAGTTAATAGAGTGTCTTACAAAGGATAGATAAAGTTAGGTTTGGAATAGTGCTATTAGGGAAGAAGTAATTTCTTCTCTTTTTTCTTTGTTATCAGCATTTGTTATTATGATTCATGATATAATATAAAAAATGAGAAATAAGGTAAGGAGAAGAGTTTGAAAGCTTTACTACCTAAAATAAAATTCAAAAATTTTGATGAGAAATGGAATAGAAAAAAATTACATAGTATTGCGCCCCTGCGTGGAGGCTTTGCTTTCAAAAGTGAAAAATTTCAAAATACTGGCATTCCAGTTGTTAGAATATCAAATATCAAATTTGACGGAACTGTTGGAGGGGAGTTTGAATATTACTCTAAGATAATTCCAGATGAAAAATTTGTTCTTAGAGGACGTTCAATTCTATTGGCTATGTCAGGAGCAACTACTGGAAAAATAGCTATGTTAGATTCTGAGGAAGAATACTATCAAAATCAACGAGTAGGTTATTTCCAAAATACTGGGGAAGTAGACTATGAATTTCTTTCTTCTGTTTTGCAGACGAAAGCATTTACTAACCAACTAAACGCTGTATTAGTAGCAGGTGCACAACCAAATATATCGTCCAAAGAAATTGATTCCTTTGGATTTTATCTTCCAGACTCAACAGAAGAACAATCCGCCATTGGTTCTCTTTTCCGCACCCTTGACGACCTTCTGTCTAACTATAAGGAAAATCTTGCCAACTACCAATCTCTCAAGGCGACCATGCTCTCCAAGATGTTTCCTAAAGCTGGACAGACAGTCCCTGAGATTCGTTTAGATGGATTTGAGGGTGAGTGGGAAAATAAACGTGCAGATGAAATTTTTAAGTCAGTGTCTGAGAAAAATAGAGCTTTGTTGCCTGTGTTATCAGCTTCTCAAATTGATGGTATGGTTTTGAGAGATGAAATAGGCATTGATATTAAGTATGATGAAGCCACTCTCAATAATTATAAGCTTGTCAAACCAGGTCAGTTTGTAATTCATTTACGTTCTTTTCAGGGAGGTTTTGCTTTATCTAAATTAGAAGGAATAACCTCGCCTGCATATACAATTATTGATTTTATTGATAAAGTAAATAACTTACCTGATTTTTGGAATTCAATTTTAACTTCAAGGGACTTTATAAAACGATTAGAGACAGTCACTTATGGAATTAGAGATGGGAAAAGCATTAGTTTTAAAGATTTTTCTAGCTTGAAATTTGTATTTCCAGAGTTTAAAGAACAACAAGCCATCGGCTCCTATTTCTCAAACCTAGATAACCTGATCAATTCTCATCAAGAAAAAATTTCTCAGCTTGAGACTTTGAAAAAGAAACTCTTGCAGGATATGTTTATATAGAATTTTATTATGAAAGACTTTAAAAGATTATGTTTGTCGTTTTGCTTATCAATTTGTTCTTTTTCGCCAGGTTTAGTCTTGTATCTGTTTACTATAGACATTTTTCCCTCACATGATTCCTATGTATGTAGTATACTAAAAATCATAGTGTTAATTTTTCTAATGTTTTCTTTTTCTTTTGGAGTCTTACAGTATTTGATAAGATTTAAAGAAGCAAATGATACTGCTCAAGTTGAAAGTATACAACCAGTAGAAAATGAAATCATTCCAACTTACTTAGGTCTTTTTGTAATTATGCTGGGTTTAGGTGAATTAACATTCTTATATCGGATTATAGTAATAGCTTTCATTTTTCTAATATGGTGGATTCTTATGGAGAGATCGTATTATTTTAATTTGATATGGTTATTCTCATATCGTTATTACAGAGTCACTGATAAAAACGGCAATGTTTTTATTATTTATAGCAAGAAAAAAGATGTTAAAGAAACTGGGACTATAAAAGGACTTGTTAGAATAAATAATTTTACTTTTTTGGAGAAGGAATAGTATGTTTTTAGTAAAAGTAGGTCAAATATATAGAAAATTGGAGAACTCGGAAGATATTTCAGAATTAGTTGCTCCGGAGATTGATCCTGAAAATAGTAGAGAATTTGATCCAGAAATAAAATTAGAACATGATGAATGGTTCTATGTGGAAATTGATGATTCGCATATGTCTATGGTCAAAGAATATGAAGATAAATTTTTAAATACTGTGGGTTTAAATGATGTGAATGAAGCAGAGTTCTCAAAAATTGACTTGATTTTTCGTAAAGTTGAAAATGATGGGTTAGTTTTTCAAAAAATTACACAATCAAAGAGACTGGTTGATAAGTCAATATTGAAATTGAGACATAGAAGAGCTGAAAGAACAATTATTGAAAATGGTATAGAACTAAAATCTGAGAACGATGCCTATTTTGATGGAAATGATAAATTGTATTTCAAAAATTTTAGAACGATTAGTAGCTTATTTAAGGGGCTTGATGATTACTATCGTATAGCAAGTCAGGCAGAAGTTGATGAGTTTAAAGAATTTAATCTAGTACGTTTTGTTAAGGAATTTAAGATAAAAACCAATAATTTAAAGATGTTAGCTGTTTTAAAAGATTATGGAATAGATTTGAATGATATAGCCGTTAAAAGTACTTTGTTGAGAACGTACAGTCAGTATCCTAATCAAGAGTTTGAGTTAGACGATAATCAAAATTTTATAATTGATAGTAATAGAAAATTAACATGTTTATTAAAGTTAGCACTTGGACGGTTATATACAAATCCAATAACTCACCATAAAATGGAAGCTAACCATGCAAAAAAATTAAATTAAAGTAAGAAAATGATTTAGAAAGAAACATTATGGAAACAACACAAACGTCCCAGTCGCTTTACCAAGCCCTGTGGAACTCAGCGGATGTTCTCCGCTCTAAGATGGATGCCAATGAATACAAGTCCTATCTCTTGGGTATGGTCTTTTATAAGTACCTGTCAGATAAGATGCTCTTTTTCGTGGCGGAGACTATGGAGGAGGGGAGTGAGAGTCTAGAGGCTGCCCTTGAGGTCTATCGTAACTACTATGAGGATGCGGATACCCACGAGGATCTTCTTGCGGTCATGAAGGACGAACTCAACTACAGTATCAAGCCTGAGTTGACCTTTACGGCTCTTGTAGCACGTGTTAATGAGGGAACTTTCCAGTTGGAAGATTTGGCTCAGGGTTTTCGAGATATTGAGCAGAGTGATGAACTCTATGAAAACCTCTTTGAAGATATTGACCTCTATTCCAAAAAGCTAGGGGCGACTCCGCAAAAGCAAAACCAAACGGTGGCGGCAGTCATGAAGGAGTTGGCTGTGCTAGATGTGGCTGGTCATGCTGGCGATATGCTGGGAGATGCCTATGAGTATCTGATTGGTCAGTTTGCGACTGACTCGGGCAAGAAAGCTGGTGAGTTCTATACACCTCAGCCTGTTGCCAAACTTATGACTCAGATTGCCTTTTTGGGTCGTGAGGACCAGCTAGGCTTTACCATCTATGATGCGACTATGGGCTCTGGCTCTCTCTTGCTCAATGCCAAGAAATACTCTCACAAGCCACAGACAGTGGTCTACTTTGGTCAGGAACTCAATACTTCGACCTATAACTTAGCTCGGATGAACATGATTTTGCACGGTGTTCCAGTTGAGAATCAATTCCTCCACAATGCCGATACCTTGGATGAAGACTGGCCGACTCAAGAGCCGACCAACTTTGACGGTGTTCTCATGA
This sequence comes from Streptococcus mitis, assembly GCF_965111735.1. Lineage (GTDB taxonomy): Bacteria > Bacillota > Bacilli > Lactobacillales > Streptococcaceae > Streptococcus > Streptococcus mitis_DR. The sequence goes on from NZ_OZ217346.1 coordinate 394,421, forward strand.
ACCCTCCATACTCTGCTAAGTGGTCAGCAAGCTCTGGCTTTATGGATGATCCTCGTTTCTCTCCATTTGGGAAACTGGCACCCCAATCCAAGGCTGACTTTGCCTTTCTCTTGCATGGTTACTACCATCTCAAGCAAGATAATGGAGTTATGGCTATCGTCCTTCCCCACGGAGTTCTTTTCCGTGGCAATGCGGAGGGAACCATTCGCAAGGCCTTGTTAGAAGAAGGAGCCATTGATACAGTTATCGGTCTACCAGCTAATATCTTCTTTAATACCAGCATTCCGACTACGGTTATCATTCTCAAAAAGAACCGTACCAATCGTGATGTATACTTTATTGATGCCTCTAAGGAGTTTGATAAGGGGAAAAACCAGAATATCATGACGGATGCTCATATCGAGAAGATTCTGGAAGCCTACAAGTCACGTGAGGAGATTGACAAGTTTGCCCATCTAGCGAGCTATGAAGAAATCGTCGAAAATGACTATAACCTCAATATCCCTCGCTATGTAGATACCTTTGAGGAAGAAGAAGTCGAACCACTGACAGATATAGTCAGTAAGATTAACAAGTCCAATGATGAGATTGAAAAGCAAACAGCTTCTCTACTTGAAATGCTCAGCCAACTACACGGAACCACACCAGAAGCCGATGCTGAACTTAAAGAGTTTTTGAAAGAGTTTGAAGGGTGATGGGGGAAGGAGTTAGATACGTCAATCCGATTTGAAAAACCAGCCAAATTAACTTTGTACTGACCCCACAAAGTTGGACAAATAATTATTGAAAGGATTTAGTTCTGTATTGCACAGGGCTAAGTCCTTTTAGTTTGACTTTGATTCGTTTATTGTTGTAGTAATCAATATAGTCTACAATAGCTTGTTCAAGGTCTTCTAAAGACCTAAAGTGCTTCTCGTAACCATAAAACATTTCCGATTTCAAAATGCCAAAGAAGGACTCCATCATACCATTGTCTGGGCTGTTGCCCTTGCGTGACATGGATGCTTGAATTCCCTTACTCTCTAGGAATCGATGATAAGAATCGTGTTGGTATTGCCAGCCTTGATCGCTATGGAGAATGGTATGCTCGTAGTGTTTCTCTGTAAAGGCCTGGTTTAACATAGCTTTCACTTGTTCTAAGTTTGGTGAAGTTGAAAGGTTATAGGCGATAATTTCGCTATTAAAGCCATCTAAAACAGGCGATAAATAGAGTTTCTGTGTGCTATTTGGAATGGCAAATTCTGTCACATCGGTATAGCACTTTTCCATTGGCCTTGATGCTTCAAACTGACGTTGAATGAGATTCTCTGCTTTCTTGCCAATCTCTCCTCGATAGGAAGAATACTTTCGTTTCCGACGAATTCGAGCTGTTAAACCAAGGACTTTCATCAGACGTTGGACCTTTTTATGATTCACCACAAAACCGCGATTTCTTAGTTCAAGAGTAACTCTACGATAGCCATAATTTCCTTTATGGTCATTATAAATGGCCTGAATTTCGGTTTTAAGCTCTTTATCTTTGTCAAGTCCATCTAGTTCCTTCAACTGATAGTAGTAAGTTGAGCGAGGTAAACGAGCCACTTCAAGAAGTAAATCTAGTCGAAATCCTCCTGAAGCCATTTCTCTAACTGTCTCTGCCTTTCTCGCTCTAAGGCTTCGTCCCTTTCCTCTAACTCTTTTAACTTTTTTAGGTAGGCCACCTCGGTACGTAGACGTTCATTCTCCTCCTGAAGTCGCTCTAATTCTGTCATTTCTTCCCAAGTTTTCTTTCGTTTACGTCCCATTTTAGCTGGTCTCCCTCTTGTTTTCTCAACAATAGTATACCCGTTTTTCTTGTATTGCGCCAGCCAATTTTTCAACAGCGAACGATCAGGCAAAGCATAATCCAAAGCTACACTTCTTTGTGAACGACCTTCCAGCAGAACTTTATCGATTATTTCTTGTTTTAATTCTGGGGAATAGTAACGATTCTTCCCTTTTTTGACGATTTCTATTCCATAACGGTCAATCAATGTCACCATGTATTTTAGACCAGAAACATCCACACCAAATCTTTTCGAAAGCTGTTTGAATCTTTGACCTTGCTTTCTAAATTCATAGATCTGAACTTTATCACCATAAGTTAATTTCATAGTAAAAACACCCCAAAAGTTAGATTTTTTTCTGTCTAACTTTTGGGGTGCAGTTCACTTTTGGCTGGTTTTTGTTTTCTAAAGATGGTATAATTAAATTACCTATTAGGTAATTTAATTTGAACAGAAAGGGACATATGAAGCTTATCTATACAAACAAAACTGTTAAAAAGCAGTGCACAGAGCTGAGACAGGCGAAAAAAGATTTTTCGGATAAGATTGCTGTAAAATTGCATCAGTTGATCAACTTTTTGGAAGTGGCGGATTCTTTGGCTAGTGTGACAGCTTTTCCTAAATATCACTTTCACCAACTTAAGGGAAAGAGACAGGGACAGTTTGCTTTAGATATAGATGGTCGAAAGAGTTCCTATCGGTTGATTGTGGAATTTCGTGAGGAGGATTTAGAAAAGGTGTTTCCAAGTCCTGTTGAAATCGAAATCCTAAAAATAGAGGAGGTCAGCAATCACTATGAGTAATAAAATTGTTGAATACAAAGACCTGATTGCTTTTCATCCAGGTCAGTACGTTGAAGAGTTGATTGAAGATTATAACGTAACGCAGAAAGAATTTGCGGAGCGTTTGGGAGTTTCGGCAAAGACTATCAGCAAGCTGGTCAATGCAGAGGAGTCCATTAGTAAGGAAACGGCTCATAAGTTAGCCAAGCTAAGCGGAGTTTCCATGCAAACCTGGCTTAATCTTCAGAATGCTTATGATGTAAAAGTTGCAGAGATTGTAGAACAAAAAGAGCTAGAAGAAGGTAGCGAGAAAGAAATCTGTGAGATGATTGATTTCAAGTATTTTAAGGAAGAAGGCTACGTTACAGACAAACGCTATAGCTTGAAGGAAAAGATTATCGAGCTTCGCAAGATTCTAGGGGTGGCAAGTTTAGAAAACCTTACATCTTTTAACCATTTAGTCAGCTATCGGAATACGCGTGAGTTTACAACTAAAAGTATAGTAAACTCTAATATCATGCTGGAGTTGGCATCTAAAAAAGCACGTGATAAAACGACAACTAAGTTAAATCGCAGAAAGCTAGAGAGAAGCCTGCCTGTGTTGAGAAAGTTGACAAGACAAAATCCAGAAGTTTTCCCTCAATGCTTGTATGATATCTTGCTAGACTGTGGTGTGGTCCTAGTCGGTCTACCTGCTTTGCCAAATGCCAATCTAAATGGAGCGACTAAAAAATTCAGTAATGGTAGTGCCTTGCTTTTACTTACGGATCGTAACAAAGCGTCAGATATTTTCTGGTTCTCACTATTCCATGAGATTGGGCACATTCTGGAAAATGATTTTTCATCTGATGAAGGAAACAGTGAGTCCTATCTTCGTTCTGAGGAACAGGCAGACCAGTTTGCAAAAGATTTCTTGATTAGACCAGAATATTATCAATCTTTTGTAGAAAAAGGAAACTTTGATAAGACAGATATCCTTCGATTTTCTGAGGAGATAGATATTCATCCTAGTGTCGTTTTGGGCAGATTACAAAATGAGGGTATTCTAGGTTTTGACCGTTTCCGAGAACTAAAAGAGAATTATTACTTTGTTTCCTAAGTGTCAGGAAATTTTTAGAAGAAGAAAAAAGATTCATACATTCAGTCATGTGAAGTCATTAATTCGCTCATTTTTAAGATAAAACTTTGTTTCCATATTTCCTGGAAACTGATAAAAAACAAGGAGAAAGATGGAACAAACTAATCAAAAATCCCAGTGCCAACAACTCTGGGCTAGAAACAAATACCTCGTGTTGAGCCATTCCAGCAATATTTACAATGAGCTTCGCCAGTATCTCAAGCAAGAAGTGGTGGAGCTGAGTAAGGTTCAAGAGATGATTGACCGCGCCTGTCAAATCCCAGAACACAGGGGTCAGGTTTGCAATGCCTTTCAGCATATTTGGGGCTATTTCAAAAAGAAAGCGACAGATGCTGAGCGCAAGGACTATATGCTCTTGCTTGATCGCTACCGCTTTGGTCAGGCTTCTAAGGAAGACTTGATTACTAAGACTCGAGACTTGCTTGATCGCTATCCAAATACCTATTTGCAACATTCGACTTTACTGAAAGGAGACTCCCATGAGACTTTGGCATGAGGATTTGATTTCACAACTTCCGCGTCCTCAACTTTTGGGACAACATAGAGAGTGCTGTGCCCTGCGTGGCAATGGCTGGGGCAGAAAGCATGCAACGGTTGACTATGTCTTTACCCACTCGCCCTATCGTCTCTATGCCTATCATCGCTTGATCATGAAGGAAATGGCTAGCCGTGGCTACAATGTCAGTCCAGAGTGGCTGGACAAGAACCACCGTGGTAAAATTTGCCCTCCTTATGAAGATTTGGTAGAGGAAAAGCTGAAAAGTCCTATATACAGCGAACATGACGATGCCTATTATGAGGAGTGTCTGGCAAATCTCCGAGAGAAGGGGATAGAGCTGGAATAATAGTAAGGATTGTCTTCAATTTATAACTCTTCCCGTAATTTTTTCGAATAATAAAGATGAGACCTTTGGAGTTTTTCTAAGGTCTTCTTTTTATGAGTGTTAAGATTTTACTTTCAATAACTTTTGAGTTATAATTTGATTGGAAAGAGGTTGCTTGGTGCACACGATTTACTTCTATAAGGACAAAAATGGAAATGAGCCAGTCTTGGATTATATGAGAGAATTAGCTAGCCAGAAAAGTAAGGATAGCCGCATCAAACTCAATAAATTAAATGACTATATCCAGTTGCTTAGTCAGCATGGGACGAGAGCTGGTGAACCCTATATGAAACATTTGGAAGATGAGATTTGGGAACTAAGACCACTGAGAGATCGAATTTTATTTGTAGCGTGGCTTGATGGTAGTTTTGTTCTTTTACATCATTTTGTCAAAAAGACTCAGAAAACTCCTAGAAGAGAGATTGAAAAAGCCAAGCGTGAACTGAAGGACTTAAAAGAAAGAGGGTTAAGTGATGAAGAATAGTGCCATTGGGAGTAATTGGAAGGATGTCCGGTCTGAACTATTTACTAAGGAGGAAATCCTTGAAAGTGATATGCGAGTGGCTATTATGAGTGAGCTGATTGAGGCTAGGCATGAACAAGGAATCAGCCAGAAAAAGCTAGAAGAACTTAGTGGAGTGAGCCAGCCGGTTATTGCTAGGATGGAAACAGGCAAGACTAGCCCCCAGTTGGACACAGTCTTGAAAGTTTTAGCCAGTTTAGGAAAGACATTAGCAGTCGTCCCCCTCGAACAGAGAAAGAGTTGATGGCGATGAAATTACTTGGTTGACTAAAATCATCCACTGGATAATTTTACCTCCCGTCCGCACTTTTCAGGGAAATATCAGAATTACAAAAGAAAAATCAACTTATAGTCTTTTTTAATAACAAGTCATAGTCACTTATAAGAATTACTAATAACACGTTTGACCAGTCTAACTAAAATACAGCTATAAAACAAGCTACACAAAGGATTTGAGGCATTTGTCTCAAGTCTTTTTCTTTTGTTTAAAACGGAGATATAGTTTCAAACTATATCAAAGCCTAATTTTTTACAATTATACAGATGATTCCTTTTCTGTTAAGATAGTTTCAACAACAAATTTTGGAGGACACATCATGTCAACTACAATCATCGGTTTCCCTCGTTTGGGCGAATTCCGCGAATTAAAATTTACAACTGAAAAATACTTTAGAAAAGAAATCTCAGAAGAAGAACTCTTGGCAGCCGCAAAAGACTTGCGTGCTAAACACTGGAACATTGTCAAAGAAAAAGGCATCACTGAAATTCCATCAAATGACTTTTCTCACTATGACAACTTCCTAGATGCAGCTTTCCTTTTCAACGTGGTACCTGCTTCCGTTCAAAACTTGGACTTGTCTGACCTTGAGCGCTACTTCGCTTTGGGTCGTGGTTACCAAGGAGAAAAAGGGGATGTTCGTGCCCTTCCAATGAAGAAATGGTTCAACACTAACTACCACTACATCGTTCCTAAATTTGAAAAAGACACTCAAGTCAAACTTGCTGGTCACAAAATCTTCGATGAGTTCCAAGAAGCAAAAGAACTTGGATTGAACACTCGCCCAGTTCTTGTAGGTCCATTCACTTTCCTTCAATTGTCAGACTTTGAAGAAGGCGTGAAAGCAGAAGACTTCGTAGACAGCTTAGTGGCTGCTTACCAAGAAGTTTTTGCTAAATTGGCTGAACTTGGTGCGACTCGTATCCAATTGGATGAAGCGGCTCTTGTAAAAGATTTGACAGCTGAAGAAAAAGCCCTCTTCTTGAACCTTTACAACAAACTTTTGGCTGACAAAAAAGGTCTTGAAGTCTTGCTTCAAACTTACTTCGGAGACGTTCGTGACGTTTACGCTGACCTTGTAAACTTGCCAGTAGATGCCATTGGTCTTGACTTCGTTGAAGGTAAGAAAACTCTTGAACTCGTTAAAGGTGGCTTCCCAGCTGACAAGACTCTTTATGCAGGTATTGTCAATGGTAAAAACATCTGGCGTAACAACTACGAAAAGAGCTTGGCTGTTCTTGAGCAAATCCCAGCTGAAAACATTGTCTTGACAAGCTCATGCTCACTTCTTCATGTGCCATTTACAACTGCTAATGAAGAATTTGAACCAGTAATCTTGAACCACTTTGCCTTTGCAGTTGAAAAATTAGATGAGATTCGTGATTTGGATGCTATCCGCAATGGTCAAGGAGAAGAAGCACTTGCAGCTAACAAAGAACTCTTTGCGACTGAACGTGTGGGTGAAAATGCTGAACTTCGTGCGCGTATCGCTGGCTTGACAGACGCAGACTACACTCGTTTGCCAGCATTTGCAGAACGTGAAGCTATTCAAGAAGACGCTTTCAAACTTCCAGCTCTTCCAACAACAACTATCGGTTCATTCCCTCAAACTAAAGAAGTTCGTGCGAAGCGTTTGGCTTACCGTAAAGGTGAATTGTCTCAAGAAGAGTACGACGCTTTCCTTGCTGAAACAATTGACGAATGGATTAAATGGCAAGAAGATATCGATTTTGATGTCCTTGTTCACGGTGAATTTGAGCGTAACGACATGGTTGAGTACTTCGGTCAAAACTTGTCAGGCTACCTCTTCTCTAAAAATGGTTGGGTACAATCATACGGTATGCGTGGGGTGAAACCACCAATCATCTGGGGTGATGTAACTCGTCTTAACCCTATCACTGTTAAATGGTCTAGCTATGCACAAAGCCGTACAAACAAACCTGTTAAAGGTATGTTGACTGGACCTGTTACCATCCTTAACTGGTCATTCCCACGTGAAGACATCTCTATCAAGGATTCTACTCTTCAAATCGCCCTTGCTATCAAGGATGAAGTGCTTGACCTTGAAGCTGCAGGTGTGAAAATCATCCAAATCGACGAGGCAGCTCTTCGTGAGAAATTGCCGCTCCGTCGTAGCGACTGGTACGAAGACTACCTTGACTGGGCAATTCCTGCCTTCCGCTTGGTACACTCAACAGTAGCGCCAGATACTCAAATCCACACTCACATGTGTTACTCAGAATTTACAGATATCATCCCAGCTATCGACAACATGGATGCGGACGTTATCTCATTTGAGGCAAGCCGTTCAAACCTTGAAATCTTGGACGAACTCAAAGCGAAAAACTTCCAAACAGAAGTGGGACCTGGGGTTTACGATATCCACTCACCTCGTGTGCCAAATGAAGGCGAAATCGACAACACAATCGAAGCCATCCTTGCTAAAGTGCCAAGCAAGAAAGTTTGGATCAACCCTGACTGTGGTTTGAAAACACGTGGTATTCCAGAAACAAAAGAAAGCTTGATCCGCCTTGTGGAAGCAGCTAAAGCTGCGCGTGAGAAATTGTAAGAAAAGACATTTCTCCATACATGGTTGATCAGTAAGAAAACAACTAGAAAAGGATAAGACTATGTCACGCCAAACACCGTCACTCTCATTTGAAGTGTTCCCTCCAAACCCAGCTGTGGGTAATGATAAAATTATTTCTGCTCTTCAAGATATGCAGGAGTTGGCCCCTCACTTTATCAGTGTAACTGCCAGCAATAATAAATTTAATATCAAGGAAACGACGGTTCGTTTGGCTGACTTTATCCAAAATGACTTGGCGATTCCGACTATTGCTCACTTGCCAGCTATCTATTTGACCAAGGAAAAGGTTGCTGAGACTCTTGCTGACTTGGACAAGGTTGGGGTACAGAAAATCTTGGCTCTTCGTGGGGATATCATCCCTGATGTGGAACCACAAAAGGATTTCCGCTACGCAACTGACTTGATTGAGTTCATCAAGGAGCAAGCTCCTCACTTTGATATTGTTGGTGCTTGCTATCCAGAAGGACATCCAGATTCACCAAATCAGATTTCAGATATTCAAAATCTTAAGAAGAAAGTGGATGCAGGCTGTTCGAGCCTCGTAACTCAGCTTTTCTTTGACAATGAGCGCTTCTATGATTTCCAAGATAAATGCATTTTGGCTGGGATTGATGTTCCTATTCATGCAGGGATTATGCCAATTCTGAATCGAAATCAGGCTCTCCGCCTCTTGAAGACTTGTGAGAATATCCATCTTCCACGCAAATTTAAAGCCATCTTAGACAAGTATGAGCATGACCCTGAGTCGCTCAGAGCAGCAGGACTTGCCTATGCAGTGGACCAAATCGTGGACTTGGTAACTCAGGATGTCGCAGGTGTGCATCTCTACACTATGAACAATGCTGAAACAGCAAAATACATCCACCAAGCAACCCATGCCTTGTTTAATCATCAGTCTCTAGGATAATAAAAAGCAAACCATTCTTCTCAGCTGAGGGGAATGGTTCCTTTTTAATGGTAAAGACCGCACTTTTTAAGAAAAATATGATAAAATAGACTCTGTACGTACTTGATACAAAGATGAGGGTATAAACAGATTCTTAGCTATTCAAATCTGCTATAAAAGGTATAAATGCTAAAGAATAATATTTTTTAAACTTTTCAAAGTATTTAGATAGTTGAACACGGGCTAAATCCCTAGTGAAAAAGATAGATTTCCTGGTGTGCATCGCACACTGCGTCAATCTCCTATTTTCATACGGGATTCTTTACGCCCTTTGTATCCTGATTTTTGTAGGCAAGGCGTATAATTTCATCAATCCAAAGGGGATTAAAATGACAAAACAAGTGTTTCAAACGACTTTTGCGGGTCGTGAGTTAATTGTAGAGACTGGTCAGGTTGCTAAGCAAGCCAATGGTGCAGTTGTCGTGCGTTACGGTGAGTCAACTGTCTTGACTGCTGCCGTTATGTCTAAGAAAATGGCAACTGGGGATTTCTTCCCTCTTCAAGTCAACTATGAAGAAAAAATGTATGCAGCTGGGAAGTTTCCTGGTGGCTTTATGAAACGTGAAGGACGTCCTTCAACAGATGCGACCTTAACAGCGCGTCTGATTGACCGTCCAATCCGTCCTATGTTTGCGGAAGGCTTCCGTAATGAAGTCCAAGTGATTAACACCGTGCTTTCTTATGATGAAAATGCTTCTGCACCAATGGCAGCTATGTTTGGTTCATCCTTGGCACTTTCTATCTCAGATATTCCGTTTGACGGACCAATCGCTGGGGTACAAGTGGGCTATGTAGATGGCCAAATTATCATCAACCCAACTCAAGAACAAGCGGAGCGTTCGCTTCTTGAATTGACAGTAGCTGGTACCAAACACGCTATCAACATGGTTGAGTCTGGTGCCAAAGAATTGTCAGAAGAAATCATGTTGGAAGCTCTTCTTAAAGGGCATGAAGCAGTCAAAGAATTGATTGCCTTCCAAGAAGAAATCGTTGCTGCTGTCGGTAAGGAAAAAGCAGAAGTAGAATTGCTTCATGTGGATGCTGACTTGCAGGCAGAAATCATCGAAGCCTACAACAGCAACCTCCAAAAAGCGGTTCAAGTAGAAGAAAAATTGGCTCGTGAAGCTGCAACTCAAGCAGTGAAAGATCAAGTGACTGCCGTTTACGAAGAAAAATATGCGGACCATGAAGAATTTGACCGTATCATGCGTGATGTGGCTGAAATCTTGGAACAGATGGAACACGCTGAAGTACGCCGTTTGATTACAGAAGACAAGGTACGTCCTGATGGTCGTAAAGTCGATGAAATTCGTCCTTTGGATGCGGTTGTTGACTTCCTTCCTCGTGTGCACGGTTCAGGTCTCTTCACTCGTGGACAAACTCAAGCCCTTTCAGTCTTGACCTTGGCTCCGATGGGTGAAACTCAAATCATCGATGGTTTGGATCCAGAGTATAAGAAACGCTTTATGCACCACTATAACTTCCCTCAATATTCTGTAGGGGAAACTGGACGCTACGGTGCGCCAGGTCGTCGTGAAATCGGTCACGGTGCTCTTGGTGAGCGTGCTCTTGCTCAAGTCTTGCCAAGTTTGGAAGAATTCCCATACGCTATCCGTCTGGTAGCAGAAGTCTTGGAATCAAATGGTTCTTCATCTCAAGCTTCTATCTGTGCGGGAACTCTTGCCCTTATGGCTGGTGGTGTGCCAATCAAGGCGCCAGTAGCTGGTATTGCCATGGGTCTTATCTCAGATGGAAACAACTATACAGTATTGACAGATATCCAAGGTTTGGAAGACCACTTTGGAGATATGGACTTTAAGGTTGCAGGTACTCGTGACGGGATTACAGCCCTACAAATGGATATCAAGATCCAAGGGATTACTGCAGAAATCTTGACTGAGGCTCTTGCCCAAGCCAAGAAAGCTCGTTTTGAAATCCTTGATGTGATTGAAGCAACCATTCCAGAAGTTCGTCCAGAATTGGCTCCAACTGCACCGAAAATTGATACAATCAAGATTGATGTGGATAAAATCAAGATTGTCATCGGTAAGGGTGGAGAAACCATCGACAAGATTATCGCTGAAACAGGCGTTAAGATTGATATCGATGAAGAAGGAAATGTATCTATCTACTCTAGCGACCAAGATGCCATCAATCGTGCTAAAGAAATTATTGCTGGTTTGGTCCGTGAAGCCAAAGTGGATGAAGTTTACCGTGCTAAAGTCGTTCGTATCGAGAAATTTGGTGCCTTTGTTAACCTCTTTGATAAGACAGATGCCCTTGTTCATATCTCTGAGATGGCTTGGACGCGTACCAATAATGTCGAAGACTTGGTAGCAATCGGTGATGAAGTTGATGTTAAGGTTATCAAGATTGATGAAAAAGGACGTGTGGATGCTTCTATGAAAGCCCTTCTTCCTCGTCCTCCAAAACCTGAACGTGATGAAAAAGGTGAAAAATCAGAGCGTCCTCACCGCCCACGTCATCACAAGGACCACAAACCTAAGAAAGAATTTACAGAAACACCAAAAGATTCAGAATAAGAGAGGAGAAATGTATGGGATGGTGGCGCGAAACCATTGATATCGTGAAAGAAAATGATCCAGCGGCCCGCACCACTTTGGAGGTTTTGCTGACTTATCCAGGTGTCAAAGCCTTGGCGGCCCACCGTCTCTCGCATTTTCTCTGGAAGCATGGCTTCAAACTCCTGGCTCGTATGCACAGTCAGTTTTGGCGCTTTTGGACTCAGATTGAGATTCATCCAGGTGCCCAGATTGATTCAGGTGTCTTTATCGACCACGGTTCTGGTCTGGTGATTGGGGAAACAGCGATTGTTGAAAAAGGCGTTCTTCTCTATCATGGAGTGACTCTTGGGGGAACAGGGAAAGACTGTGGCAAACGCCATCCAACCGTTCGAAAGGGAGCTCTCATATCAGCTCATGCCCAAGTCATCGGACCAGTGGAAATCGGTGAAAATGCCAAGGTCGGTGCAGCAGCAGTTGTTGTGGCAGACGTACCTAGTGATGTGACGGTTGTCGGGATTCCGGCCAAGATTGTTCGTGTTCATGGTAAGAAGGATGAGCCAGTCATTCACGAAGTCGAAGAAAAACGAGAGTATTATGTCAATAAACTCGAGCAGGCTAAAGAAGCCAGTCACAGATCGTCTGGGTTGTAGAGGATACCTATATGATTCAAGCAAGAAACAAGTTAAGCCAAGAGGAGCTATCTGAGGCGAAAAAACTAATTAACTGTTGCCAAAACTATGACGGTACCTATCGTGATCCCTATCTCTCCAACATGCTTAATTTTGACCCAAACATGCCCGCCTTTTTCCTTTATTATGAAAAAGGCGAACTTGTTGGTCTCTTAACTGTCTATGCAGATGACCAAGATGTGGAAGTGACGATACTGGTTCATCCAGATCATCGCCGTCAGGGAATTGCGCGTGCATTGTTTACTAGTTTTGAGAGAGAAACGGCTTCTTTCCCTATTCGTTCAGTTACTTTTCAGACAGAGCGTGTTTTTCTAGACCGCCATCCTGATTTTGTCAGCAACCGGGGATTGGTCGAGGATGAAGAGACAGAAACTTGGTTAGGTAAGGATAGAAGACCTTATCCGTTAGCAAAGGTTTCTAATCTTGAAGTTTTGTTAGCAGATAGTTCGTATCAGGAGCAAATCAGTCAGTTAAAATTTCAGGCATTCTCAGAAGAGCATGAATCTAGAGAAGTTGTAGATAGATATGTCGCTGAAGCTCTGAAGGATCCAGAAAGTCGCTTGTATATTTTGTTAAAAAACGGTGAGGTCATTGGAACTTGTACAGTTGATTTATCGAGCGATACGAATTACTTCTACGGTTTAGCAATATCGGAACCTGAACGTGGGAAAGGCTATGGAAGCTACTTAGCAAAATCACTTGTCAACCAACTAATTGAGCAAAATGATAAGGAATTTCAGATTGCAGTGGAAGATAGCAATGTAGGTGCCAAACGTTTGTATGAAAAAATTGGCTTTGTCAAACAGACTCAGGTGGTTTATCTGAATGAGAAAGGAGCAAGGGATTCCGAAGTGTAGAGAGATTCGGACTGAAATTCAATTGAACTCTTAGTGATGAAACTAATTGTTCTTGGATTTTGGATTTCCTGACTATGATTTATGATTAAAATCTATGACACTATGTCTCGTGATTTGCGAGAATTTGTCCCGATTGAGGACGGCAAGGTCAAGATGTATGTTTGTGGGCCAACCGTGTATAACTATATCCACGTAGGGAATGCCCGTTCGACGGTAGCTTTTGATACGATTCGACGTTACTTTGAGTATCGTGGGTACGAAGTTGCCTATATTTCTAATTTCACGGATGTGGATGATAAGATTATCAACCGTGCCAAGGAAGAAGGGATCACGCCTCAGGAGGTTGCGGACAAGTACATCGCTGCCTTTCGTGAGGATGTGACGGCCTTGGGCGTCAAACCTGCGACTCGCCATCCGCGTGTGGTGGAGTTTATGGCTGACATTATTCGCTTTGTGGAAGACTTGATTGGAAAAGGCTTTGCCTATGAGAGTCAAGGAGATGTCTATTTCCGTGTGGAAAAATCTCATAACTATGCCAAGTTGGCCAATAAAACCTTGGAAGATTTGGAGCTAGGTGCTTCAGGTCGAACCGATGAAGAAACGGCTCGTAAGGAAAATCCTGTAGACTTTGCTCTATGGAAAGCTGCCAAATCAGGCGAGATTTCTTGGGACAGTCCTTGGGGACCTGGTCGTCCGGGCTGGCATATTGAGTGTTCGGTCATGTCAACAGAGATTTTGGGCGATACCATCGATATCCACGGTGGCGGAGCCGACCTAGAGTTTCCACACCACACCAATGAAATTGCCCAGTCAGAAGCAAAAACAGGTAAGACCTTTGCTAACTACTGGATGCATAATGGCTTTGTCAATATCGACAATGTCAAGATGTCCAAGTCTTTGGGGAACTTTATCACTGTCCATGATGCCCTCAAAACGCTCGATGGGCAAGTGCTTCGTTTCTTCTTTGCGACTCAACACTACCGCAAGCCTATCAATTTTACAGAAAAGGCGGTGCGGGATGCAGAGACTAATCTCAAGTATCTGAAAAACACCTATGAGCAACCATTTACTGGAACTGTAGATGCTCAAGAGTTGCAAGCTTTTAAAGATAAGTTTGTAGCAGCAATGGATGAAGATTTTAACGCGGCAAATGGAATCACAGTAGTCTTTGAAATTGCCAAATGGATTAACTCAGGTAACTATGATGCAAGTGTTAAGGAAGCTCTTGCGGATATGTTGGAAGTCTTTGGAATTGTCTTTGTTGAGGAAGTTTTGGATGTAGAGATTGAAGACTTGATCCAAAAACGCCAAGAAGCGCGTGCCAATCGTGACTTTACGACAGCGGACCATATCCGTGACCAATTGGCTGCTCAAGGGATTAAGCTCCTTGACACCAAGGATGGAGTGAGGTGGACACGTGATTGATGTCAATCTCATTAACGGGATTGCGCTAGCCTTTGAAGGAGATGCGGTGTATTCTATGTATATTCGTCGTCACCTCATCCTCAAAGGCATGACCAAACCCAATAAACTCCACCAAGAAGCGACCAAGTATGTGTCGGCTAAAGCTCAGGCTCGCCTGATTTCTCTTATGTTGGAGGAGCATGTCCTGACGGAAAAAGAAGAAGAAATCTACAAACGTGGTCGCAATACCAATAGCCACACCAAGGCCAAAAATGCTGATGTGGTGACTTACCGTATGTCCACAGGTTTTGAAGCAGTGATGGGCTATCTCCATATGACTGAAAATATGGAGCGCCTCGAAACCTTAATTTCTTGGTGCATCCAAAAAGTGGAGGGCTAGGACATGATGGCAAAAGAACTACAAGACTGGTTTCCTGAAGCTCAGATTTCAGACCAACCAGTAAAGAGAGAGGGCTATCTCACTCTCCCTTTAGCTTCTCAGCAGTGGATTTTGCTGGAGGAAGCTAGTCTTAGCGAACGTGAAAAACAACTGGTAGCTCTCTTAACCAAACAGGAGCAAACTATTTCGCTCAGTCCTTGGTATCCTTATCTGATTGAGGGGAAGGGACAGGCGCCGAAAACTTTTAAAAAGATTCAGTTGGTTTATTGTCATCTTTCCTATTTTCAGCAGGAAAATCTAGCTTCTTGGCTGGATATGATGCGGACTCTTTTTCCCAACTGTCAGACGGTGATTCAGGTCGGAGCTCAGGATTATGTTTTCGTACTTCAACAAGATAAATACACTTCTGTACGAGCTATTTTAAGTGATACGATTGAAGCGGTTGAGTATGACTTTGGACTGCGCCTCTCTATCATGTTAGGACAGGTTTGGTCTCAGACTGGAAATCAAGCCCTATCAGACTTAATCAAAGCTGAGCGCGATTTGTTCAAGACTTGGTGGCGTCAGGGTCACCAAGGTGTTCATACTTTTTCTCAGCTCTATCTTTGGAGTATGGGAGAAAGGCTCGTGGACCTGAGAGTCATTAAAGAATGCCTGCACCAGATGATCTTGGATCAAGATCAGATTCAGGAAATCATTCTCTCCCTTTGGGAAAATAGTGCTGTCCTAACAAAAACAGCCCAGCAACTCTATCTGCACCGCAATTCTCTCCAATACAAGATTGATAAGTGGGAAGAATTGACAGGGCTTCAGTTGAAGGAATTGACTGACCTGACCTTGTGTTATCAATTGATTTTACCAGATATTCTCTAAAGTTTTGTGCAAGTTGCACAAAACTTTTTTGTTTTTTTGGTCATCTTGCCATAGAAAAGTTAAGCGTTTTCATTTATAATAAAGCTATCAAAATACAAAAGGAGTTCACCTCATGGTAGAATTAAATCTTAAAAATATTTACAAAAAATATCCAAACAGCGAACACTATTCAGTTGAAGACTTCAACTTGAATATCAAAGACAAAGAGTTCATCGTTTTCGTAGGACCTTCAGGATGTGGTAAATCAACTACTCTCCGTATGATTGCAGGTCTTGAAGACATCACAGAAGGTACTGCATCTATCGATGGCGTGGTTGTCAACGACGTGGCTCCAAAAGACCGTGACATCGCCATGGTATTCCAAAACTACGCTCTTTACCCACACATGACTGTTTATGACAACATGGCTTTCGGTTTGAAATTGCGTAAATACAGCAAAGAAGACATCGACAAACGTGTACAAGAAGCAGCTGAAATCCTTGGATTGAAAGAGTTCTTGGAACGTAAACCAGCTGACCTTTCAGGTGGTCAACGTCAACGTGTTGCCATGGGTCGTGCCATCGTCCGTGATGCAAAAGTATTCTTGATGGACGAACCTTTGTCAAACTTGGATGCAAAACTTCGTGTATCTATGCGTGCTGAAATCGCTAAAATCCACCGTCGTATCGGAGCTACAACTATCTACGTAACTCACGACCAAACAGAAGCGATGACACTTGCAGACCGTATCGTTATCATGTCAGCAACTAAGAACCCTGCTGGTACAGGTACTATCGGACGTGTAGAACAAATCGGTACTCCTCAAGAAGTTTACAAAAACCCAGTTAACAAATTCGTAGCAGGATTCATCGGAAGCCCAGCTATGAACTTCATCAACGTGAAATTGGTTGGTAGCGAAATTGTTTCTGACGGTTTCCGCTTGAAAGTGCCAGAAGGAGCATTGAAAGTTCTTCGTGAAAAAGGCTACGATGGTAAAGAATTGATCTTCGGTATCCGTCCAGAAGACGTGAATGCAGAACCTGCTTTCCTTGAAACATTCCCAGAATCAGTTGTCAAAGCTACTATCTCTGTATCAGAATTGCTTGGTTCAGAATCTCACCTTTACTGCCAAGTTGGTAAAGATGAATTTGTTGCTAAAGTTGACGCTCGTGACTACTTGCAAACAGGTGCAACAGTTGAACTTGGATTTGACTTGAACAAAGCACACTTCTTCGATGTAGAAACTGAAAAAACAGTTTACTAAGATAAATAAAACTCAAAACACTGCTAGAAATCTGGCAGTGTTTTTTATACTTTTACAAGAGTAAGATTGGGATTTTCTAGTTTTCATATTCTTAAAAAAGTGATAAAATGGTAGGAAGAATTGGAGAGTAGAGATGCCAAAAGAAGTGAATTTAACAGGCGAAGAAGTTGTCGCTTTAACCAAAGAATATTTAACGGAAGAGGATGTCCATTTTGTCCATAAGGCCTTGGTCTATGCGGTGGATTGCCATTGTGGTCAATATCGCCAATCAGGTGAGCCTTATATCATTCACCCCATCCAAGTGGCAGGTATTTTAGCTAAGCTCAAGCTGGATGCTGTAACGGTAGCTTGTGGTTTCTTGCATGATGTGGTGGAAGATACTGATGCGACCTTGGACGATTTGGAAAGAGAGTTTGGTCCTGATGTGCGCGTGATTGTCGATGGAGTTACCAAGCTCGGTAAGGTCAAGTACAAGTCTCACGAAGAGCAGTTGGCTGAAAATCATCGCAAGATGCTCATGGCCATGTCTGAGGACATCCGTGTTATCTTGGTCAAACTGTCTGACCGCTTGCACAATATGCGGACCCTGAAACACCTTCGAAAAGACAAGCAGGAGCGCATTTCCAAAGAAACCATGGAAATCTATGCACCACTTGCTCACCGTTTGGGGATTTCTAGCGTTAAATGGGAATTGGAAGACCTGTCTTTCCGTTATCTCAACCCAACGGAGTTTTACAAGATTACCCATATGATGAAGGAAAAGCGCAGAGAGCGTGAAGCCTTGGTGGATGAGGTAGTCACAAAATTAGAGGAATATACGACAGATCGTCACTTAAAAGGGAAGATTTATGGTCGTCCCAAGCATATTTACTCGATTTTCCGCAAAATGCAGGATAAGAGAAAACGTTTTGAGGAAATCTATGACCTGATTGCTATTCGTTGTATTTTAGATACCCAAAGTGATGTTTATGCCATGCTTGGTTATGTGCATGAACTTTGGAAACCAATGCCAGGTCGTTTCAAAGACTATATCGCTAACCGCAAGGCCAATGGTTATCAGTCTATCCATACGACTGTCTATGGGCCAAAAGGGCCGATTGAATTCCAGATTCGGACCAAGGAAATGCACGAGGTGGCTGAGTACGGGGTTGCGGCTCACTGGGCTTATAAGAAGGGCATCAAGGGGCAGGTTAACAGCAAGGAATCAGCTATTGGGATGAACTGGATCAAGGAGATGATGGAGCTCCAAGACCAGGCTGATGATGCCAAGGAATTTGTCGATTCAGTTAAGGAAAACTATCTGGCTGAGGAGATTTATGTCTTTACCCCAGATGGAGCTGTCCGTTCCCTTCCCAAAGATTCAGGACCGATTGACTTTGCCTACGAAATCCATACAAAAGTCGGTGAAAAAGCGACGGGTGCCAAGGTCAATGGCCGTATGGTTCCTCTGACAACTAAGCTCAAGACAGGGGATCAGGTTGAAATTGTCACCAACCCGAACTCCTTTGGACCTAGCCGTGACTGGCTCAATATGGTCAAGACCAGCAAGGCCCGCAACAAGATCCGTCAGTTCTTTAAAAATCAAGATAAGGAATTGTCTATCAATAAGGGTCGTGAAATGTTGATGGCTCAGTTCCAAGAAAACGGCTATGTGGCCAATAAATTCATGGACAAGCGTCATATGGACCAAGTTCTGCAAAAGACCAGCTACAAGACAGAAGAGTCCCTCTTTGCGGCTATTGGTTTTGGAGAAATTGGAGCTATTACTGTCTTTAACCGTCTGACTGAAAAGGAACGTCGTGAGGAAGAACGTGCTAAGGCCAAGGCGGAAGCAGAAGAGCTTGTCAAAGGTGGCGAGATCAAGGTTGAAAACAAAGAAACCCTCAAGGTTAAGCATGAGGGTGGAGTGGTCATTGAAGGTGCCTCAGGTCTCCTAGTGCGGATTGCCAAGTGTTGTAATCCTGTTCCTGGTGACGATATTGTCGGCTACATTACCAAGGGTCGTGGTGTAGCTATTCACCGTGTGGACTGTATGAACCTGCGTGCCCAAGAAAACTACGAGCAACGTCTCCTTGATGTGGAGTGGGAAGATCAGTATTCAAACTCAAATAAGGAGTATGTAGCTCATATCGATATCTATGGTCTCAACCGTACAGGACTGTTGAATGATGTACTGCAAGTTCTTTCAAACACAACCAAGAATATATCAACAGTCAACGCTCAACCAACCAAGGATATGAAGTTTGCTAATATCCATGTATCCTTCGGCATTGCCAACCTCTCGACGCTGACTACGGTCGTGGACAAGATTAAGAGTGTGCCAGAAGTTTACTCTGTTAAACGAACCAATGGCTAATTGTCCTAGCTCTTACTAGAAAGGCTATTATGAAAATCATTATCCAACGGGTTACAAAAGCCCAAGTGAGTATCGAAGGTCAGGTTCAGGGGAAAATCAATCAGGGGCTCTTATTGCTGGTTGGTGTTGGACCAGAGGACCAAGAGGAAGATTTGGACTATGCTGTGAGAAAACTGGTCAATATGCGGATTTTTTCAGACGCAGAAGGCAAGATGAACCTCTCTGTCAAAGATATTGAAGGAGAAATCCTCTCTATTTCTCAGTTTACCCTCTTTGCGGATACTAAGAAAGGCAATCGTCCAGCCTTTACAGGGGCAGCCAAGCCTGATATGGCATCAGACTTCTATGATGATTTCAATCAAAAATTAGCGCAAGAAGTGCCCGTTCAGACAGGCATCTTTGGAGCTGATATGCAGGTTGAGCTGGTCAATGACGGACCAGTTACCATTATCCTAGATACTAAAAATAGATAAGAAAGACCAAGCCCAGCCGGCTTGGTTTTTCTCATCTATCATAAAATACTCCAAAATGCAATCGGTTCTTGATATGCTTGGGGGAAGTTTCTTTTCAGGCTTTGGCAGGTGCGATAGGAAGGGATGAGGTGTCCTAGGGTTAGGAGAGTTCCCTGAAGGAAAAGTGGCACACCACTCAAACATATCAAGGAGAGAATGATCAGGCTATCCCATAGAAGGATTTGTAAGGCAAAACGCCAGAATCTTGGTCTAATCTGGGAATAGAGGTGACTAAAGTGGTCACAAAGTTGGTTTGAAAGATAGGTCAATAGCACAGGATGAAAGAAAATGAGCCAACCGCTATAAATCAAAATCCAGTCCCAAGTAAGCCCCCTTTAAATGTCAAAAATGCCAGCATGATTCCATCAATGACAAGGAGTTGAGTGGTTTTGATGAAGATGATTTTTTTCATGATAACCCCTCCTTTTCCTTAGAGACACTCCCATAAAGAGATATGTTTGTCGTAAAAGTCTGGATAGTTGTCTCTTAGGTAGTCGGCCGTCATATAATATAAAGTAGAATGGCAAGCAGTGATGATTGGCATAAGAGAGAGAAAACGCTGAGAACTAACGAAGGTTAAAAGGACAAAAAATAGAAAATCAATGGAGAGAATCCCTAAATAGTAGAAGCGAATCTTTTTATTGATTTGAGGATAAATCTCAGCGAATTGATGTTTGAGTCGGACAACCAAGCGAAATAACAGGAGTCCTTGAGTAAGGAGGAAAATAAAACCAGAGAGCAAGAGCCACTCCAAAGATGTCTCGGGTCTTTTGCTAAAAAATGCGAATAGTAGCAAATCGATGACTGCAATTGTTGTAAAATGGATTCTATAGAGTTTTCTCATGACAAGACCTCCCTCTTTTATCTAGCTTCATTTTACTCCAAACGAATGGGAGATACAACTAAAATGATAAAAAATTTTAGTAAGGAGATTCTATTAAGTCGACTTGCTTTTTTATTTAAGTTTCCTTCTATTATCTAACTTCTTCATCATTCCAGACAAATAAAGCTCCGATTGCATTGAGGATATAAAAGATGTATTTACCGATATTGGCGAAGTTTCCTTGAATACCAGCTTTTGTCAGCTGAACGAAATTGTAAATCAACCAAAAGCCCCACTGAGTTGTTAGTTTCAATGCGTTAAAAGCATTTGCAATGAGGGACAGTGCAAAGGCAATAGTTGTTACGTAGGCAAGGAGATTCATCTTTCCTCCATAGCCGATATAGTTTGTCACAAAGGCAAAGAGGAAGGCGATGATGGAAATGATGATGGCCGCCAATTTTAACTGTTTTTGGCTCATTTGGTTGGGTCTACCTTCTTGCGAAGCTTCCCATTTCTTAATAGCAAAGGTATAAATGAGGAAGGTGACAGGATAGGTAATGATGGCCGCCTTATTTCCCAGGATATAATCAATGGTGCCGGACAAAATCGTATTAACAATACCAAAGTAATTTCCCCATTTGCTTAATTTTCCCGTGAAACGAGTGGACAACATGGAAATTCCAACATTGGTTACGGAAATGAATCCAAAGGGAACAAGAGCTGTCCATGGTCCCCAGTCTACGAATTTGTCGAGACGGGAGTTAAGATAGCCAGATGCGATCGCAATTCCAACGACCAAAGCAACTCCGAAGAGGTCAAACCATTTAGATGTCGCAAAAATTTTTAGTGATTTTTTCATAGTTTAAGGTATCTTTCTTGTTTTTTACATCGATTTTATAATAAAATAAAAGCAAAATCAAATGATAGAAATAAAACCCTGAAAATTAAACTTTCAGGGTTAGTGGGGGACTTGAGAAATTAGTTGATTTTCTCGACATAGAGTTGTTTGGCAATGTCCATATTCACTTGTAAATCTTCATTTTTAGTGAGGATAGTGAAGGTATTGCTGAAGCCATCAAACTGCTTGACTTGGAGAGGATCACCGATGTGAAGCGAGTGCTTGTCCAGATAATGGAGAATGTCAAAACTATCGTGCACCCGAGTCAGACGGTAGGAGCCAGCTTCCTTGATATCCGCAAGGGGCAGGTTATTGATTTCAACTAAGAGTTCTCCCTTGGCTGGAATGGTTCCTCCGTGGGGACAGGTTTTAGGGAAACCTAGCAGTTTATCCAGTCTTTCCACGAAGAGGTCAGAGACAGTGTGTTCCAAGACCTCAGCTTCCTCGTGAATCTGGTCACTCGTATAGTCTAAATGATGGACTAGAAAAACTTCAATCAAGCGGTGTTTGCGGTAGAGTTCTGAGACCAGTTTAAGCCCTAGGTCAGTCAGTAGATAGCCACATTCCTTGTCCTTAAGGATGAGATTTTCACTCTTCATCCGTTTAATCATTTCAGTTACGGCAGGGGGAGAGACTTGCATGCGGGCAGCAATTTCCTTGTTGGTAATTTTATGCAGGTCTATGCCGATTTCATAAATACATTTTAGATAATCTTCTTTATTCGGGGTCATTCGCTTCCTCTTGTCTAATATCTTTATCTAGTATATCAAAAAAAGCTAGATTTCTCTAGCTATCTGCCACAATGGCTTCTAATTTAGTTCTTTAGCAGCTGCAATTGCGGCTTCGAAGTTTGGTTCAGAGTTGATATTGTCCACGTATTCAACGTAGCGAATAGTATTGTCAGTATCGAGGACAAAGACTGCGCGTGCCAATAGGTGCCACTCATTGATTAAGAGAGCATAATCACGTCCAAAGGAATGGTCGAAATAGTCTGAGAGCATGATGGCATTTTCAATACCTTCAGCACCACACCAACGTTTTTGGGCAAAAGGGAGGTCCATTGAAACAGTCAAGACAACCGTATTATCCAGTCCAGCCAGTTCTTCATTAAAACGACGCGTTTGAGTTGAGCAGATGCCTGTATCGATAGAAGGCACGACACTCAAGACTTTTTTCTTTCCATCAAAATCAGCCAGAGATTTTTTAGAAAGGTCTGTTGTAGTGAGAGAAAAATCAAGCGCCTTGTCGCCGACTTGTAGTTGTTTACCTGTAAAGCTCACAGGATTTCCGAGAAAAGTTACCATAGGATACTCCAATCTTTTTTCTTCCATTTTAGCTGAAACAGCCGGAATTTTCCAATGATTTGACCGGAAATATGGGCATAGAAAAAACGCCAGCTCATGTGAGAATGACGTTTTTCAGAGGCTTATACTCAATGAAAATCAAAGAGCAAACTAGGAAGCTAGCCGCAGGTTGCTCAAAGCACCGCTTTGAGGTTGCAGATAAAGCTGACGTGGTTTGAATTTGATTTTCGAAGAGTATTATTTTGCCAATCCTTCAGCAATCTTATCAAGGTTGTATTTCATCATGTTGTAGTAGCTATCGCCTTCTTTACCTTGTTCTGCGATAGAGTCAGTAAAGATTTGTGCGTAGATTGGGATGTTTGTGTCTTGTGAAACAGTCTTCATTGGACGGTCATCCACACTTGATTCTACAAAGAGTGAAGGAACTTTTGTTTGGCGAAGTTTTTCAACCAAGGTCTTGATTTGGTCAGGTGTTCCTTCTTCTTCAGTGTTGATTTCCCAGATATAGGCACTTGGGACACCGTAGGCTTTAGAGAAGTATTTGAAGCATCCTTCGCTGGTTACGATCAATTTCTTCTCAGCAGGGATGTTGTTAAATTTCTCTTTAGCTTCCTTGTCAAGTTTGTCTAGCTTATCAGTATATTCTTTGAGATTTTTTTCGTAGAATTCCTTGTTGCTAGGGTCTTTAGCGCTCAATTGTTTTGCGATATTCTTAGCAAAAATAATCCCGTTTTCAAGGTTAAGCCAAGCGTGTGGATCTTCTTTGCCTTTTTCGTTTTGACCTTCAAGGTAGATAACATCAACGCCTTCGCTGACTGCAAAGTAGTCTTTGTTTTCAGTTTTCTTAGCATTTTCTACCAATTTTGTAAACCAAGCATTGCCACCTGTTTCAAGGTTGATACCATTATAGAAAATCAAATCAGCTTGAGAAGTTTTCTTAACGTCTTCAGGGAGTGGTTCGTATTCGTGTGGGTCTTGACCAACAGGAACGATACTGTGAAGATCAATCTTATCACCAGCAATATTTTTAGTAATATCAGCGATGATTGAGTTTGTAGCAACAACTTTTAGTTTTTGACCAGAAGCTGCATCTTTTTTTCCGCTAGCACATGCTACAAGAGCAATGACAGAAAGAAAAAGAACGAGTAATGTACCTAATTTTTTCATTAGATCCTCCAATTTATTGGGGTTTTGCCCCTTATTTTAACAAATGTTTATTTTTCAGTTTCAAATATCGTTGTTTTGGAGCGATAAAGAAGCTAATGAGAAAGAAACTAGCAGCTGTGAGCACGATACTAGAACCTGCCGCAACGTTAAAGCTATAACCGATAAAGAGTCCCAAAACTGAAGCAGTAGCTCCAAAGGTTGAGGAAAGGAAAATCATGCTTTTCAGGCTATTAGCATACAGATAAGCAGTTGCAGCTGGGGTAATCAGCATGGCTACAATCAGGATAGTTCCGACACTTTGCATGGCTGTCACAGACACGAGAGTCAAGAGTACCATGAGAAGGTAGTGATAGAAATTGACAGGCATTCCCATGGCTTTGGCCAAGAGTTCATCAAAGGAAGTTATCAAGAGTTGCTTGAAGAAAATCCAGATTAACAAGAGAATGACTGCACCAACACCCATAGTAATAAACATATCCGTATCTTGGACGGCCAGGATATTTCCGAAAAGAATATGGAAAAGGTCAGTTGAACTTTTAGCGACACTAATCAAGATGATACCGAGGGCTAAGAAAGAAGAAAAGGTAATGCCGATGGCGGTATCGCTTTTGATAATCGAGTTCCCCTTGATGTAGGTAATGATGATAGCAGCTAGCAATCCAAAGACAATGGCTCCGATAAAGAAGTCAAGGCCCAAGATGAAGGAGAGGGCTACACCTGGTAAGACAGCATGTGAAATGGCATCTCCCATGAGTGACATCCCGCGTAGGATGATGAAACATCCTACAGCTCCAGCTACGACCCCGACGACAATGGCTGTTATCAAGGCATTTTGTAAGAAATGGAATTTTTGCAATCCATCGATAAATTCTGCAATCATAGGTCACCTCCATTGAAAAAGAGTCGATTACCGTAAGCTTCTTTGAGATTGGCTTCGGTAAAGGTTTCTTTGGTTGGACCAAAGGCAATCACTTCTCGATTGACAAGCAAGACTTGATCGAAGTAGTGGGCAACCTTGCTGAGGTCGTGGTGGACGATGAGAACCGTCTTCCCAGCTTTTTTCAGATCTCTCAGCGTATTCATGATGATTTCCTCACTAACAGAGTCAATCCCAACAAAGGGTTCATCCAAGAGGATATAGTCGGCTTCCTGAACCAAACATCTGGCAATCAAGACCCGCTGGAATTGACCTCCAGACAGTTGACTGATTTGCCGTTCTGCGTAGTCAGCTAGCCCGACGATTTCAAGGGCTTCTTGCACTTTCTTCCAATGTTTAGCGTTTAAACTTCGAAAGAGAGGGATAGAGGGAAAGAGTCCTAGAGAGACACATTCCTTGACCTTGATGGGAAAGTTGTAGTCGATATTGATTTTTTGTTCGACATAGGCGATTCGGTGTAAGGATTTTTTAACTTCCTTGTCATCGAGAAATGCCTGACCTTGATGTGGGATAATTCCCAGCATCCCTTTTAATAGTGTTGATTTCCCAGCACCGTTTGGACCAATGATACCGGTAATTGTTGGTCCATGGAGCACTAGTGAAATATCCTTAAGTGCCAACGTTTCTTTGTAGGAGACACTGAGGTTTTCGATACGTATCATAAATTTATATTCCTCCTGTCTCTTAATATACATTAAAAAAAAAATTAAGTCAAGTTAATTTTTAAAAAAATTAAAATAATAACTGAAAAATGATGGCAAGAGAAAGTTCATTTTTAATTGCATTCCCAAGCAATTTTTGTTAAGCTAGCAATAACTTAAAAAAATGAAAGCGAGAACAAGATGACACGTTATCAAGATGATTTTTATGATGCAATCAATGGAGAATGGCAGAAAACAGCAGAAATCCCAGCAGATAAGTCTCAAACTGGAGGTTTTGTTGATTTAGACCAGGAAATTGAAGACCTGATGCTGGCGACAACAGACAAGTGGTTGGCAGGTGAAGAGGTGCCTGAGGATGCTATCTTGGCAAACTTTGTCAAATACCACCACCTAGTTCGTGATTTTGACAAGAGAGAAGCTGACGGTATCAAACCTGTCTTACCACTTCTTAAAGAATTCCAAGAATTGGAGACTTTTGCAGATTTTACAGCTAGACTAGCAGAGTTTGAACTTGCTGGAAAACCAAACTTCCTTCCTTTTGGTGTATCGCCAGACTTTATGGATGCCAGAATCAACGTTTTATGGGCTAGCGCTCCAAGCACGATTCTGCCAGATACGACTTACTATGCTGAAGACCATCCTCAACGCGAAGAGCTCTTGACTCTTTGGAAAGAAACTAGCGCAAATCTTCTCAAGGCTTATGATTTCTCTGATGAAGAAATTGAAGACTTGCTGGAGAAAAGACTAGAATTGGACCGTCGCGTGGCGGCAGTAGTGCTCTCTAATGAAGAAAGTTCAGAGTATGCTAAACTCTACCATCCATATTCTTATGAAGATTTCAAAAAATTCGCGCCTGCCCTACCTTTGGATGACTTCTTCCAAGCAGTTCTTGGACAAGTGCCAGACAAGGTTATCGTAGACGAGGAACGTTTCTGGCAAGCAGCAGAGCAATTCTATAGTGAAGAAGCTTGGCCTCTTCTCAAGGCAACCTTGATTTTGAGTGTTGTCAATCTTTCAACCAGCTATTTAACAGAAGAAATCCGTGTCTTGTCAGGTGCCTATAGCCGTGCGCTTTCAGGAGTTCCAGAAGCAAAAGACAAGGTCAAGGCAGCTTATCAACTAGCACAAGGTCCTTTCAAACAAGCCTTGGGTCTCTGGTATGCCCATGAAAAATTCTCTCCAGAAGCTAAGGCAGATGTAGAGAAAAAAGTGGCAACCATGATTGATGTCTATAAGGAACGCTTGGCTAAAAATGACTGGCTGACTCCTGAAACTCGTGATAAGGCCATCGTCAAACTCAATGTCATCAAGCCTTATATCGGTTATCCAGAAGAATTGCCAGCACGCTACAAGGACAAGGTAGTGGATGAGACTGCTAGTCTTTTTGACAATGCTCTAGCCTTTGCGCGTGTGGAAATCAAGCACAGTTGGAGCAAGTGGAACCAGCCTGTAGACTATAAGGAATGGGGCATGCCTGCTCATATGGTCAATGCTTACTACAATCCACAGAAGAACCTAATTGTCTTCCCAGCGGCCATTTTACAAGCTCCTTTCTATGACTTGCATCAGTCATCTTCTGCTAATTACGGTGGGATTGGTGCAGTTATTGCCCATGAAATTTCCCACGCCTTTGATACCAACGGAGCTTCCTTTGATGAAAATGGTAGCCTCAAGGATTGGTGGACAGAGAGCGACTATGCTGCCTTCAAGGAGAAAACACAAAAAGTTATCGACCAGTTTGATGGACAGGATTCTTATGGTGCAACCATCAACGGTAAATTGACGGTATCAGAAAACGTGGCTGACTTGGGAGGAATCGCTGCAGCGCTTGAAGCAGCCAAGCGAGAACCAGACTTCTCAGCAGAAGAGTTCTTCCATAACTTCGGTCGCATCTGGCGCATGAAAGGTCGTCCAGAATTTATGAAACTCTTGGCTAGCGTTGATGTGCACGCGCCAGCCAAACTCCGTGTCAATGTACAAGTACCAAACTTCGATGATTTCTTTACAACCTATGATGTCAAAGAAGGAGACGGTATGTGGCGTTCGCCAGAGGAGCGCGTGATTATTTGGTAATGAATTGAATCTAATACTAAAATCCGTAAATCTGCAAAGGATGGGTTAAAGAGGTTAATATGAAGAAATTTTTAATGATATTTTCAGCTATTCTTACTGTTTTTGTTTTAGCATCTTGTGGTGAAAACAAAAAAGATGAAAAAATAGAACCTTCGGCAACACAATCATCTTCTACCAAAGAGGAACAGAAGGAAACCTCTACGAAGTCAGAGAGTCAAACTAGTACAAGTTCTTCAATGGCAACGCCGTCAACAACAATGGAAAAGAAAAGTGAAGCAGGAAAAGATTTGTACGAGGAAGTAATAGGGCGGTACAATCATTATACAGACCTTTTAAAGCAAGGTAATAGAGAAGATTTGTACGAGGAAAATAAACAACACAAGATTGCTTCAGATGAATATGGTTTGATTTTCTCTCGAATGGATTATAAAAATGCACCAGATTGGAAATATGTTATTGCTGATTTGAATAAGGATGGTCAAGACGAGTTACTTATTGGGGATGAAAAATTTGTTTCAGCTATTTATTATTTAGAGAATAAACAACCCAAGTTGCTTCATACAGCTTATGTAGCTTCTGCAGGTGGTTTTCGTTCAAGTTTAGTTATCTATGAAAATGGTCAAGTCAGATATGCAGACTGGCAGTCAACACGACCAGAAATGAACTTAAGTCTATATGCTTTTGATAAAGACGGAGTCCAGAAGATTAAAGAAGAAATCTTTCAAATTGGTAGTGATCAAAAGCCAGAGCAAATCTTAGGGATTTCTTCTAATGAACTTGATTTAGCTAAATTTGAATGGAAAGAATTTGCACCAGTCAACTAGTATTTGATGAAATTTAAAACTAGGCTAGATTCTAAAGTCACAAAATAGCAGTACACAAAAACCAAGGATAAAAGTTTCCTTGGTTTTTTGCTAGCTAGAAAAAAGGATTGAAGGTCTTTTCGTGAGCAATAGTAGTAGCTGGACCATGCCCTGGATAGACGTCATAGTTTGGCAGGGTGAAGAGTTGGGTCTGGATGCTATGAAGGAGTTGCTCCATGCTACCAGTCGGAAGGTCGGTCCGTCCGATTGTTTCTCGGAAAAGAGCATCCCCTGTTAAGACTAGGTGAGCATCAGGAAAGACGATAGAAACACCACCGATAGAGTGACCTGGTGTTGGCAAGACAGTGAAACGAAATTCCTCTAGTTGGTATTCTTCATGAAAGACAAAGGTGTGTTCTGCAGGTTTTGCGACCACATCTGCCATATCATCGTGGCGGGGAAGTCCAGAGAGATTATCGACGGGAGTATAGAGCCAGCTGGCTTCACTCTCTGCAATATAGACTGGAGGATTGCCAAAAGTCTCGCGAACCAAGTCCAGACTCATGATATGGTCATAATGGGCGTGGGTCAAGAGAATAGCGCAGATAGGTTTGTTGATGCTCTCTATTGTCTGACGAATGGCTTCCCAATGGCTACCAGGGTCAACAACGATGAGGTGTTTTTCACCTTCTAGGTAATAGGTGTTTTCATAGGCAATAGGATTCACAGTTTTATGGATTTTCATACTAGCTCCAATCTCAAAGAATGTACTAAGCTAAGTATAGCACAGTTAGGGGGAATAAAGTATATAGAAAGTCCTTCTTTGAAAAATTGGATAACCTTATAGATGGTCTGCTTTGATCTTCCAAGAGCTTTTATACCTTATTTGTAGTGAACCTCTATCATTACGAGTTCATTTGTGGTAAGATGTGTATAAGTCATTTATGTTAGTTCCTTTCAGAAAAATGAGGTAGTTTATCTGAGCTTAACATAGATGGCTTTTTCTGTCTAGCTTAATTTTACAAATTTGGAATTGAAAAAACTTCACCCTTGAGTTTATTTAATGAAGAATATACGTTATCATTCAGATGGCTTAGAAGGGTGTGAATTCGATACAGCTACTGATAAAACATATAAAATTATATACTGTAATGATTTATATTATATATAATTTAAAGATTTCCTAAGAGAGATATTCCAGATTACCGCTTCGTAGAGACTAAGAAACTTCCAAATGGCGACACAGTTCATGTTTATGAAAAAATTATTCCTTCTGTGAAACCAGAGCTTGCGAAACCATCAAAACCAGCTAAGGAATTTCCTAATACTGGTACAGAAGATCACTCTAGCCTAGCAGCTCTTGGACTTCTTGGAGTATTGAGCGGATTTGGTCTTGTGGCACGCAAGAAAAAAGAAGACTAATGTTTTAATCATTAAAGATTAAACAAAGGAATTCAATTTCATAAATGAAAAGAACCTGAGACAAAATAGTTCTCAGCCACAAAAAAGCTAGAGATTTCCAATTGCGGAACTCTAGCTTTTTAATTTTGAGTCGTTCTCTTATTGTATTTGAGGAGGTTATTGGCCATAAGTATCAATCCCATGTCAATTCTCACTTGACGCTTCCCTCTCAGATTACATCTCTTGTAACCCAAACAAGCCTTTATCTGCCCAAAGACAGGTTCCACATCAATCTTACGTTGAGCGAAAATCTGTCTACCTTCGGGAGATAAAAGCGCCTGACATTCTTTAGCTTTCAAGTTTTGATAGCGTCCGTTCATATACAGTCCCTTTTGAGGGGCTGATTCAGGTTCATCAGCGTAGTAAACCTTGATTTCCTGTTGAAAGTCCGTCTGTGTTTTCTGATGTTTGATATGGTGAAAACGATAGCACCAGCTATCAGGATGTGTGTAGCTATCCTCCTTGTCATCATAGTGCCAATTCGCTAAGTTTCTAGCTGACTGTTTATACCCTCTCTTCTGTTCCTTGTCAAACATGGCATATTTAATCAGATGGTTCACCCCCTTTTCATCTAAACGAAGGAGGTTCTCTTCACTTCCATATCCAGCATCTGCAACAACTGTCTTCAAGTCATGCGGATAGGTTTCAAGGAATGGCAGAAGAGTCTTGGTGTCTGTCGGATTTGAGAAGACATCATAGTGAAGAACAAATTGGTTTTCAGTAGCGATTTGAAGATTATAAGCAGCCTTGAGTTGGCCATTTTTCATATAATCTTCTTTCATTCGCATAAAAGTGTCATCTGGATCGGTTTTGGAAAAGCTGTTGCGCCCTTCAAATGTCTCTTGATACTTCTTATACTTTTCAGCACGTACTGAAAAATCCTCCTTGACTTTACGCAAGACTTCCTTGAGTTTACGACGCGGGGTTTTACGTTCATCCTTCCCTTTAACGGGTGTCTCCTCAATGTCCTGGTTCAATTTTTTCAATTCTCCTTCAAGGACTTGAGCGAATGCAAGCAACTGCTCTGAGGAGATAGGCTCTTGTGTATCCAGTTCGATAGCTTGATAGATAAGGGGAGTGATTTCTTCTTGAAAATAGTTCTGTATCTGTTCTTGCAGTTTGGCGGAGAATTTCTCTGTCGCTTTCTTCCACACAAAACTATACTTGTTGGCATTGGCTTCAATCTTAGTCCCGTCAATAAACAGACAATTTAAGGTCACTAACTCTTCCATTTTTAAACGAAGATTGAGGTCCATGAAAAGATTACGTATGAGTTCTTCCATCTCTTCAGCGACTCGAAAACGATTGATGGTGCGGTAGCTGACAACCAACGGTCCTGTTAGGTACTGCATAGCGAGGTTTTCAATCATCATTTTTTCGATTTTTCGTCCAGAGAAAATCCCTTGTGAATAGGCAAATAGAAGAGTAGCTATAAGCATTTTAGGGTGATAAGACGGGCGACCAAAGGCATGATAGAAGGCATGGAAGTGACAATCCTCCAAGGTATTCACCACTTTTTCAATAGTAAAGACGAGATGGTCTTGTGGTAAGAAAGAACTGATTTCTAGTGGTAAAGTTGTTTGATTTTTGTTATAGTGAATATGCATGGGATGGCCTTTCTAAATGATTTATTAAGCAATTCTATTTTACTAAGACTATCGCAACCATGCAAAAAAGCAACGGATTTGCCGTTGCTTTTTTTGGAGATAAGAGACTATTGTCCCAACCTCCTTTATTTGAAAAAAGACAGTAAAAAGCTCAAAAAATCATTTCCTGTGCTATACTGTAATTGAAATTTTTTTAGTTTTGGCGTTAGAACTGTTTCCTCAGTCCTAGCGCCTTTTCTTTTTGATAAGTCTGCTTGGTGAAGAGTAGTTTGTAAATGATTCTGAGAATCTTATGAGCACAAGCAATAATCGCCTTCCTCTTGCTTCCTCTTTGGGAAATTCGATTGTAAAAAGAAGAAAAAGCTGGATCCTTAGATAGAATGTGCTGCAATTAATCCCGACAGGGTCAAAGCCTGTTTGATATAGCGATTTCCTTGCGTGATGTGTGAGGATTTTTTAATGCCAGCACTTTCATAAGACCCTGGACAGAGCCCAGCCCATGATGCTAAGTGTGCATCGGATGGAAAGGTCGTAACAGTTGGTCCAATCTCAGCTAGAATAGTGGCAGCACAGTTTTCATTCACACCTGGAATGGTTTGAAGTATCCTATTTTCCTCAGGGAAACTCCTTTTCGATGTAGTGTTGAATCTCATCGGTCAATTTTTCAATGAGTTCCTGATACATCTGACACTCCTCTAAGCTCTGGCCTAAGAGGAAGCGGTCTTCTAGTGACAACTTTCCTTCCATCGCTTCCACGAGTTCTTCTGGACTTGCTTTCACTCGCTTCTGGATACAAGAGATAACAGATTCTACATTAATTGCTTCTCCGTTAATGAATAATTTTAAAAGTGCTTGCCCCGTCTTAGAAAAAATATCAGAAAGATAACTGCTTAGCTTGATATTGGCCCCGTTGTAAGAGATTGTGAATTTCATTTTTGACTTGAGTTTGACGCTGCTTGTAAGAACGCATGCGACGTGTCAGTAAACGAAGCTGTACCACTTCAGGTGCTGGAATATAGGAAGGTTCAATCAGTCCGCAACGGCCGAGTTGAGCAATCCATTCAGCGTCCTTCATGTCTGTTTTTCGACCAGGCACATTCTTGATATGTTGAGGATTGGCAAGTACTAAGACGAAATCAGAATCTGAAAAGATAGTAAAGAGAGGGAGCCAATATTGCCCAGTACTTTCAAAAAAGACATGTGTGATATGGTTTTTCACCACCCAATCTAAGGCATTGCGAAGAGCTACTGTAGTTGTCCCAAATTTCTTCTGAATTTTCTTTGGTTTATTGGTATCTAGTGGACAGTCTAGAATACAACAAACAATGGATTTTTGGTGGACATCAATACCACAACACGTTTCAATCATGACTTCCATTATAAAAACCTCCTGTTAACTATTTGAACAATAGAACAAGAGGCTACTAGTAAGATATTTTCATGCTCAAGGCATATTCGAATTAGCTCACGACTCTTGTTCATCCAGTTTTTTATACAGGCTAGGAAAAGCCCTATTAAACACCACGGTTTGGTATTGTTCGCCTTCAGTATAGGCTAAACTTCTTTTTCTGTCATGAGTTAGCAGAATCTGCCTGCTTGGAGTTTTTTATGTGGATTATCTATTTTTCCATGCTTGGTAACGGGTATCAATCAATAATTGAGTGAGGCGTCCCATGGTTTCTCTTTCTTCTTGGGTGAGGGATTGCGCTTGGACAAAGAGATGATGAATGTGTTCGATAGCCTTGAAGGAAGACAGGTCATTTATGGAGCTAATCCCAGCATCTAGAATGGTGCCAAAGAAAAGGTCGAAATAGAGCTGGAGTTCTTTGTCAGGGACTGTCGCTACCCATTCTTTGAAGGTTGTGTCTACTTGTTGACTATCGCTGTTGGTCTTATCCAGTTGGACGAAGTGTCTATCCTCAATCTGCCAACTAAAGGTATCGTGCTGGGCGATGCCACCTAAGGCAGTACTCTGAACGATGATTTGGTGGGCAGGAATTTCCAGCATCCTACCGATGATGGAACCTTGTGGAATGAAGAACTTGGTTCTATCCATTATCCTTTGATAACCTTCGGTCTGTGTCAATTCTTGATGGAGACCAGGCGCATCAAATGTATAGACTTCGGTAATCTGATTTTGCAAGCTTTGCTCAATTTGACTAGCCGCATAGATAGCTAGATTTCCTCCCTTGGAATGCCCAGCTAGAATGACTTTTTTCCTAGGGTGGTGGACAAAAAAGTTCTTTAAATAGCGAAGGGCGTGCTTTTGAGCAGGAATTTCCTTCATATAGGTCAGGTGGAAATCTTCCTTCCAGCCAATGA
This sequence comes from Streptococcus mitis, assembly GCF_965111735.1. Taxonomy (GTDB): domain Bacteria; phylum Bacillota; class Bacilli; order Lactobacillales; family Streptococcaceae; genus Streptococcus; species Streptococcus mitis_DR. Next base: position 428,282 of record NZ_OZ217346.1, read on the forward strand.
TACTGTCATCAGTCCCACGAAAGACAATCAGATAGGTATCGAGATTGAGGCGGTAGGTCATAGCCGCAAATTGCTTTTGCAGTTCAGGGTCAATGTCATTGATAAAATGGGAGAGTTTGCAATTTTTGAAGCGCTTGTGTTGAGCTAGTTCATCTAATAGCTGGAGGCGATTTTTGCTGGTCAACATGTTAGGCTCTCTTGGAACCTGAGGAGCCAGGTCTAAAAGTCGCTGAGGACTTGTGGAGACTAGATTATCAAAGGAGAGGTAGGTAGTTTCTGTTAAGGATAGAATGTCTAACTCATTTAAAGGAAGGTCGTAATAAGAATCGTATGCGACATCTTTCAGATAATCAAAAATATTGGCCATAAGAGCTCCTTTCTTTTTATTTATCTTATCAAATTTCCCTCAAATTAGCTAGTAGCATTGCCTGTTTGTACTGGATAAAAACAAGCCCTTTCAAATTCAGTTTCAGGCCTTCTAGCATGGAAAAATCTGTTATAATAATAGAAAAGGAGAAGCGCATGCACAAGATTTTATTAGTAGAAGATGATCAGGTCATTCGTCAACAGGTCGGGAAAATGCTCTCTGAATGGGGATTTGAAGTGGTTCTGGTAGAAGACTTTATGGAAGTTTTGAGTCTTTTTGTCCAGTCGGAGCCTCATCTGGTCCTCATGGATATTGGATTGCCCTTGTTTAATGGCTATCACTGGTGTCAGGAAATTCGCAAGATTTCCAAGGTACCTATCATGTTTCTGTCTTCGAGAGACCAGGCTATGGATATTGTCATGGCAATCAACATGGGGGCGGATGACTTTGTGACCAAACCTTTTGACCAGCAGGTTCTTTTAGCCAAGGTTCAGGGCTTGTTGCGCCGTTCCTATGAGTTTGGGCGTGACGAGAGTTTACTGGAATACGCTGGTGTTATCCTCAATACCAAATCCATGGATTTACATTATCAAGGGCAAGTCTTGAATTTGACCAAGAATGAATTCCAGATTTTACGAGTTTTGTTTGAGCATGCGGGCAATATCGTAGCACGTGATGACCTGATGCGGGAACTTTGGAACAGTGACTTTTTCATTGATGATAATACGCTCTCTGTTAATGTGGCTCGATTGCGTAAAAAGTTGGAAGAGCAGGGCTTGGTAGGATTTATCGAGACCAAGAAAGGGATAGGGTACGGACTGAAGCATGCTTGATTGGAAACAATTTTTTCTAGCCTATCTGCGCTCCCGTAGTCGTCTTTTTATCTATCTACTTTCTTTGACGTTTCTGGTTTTGCTCTTTCAGTTTTTATTTGCCAGTTTGGGAATTTACTTTCTCTACTTTTTCCTGCTGTGTTGCTTTGTAACCATCTTATTTTTCACTTGGGACATATTGGTGGAAATGCAGGTCTATCGCCAGGAAATTCTCTATGGGGAGAGAGAAGCCAAATCTCCATTGGAAATTGTTTTGGCTGAGAAACTAGAAGCGCGTGAGATGGAACTTTATCAGCAGAGGTCAGATTCAGAAAGAAAACTAACGGATTTACTTGATTACTATACCTTGTGGGTCCATCAGATTAAGACCCCCATTGCAGCCAGTCAACTCTTAGTTGCAGAAGTAGATGACCGCCAATTAAAGCAGCAATTAGAACAGGAAATTTTCAAGATTGACTCCTATACCAATCTAGTTTTACAGTACCTACGTTTAGAAAGTTTTCATGATGATTTGGTCTTAAAGCAGGTTCAAATTGAGGACTTGGTCAAGGAAATAATTCGTAAATATGCTCTTTTCTTTATTCAAAAAGGCTTAAATGTCAATCTACATGACCTTGATAAAGAAATCGTGACGGATAAGAAGTGGCTACTAGTGGTCATTGAACAAATTATCTCAAATAGTCTCAAGTACACCAAGGAAGGTGGTCTGGAGATTTATATGGAAGGCCAGGAACTCTGTATCAAGGATACGGGAATCGGGATAAAAAACAGTGATGTCCTCCGAGTCTTTGAACGTGGATTTTCAGGCTACAATGGACGCCTAACTCAGCAGTCATCTGGACTTGGACTTTACCTATCTAAGAAAATTTCTGAAGAACTGGGGCACCAGATTCGTATTGAGTCTGAGGTTGGAAAAGGAACGATAGTAAGAATTAAGTTTTCCGATATGAATCTGATAATTGAGTGAGCATGATAGATAAGAGCCCAGAATAAGACAACTGGGCTTTTTAATCTTTAACTGTATATATGAGTAAATTATTTTATCTACTATAAACAAGTCTCTGAGGGATGTGAAGACCACGAACGAAAAGGTAGGTCTAGATCAAAAGCAGATTAAGCAAACCATTAATAAGCAAATCTTAACAGTTTGCTTCCTTCCTGTAATTTTTGCATTTCTCCATTTGGCCTTTGATTATCATATGCTTAGTTTGGTTCTAGAGGTTATTAAAGTAGTCGATGCTACCACGAGGTTGACGATAAGTTTCTCTATCTATTCAATTGATAGATTTCGTCAGAGAAAGACTGTAAAATTTTTGATATAATGTTAAGGATGGACTAACGGATACTTAAAGGATAATTTTCAAAAGAATAACAGGTGAGAAGAAAAATATGTAAGATTGGACAGAAGTATCTCTACCATCATCCATGCAGAAACAAGATTATATGAAATAAAAGGAGTAACCAATGACCGGAAACTATTCAACACGTGAATACCGTGAGAAATTATATGATGATCTTCATGTTCGATTAAGAGATACAGTGATTTTGATGTGTGCGATTTTTATTGCCTCTATCGGCCTAAATATGAATTCAACAGCTGTCATTATTGGAGCTATGCTGATTTCCCCCCTTATGACACCGATTGTTGGACTGGGGTTTGGTTTAGCTATTTTTGATACGCGTTTAATCAAGCAATCTCTAGAGGTTTTATTTACCCAAGTATTGGTCAGCTTGCTTGTCTCGACTCTGTATTTCTGGATTTCTCCCTTATCTTATGCAAGTAGCGAGTTGATTGCACGAACCTCTCCAACCATTTGGGATGTTCTCATTGCTATCGCGGGTGGGATAGCAGGTTTCATTGGTTCAAGGAAAAAAGAAGCAAACAATATCGTACCAGGAGTAGCCATTGCAACAGCTCTGATGCCACCTATCTGCACTGCAGGATATGGTTTAGCTAATGGAAATGTACGATTTTTATTTGGGGCTCTCTATCTTTTCTTGATCAACTGTGTCTTTATCATGCTAATCAACATTGTTGGAACAAGAATTTTTATGAGAAAATCTCCCTTAAGTTCATTTAATGAGCTAAACATTAAAATGAAAATTGGGTTGATATCCTTGATTGTATTATTGGTCCTTCCAGCCAGCTATTCAGCAGTCACTCTGACGATGGATCAAGCGCGAAAAGAAGGGATCAAACAGTTTGTAGAAAATGAGTTCGCCAATCATACGGTCATTAATCAAGTCTACAAGTCAAGTAGCAATGAATTAGTCTTGACGGTTGTTGGAGATCCGATTTCAGAAGAAGAATTAGAAACACTCCACCAAAAACAAGCCTCTTACGGTATTCAATCTGTTCAATTGAAAGTGAATCAAGTTCAGAACTCGCCAACATTAGATAGTGAAGCGACCAAGGAATTTTATGAAAACATTGACAAGTATATTGATCAAAAACTCTCTGAAAAAGATTCACAAAACGATCTCGTAAAAGAAAATGAAGCAGACAAGGATTGAGGACAATGAACTGAATCGGTTTTTACGCCGTGTTTTTCTTGTATCTTCCTCTTTCTTACTTATAGCAGGTTGTTTTTGCTTGAATAAGAAATAAATTAGAAGTTCTATCATCTAAGAAAAATGATGAAAAAAATCATTTAACTAATGGTGTGAACGTTTAGTGTTTATCAGCTCCATTCTCTGTAATTTTGGGGGTAAAATCCACACCATTTAGATAAAATTAGTTGAATTTGATTGGAAAAACGCTTTTATAAAAGCGGAGAAAAGTCTTGATATTACGCTGTTTTTAGTCCAACTGAAATTCATACTTTCCAAACCAGGCTTGAAAAAAGCTCGTAAAGCATCACAATTTAGTAAACGTTAAAACTTATTTAAACTTATTGAAAGCATTTCGTATCAAAAATACGGGATGCTTTTTCTGTTCACCCCAAATTTTTGTAACTAGGTGATACTTGAAATTAATACAAATTTGGTTGTTTTTGATAAATCTAAGCAACACTAAATGATGAAGTGAAAGGGGATGAATCTTTGATAGTATTCATTTATTGTGAAATATGATATACTTATTAATTAGATGGATGAATACTTCTAGAGTTAAATATAGCATAATAGGGACAGACTTTTTGGTTTATTTTTGTTTGTAGTCGGATTATGAAAGAATATCCAATATTATGCGATAAGATAGAATGTTACAAAAAAGAAAGGGGATGCAATCCGATGAAGAAAGACAGATTAATTGTATTGACAGATGCTGTTCTAGCAATTATTATGACCATCTTGATTTTAGAGTTAGAAAAACCAACAACACCAAGTCTTGAAGCTTTTTGGGATTTACGGCAAAATTTCTTTGCTTGTTTTCTTTCCTTTTTCTGGTTGGGATCGTTATGGATGGCACTAAACACATTATGGGAAAAGGTTGAGAAAATTTCCTCAGAAATTATTTGGTGGAATTTGTTTCTACTCTTGGAGCGGCAGGAGTTCTCTTTGGAGAATTTCATGCCATCCAAGATACCAGTCTGAATGATGTGGTGGACCGGATCTATATAAATGTCAAGGATTTACCGTTTCAGTCCTTGGGAGCTTTAGCTAATATCCTGTCTGATGTTAAGAAGGGACTGATTCAAGACAGTCATATCTGGTCTTTCTTCCAGTCATTTTTCAAACAATATCAGTTGATAATCAGCTTAAATCAGATCTATCAGTTTGTCTATCTTTCTCTGATGGAGATCATGTCCTATCTTCACTTTGATTATTGGAAAAAACGGCTCGGTCAGGAGCTAGTATGAATAAGGAGAACAAATGAGACGTTTAAAAATGTTATGGCATATTATACAGGTTACGGGTTTTACTCGGTTTGCTCTGAGTTTTGTGACCTTTGTTTTTGGGTCAGGAGGCGTGCTTTTCCTAGTTGAACCTGCTATCACAAATTACGGAGACGGTCTTTGGTATGCTTTTGTGACTTCGACGACTGTCGGCTACGGGGATCTCCTAGCTGTGACCTTGATTGGAAGGATTACCAGTGTCTTCTTGACGATTTATGGGCTCATATTTTTTGGCTGTTTATCAGCTGTTATTATTAATTATTATACCGATTTAAATAAGGAAAGAGGAGAGGACAAATGACTGCCAATTATTCAACACGGGAATACCGTGAGAAATTATATGATGATCTTCATGTTCGATTAAGAGATACAGTGATTTTGATGTGTGCGATTTTTATTGCCTCTATAGGTTTAAATATGAATTCAACAGCTGTCATTATTGGAGCCATGCTGATTTCCCCTCTTATGACATCGATTGTTGGACTCGGATTTGGTTTAGCTATTTTTGATACGCGTTTAATCAAGCAATCTTTAGAGGTTTTATTTACTCAAATATTGGTCAGTTTGCTTGTCTCGACTTTGTATTTCTGGATTTCCCCCTTATCTTATGCAAGTAGCGAGTTGATTGCACGAACCTCTCCAACCATTTGGGATGTTCTCATTGCTATTGCTGGTGGGATAGCAGGTGTAATTGGGTCAAGGAAAAAAGAAGCAAACAATATCGTGCCAGGAGTAGCCATTGCAACAGCTCTGATGCCACCTATCTGTACTGCAGGATATGGTTTAGCTAACGGAAATGTACGATTTTTATTTGGGGCTCTCTATCTTTTCTTGATCAACTGTGTCTTTATCATGCTAGCCAACATTATTGGAACAAGAATTTTGATGAGAAAATCTCCCTTAAGTTCATTTAAAGAGCTAAATATTAAAATGAGAATTGGCTTGATCTCCTTGATTGTATTATTGATTCTTCCAGCTAGTTATTCAGCAGTCACTCTGACGATAGATCAAGCGCGAAAAGAAGGAATCAAACAGTTTGTAGGAAAAGAGTTCGCCAATCATACGGTCATTAATCAAGTCTACAAGTCAAGGAACAATGAATTGGTCTTGACGGTTGTTGGAGATCCGATTTCAGAAGAAGAATTAGAAACGCTCCACCAAAAACAAGCCTCTTACGGTATTCAATCTGTTCAATTGAAAGTCAATCAAGTTCATAATTCGACAAAATTAGACAGTAATACGACCAAGGAATTTTATGAAACCATTAACAAGTATATCGATCAAAAACTCTCTGAAAAGGATTCACAAAAAGATCTCGTAAAAGAAAATGAAGCAGACAAGGAATGAGGATATTGATCTTATCCAACTCATGAAAGCAAATCTTGTGTGGTGGTTTGACCAATCACTACTAGCTCAGATTAAATAAAAGATAAAAAGCAACAGCTGAAATAGTTGTTGCTTTTTAGGTAGCTAGGATTTTATCCCAGGTTTTATCTCTTATTTCTCAACGCGTGATTTGTTGGCGATATCAGCAAGGATAGCTTGAACAAAGTCATCAACTGAGACAGTTTGTGTTTCTTTTTGGCCATAGCGACGAACGTTAACAGTTCCGTCTTCCATTTCCTTGTCCCCAACGATCAATTGGTAAGGAATCTTGCTTGTTTGTGAAGCACGGATCTTGAACTGCATTTTTTCATTGCGCTCATCTACGTCTGCACGGACACCACGGTCACGGAGTTTCTTCGCCACTTCCCAAGCGTAGTCCACGTGTTTTTCGTTAGATACTGGGATGAGGGTTACTTGGTGTGGTGCAAGCCATGTTGGGAAGGCACCCTTGTAGTTCTCAATCAAGATAGCTGTGAAGCGTTCCATAGTTGAGATAACCCCACGGTGGATCATAACTGGACGGTGCTCTTCGCCATCAGCTCCGATGTATTTAAGGTCGAAGCGTTCTGGAAGCAAGAAGTCAAGTTGGATAGTAGAAAGAGTTTCTTCTTTTCCAAGGGCGGTCTTAACTTGAATATCCAATTTTGGTCCGTAGAAGGCTGCTTCACCTTCGGCTTCAAAGTAGTCCACGCCCATTTCATTAAGGGCTGCACGAAGCATGGTTTGGGCATTTTCCCACATCTCATCGTTGTCAAAGTACTTGTGAGTATCTTGAGGGTCGCGAAGAGAGAGGCGGAAGCGGTATTCAGTCAAGTTGAAATCTTCATAAACATCGATAATTAACTGAAGGGCACGTTGGAATTCTTCTTGGATTTGTTCTGGGGTGACAAAGAGGTGACCGTCGTTGAGTGACATTTCACGTACACGTTGAAGACCAGTGAGGGCACCAGATTTTTCATAACGGTGCATCATACCGATTTCAGCGATACGGATTGGCAACTCACGGTAAGAGTGAACATGGTGTTTGAAGACTTGGATGTGGTGCGGACAGTTCATTGGACGAAGGACAAATTCTTCCCCGTCACCCATGTCCATAGTTGGGAACATGTCTTCTTGGTAATGATCCCAGTGACCAGAAGTCTTGTAAAGCTCAACTGAAGCAAGTGGTGGAGTGTAGACGTGTTGGTAGCCAGAAGCCAACTCCTTGTCGACAATGTAGCGTTCCAATTCACGACGGATAGTCGCACCGTTTGGCAACCAGAATGGAAGTCCTTGACCAACCTCTTGAGAAATCATGAAGAGGTCAAGCTCTTTACCAAGTTTACGGTGGTCACGTTCTTTAGCTTCTTCACGCATTTGAAGGTAGTTCTTCAAGTCTTTCTTGTCAAACCAAGCTGTACCGTAGATACGTTGCATCATAGCATTGTCGCTATTTCCACGCCAGTAAGCACCTGCTACATGGAGAAGGTGGAAGATTTGGATACGGCCTGTTGATGGAACGTGAGGGCCACGGCAGAGGTCTATATATTCGCCTTGACGGTAGATAGTTAAACCGCCTTCGTCTTCTGAGTGTTCTTCAATCAATTCCAACTTGTAAGGGTCGTTTTTGAAGATTTCACGAGCTTCGTCTTTCGTAACTTCTTCACGGATTGATGGGAAGTTTTCTTTGACGATTTTTTGCATTTCTTCTTCGATACGAGGAAGGTCTTCGTTTGAGATTTGACCAGCTGTGTTGTCAGTATCGTAGTAGAAACCATCTTCGATAGCTGGACCAACTCCCAAGTGAATGTCTGGGAAAAGGCGACGAGCTGCTTGGGCGAACAAGTGGGCAGCTGAGTGACGCAAGATTGGAAGGGCATCTTCGTGATCAGGTGTCACGATTTCGATGCTTCCATCTTCAGTGATAGCACGAGTTGTGTCGATGAGTTTGCCGTTGAATTTACCAGCCAAGGCCTTTTTAGCTAGGGAATTGCTGATAGATTGGGCAATTTCAAAAGTTGTAACGCCAGATTCGAATTCACGAACAGCGCCATCTGGGAAAGTAATATTAATCATGATGTTCTCCTTACTTATATTATTGACGAATGTTTTAACCCCTATTTTGAAAATAGGGACAGAGGATTGTGAAAGCTAGAAAAACAAAAAGCGACATCCTCAAAAGGACGTCGCAACGTGGTTCCACCTTCATTTATGTTCCTCAAAAAAGAGGGACACCTCTGATTGGCTCTAACGTGGCCACCGTTTTATGTTTTCATAAAAACTCAAGAGTAGTATCAGTTTAGGCCTCCTATGCGTTTCCAGCAACCACGCACTCTCTAGTAGAAAGGAACTAAGTGACTTGTCTCTATGGATTATTATAGCATGATTGTGAGATTTTTCAAGATATTTGTAGATTTTTTTGAATTTTCTTCATTGAAAGAGTGCTTGCTATGCTTTGTTAGGAGTAATGTGAAATCATCTTATTGATAGGCCTTGACAATGATAAAAGTAGTGTTCTGGATTTAGTAAGAGCGGGCTGAAGAACGCTATTATACAGTATTTTTTGTTATAATACTAAGAAGAAATATAATAGGAAACGAGGAGATGGATATGACGAAAATAGCTCTTCTTTCAGATATTCATGGCAATACCACCGCCCTGGAGGCTGTTTTGGCAGATGCTCGGCAGCTAGGAGTGGATGAATACTGGCTTTTGGGAGACATTCTCATGCCGGGGACAGGGCGTAGAAGGATTTTGGACTTGTTGGCTCAACTACCGATTATGGCTAGAGTTTTGGGAAACTGGGAAGACAGTCTTTGGCATGGTGTCCGTAAGGAATTGGATAGTACTCGCCCCAGTCAACGCTATCTCTTGCGCCAGTGCCAGTATGTTTTAGAGGAAATTTCCCTAGAAGAAATTGAACTGCTCCACAATCAACCACTCCAGATTCATCGTCAGTTTGGGGCTTTGACGGTGGGAATTAGCCACCATCTTCCTGATAAGAACTGGGGGAGAGAGTTGATTCATACTGGAGCGCAAGAGGATTTTGACCGCTTGGTGACCAATCCGCCTTGCGATATTGCTGTTTATGGTCATATTCATCAGCAGTTGCTTCGTTATGGTACTGGTGGACAATTGATTGTCAATCCAGGTTCGATTGGGCAGCCTTTCTTTCTAGATGCCCAGTTACGGAAGGACTTGCGAGCTCAGTATATGATTTTAGAGTTTGATGACAAGGGCTTGGTAGATATGGACTTCCGACGGGTGGACTACGATGTAGCAGCTGAATTGCAGCTAGCTAAAGACCTCAAACTTCCCTATTTTGAGGTTTATTATGAAAGTCTGGTCAATGGTATCCATCATACTCATAATCAGGAATTTCTGAGAGAATTGGCCCAGAAAGAGGGCTATGATAGGGAATTAGATGCTTGGTTGAAAAGTGGTAATGATTGACATTACAACCAAAAAGGGTATAATAAAAGAAAAAGAAGAGTAGAGGCAGGGTAGCCTCGTAAAAAGGAGAAGAGGATGCAAATTCCAAGTAGATTTACCATTGCGACTCATATGCTGATAATCATTGCTCTCGAGGGGAAGGAAAGCAAGGTGACCAGTGATTTTCTGGCTGCTAGTGTCGGGGTCAATCCTGTCATTATCAGAAAAACCTTGTCCCAGTTGAAGAAGGCAGAGCTGATTTCAGTCGCGCGTGGAACAGGGGGAACAGAGATTGTTAAGGATCTCAAGGATATTAGTCTATTAGATGTTTATCAAGCGGTTGAGTGTCTTGGTAAGACAGGTCAACTCTTCAGTTTCCATGACAATCCAAATCCAAATTGCCCAGTTGGAGCTCGTATTCATGATGTTTTGGATCAAAAATTGGAGAGAATTCAGCTGGCTATGGAGGCTGAACTTGGGCAGACCAGTCTAGAACAAGTCGTGGCTGATGCAGAAAGTCAAATGAAGGAGTAAGAGGGGTAGATGCCTGCAAATGAAATGTCAAAACACTGCTAGAAATCTGGCAGTGTTTTTTGAGATTGCGTAGAAAAAACTCCTGGGAAATTCCAGGAGAGTATGAGTGGTTATTTAAACTTGAATCCTTCGTAAATAAGCTCTGTTTTTGGATTTTGTTTCTTAATCTGTTTGGCAAGTGACTTCATCATAGAAAGAGGACCACACATATAGACGCTTGCATGTTCGGGCACTTCTTCTTGCTCAAAATTAAGATAGCCGTCTTTCCTACTGTCTACTAGATGGAGTTCAAAATTAGGATTTTTCTGAGCATAGTCACGGAGCAAATCTAGATAGACTGCATTTTCATCTTCACGGAAGCTATAGTAGAAGTCAACCTGTTTATCTAAAATAGGATGTTCACGGATGTAAGAGATGAAGGGGGTTATTCCAATACCTCCAGCAATCCAAACCTGATTTTCACGTCCTTCTTCTATGATTATGTGTCCGTAAGCTCTATCTACGCTTACTTTGCTGCCGACTTGAAGATTGTCATAGATATTCTTGGTATGGTCACCTGAATTTTTAACAGTAAAGTAAAGAGTTTGACCATGACCTCCTGAGATAGAAAAGGGATGCGGAGCACTTTCAAAACCTTCTTGGAAAATCTGTAGGAAGGCAAATTGTCCTGATTGATAGCTGAAAGATCTGCTAAGATGGATTTGAATTTCTATAGTATCGTGATTTAAGCGTTTGAGATTGGTAATTTTCCCTAGATAGGGGAAGCCAATCTTTTGATATAGAAAAATGATATAAAAACCAGCTAGTAAGCCTAAAAGGGCATAGCTATCAACAACAAAACTTAGAAGATTAAATGTAAGGAGACGATTACCCATCATCATGTAGACGTGAAAGAGTCCGAAAATATAAGCTAGGTAAACCAGGCGGTGAATCCATTGCCAAGCTTCGTATTGGATGTATTTGCCTAAATAGGCGACAAGGATGATACTGGCAAAGATATAGATGGCAAGGTTGCCAAACTGAGCAGCTAATCGAGAGCCCCACAAACCGCCCATACTAAAGTTATGAAAGATGAGTAGGATGATAGAGAGAAAGGCTGTGAATTTGTGGACAGTATAGACCTTCTCCAAACCGTGAAACCAGCTTTCTAGTAGTGGGAGACGAGTGGCTAAGACAAAAGTTAGAGATAAGCTTGTTAAAGCTAGTCCTGGAATCATGAATTGGGGAGAAGTGTTCATCCAAGTCAAAATAGTCAAGACAAAACTAGCTATGATAAAGAGTATTCCTTTGAGTGATTTCATAGAAAATTCCATTTCATTAAGATTTGATTTGTTGTAAACGAATTTGTTACATTTTATCATAGAAAAAGTATGGTGTCAAATTGAGGTCTATAAATATCTACTCTCATCAAAAAACTCTCCAATTGAACTGGAGAGTGGCTGTTTATACTCAATGAAAATCAAAGAGCAAACTAGGAAGCTAGCCGCAGGCTGTACTGGAGTACGGCAAGGTGAAGCTGACGTGGTTTGAATTTGATTTTCGAAGAGTATTATTCTGCAGCTTGTTGCCAACGTTTTGCTAGCATATGAGACAGGCTAGAAATGGCTAGGTTAAAGCTGAAGTAGATGAGGGCAATCAGGATGTAAAGACTGAAGACCTGCTCTGGTTCGAAATAACGGCCCATGAGAATTTGGCTGGCTCCAAAGAGCTCTTGTAGGGCGATAACAGAGTAGAGAAGACTGGTATCCTTAATCACGGTTACAAATTGAGAAATGATGGCTGGCAGCATTTTACGAATGGCTTGTGGGAGAATGATGTAGTAGAGGATTTGGGCTGAAGTGAAGCCTTGTGACATTCCTGCTTCGTACTGCCCCTTGTCTACGGCATTGAGACCACCTCGAATAATCTCAGCTAGGGCCGCTGATGTAAAGAGAGTGAAGGCAGTGATTCCTGCTGGTGTGGATTTCATCTTGAACACTAAAAAGATAGTGAAAATCCAGAGGAGGTTGGGAACGTTACGCACAAATTCGATGTAAATGCTGGAAATGATGCGCAAGATAGGATTTTTCCCATTTCTCATGACTGCTAGAACTGTACCGATAAGTGTAGCGAGGACGATGGCAATCAGAGAAATGTAGAGGGTCAAGCCAAATCCTTTAAAGATAAAGACTAGGTTATCTGGGGTCAAAACTTCTAAAATGGATTCCATAGTAACCTCCTAAAGTGAATAGGCTTTTTTATTGGCTTGCTCCATTTTGCGACCAAACTGGGCAACAGGAAAGCAAAGAGAAAAGTAGAGAAGGGCAGCTCCTAAAAATGCTGGAATGTAGTTTCCGTTAAGTGCCGACCAAGACTTGGTCACAAACATCAAGTCCACTCCAGAGATAATAGCGACTGTAGAAGTGTTTTTGATGAGGTTAACAATTTGGTTGGTCAAAGGAGGGAGAATGATACGAAAGGCCTGAGGCAAGATAATCAAACGCATAGCACTGATATAGGTAAAACCTTGCGACAAGGCGGCCTCCATCTGACCGCTAGGAATAGACTGAATACCTGAACGAATCACTTCAGCGATATAGGCGCCGTGATAGAGTCCCACGCAGAGTACAGCTGTCCAATAAATCGGAATCATGATGGTGTGGTCACTGATAAGAGGTAGGCCATAAAAAACGATAACAAACTGCACCAAGAGGGGAGTGTTTTGGTAAAACTCCACAAAGATGCGAGCTAAAATGCGCAAAATTGGACGTTTGCTGGTTGACATGGCTCCAAAGAAGATGCCCAAAACCATGGCGAGGATAAAGGATCCAATCGCTAGGGCAAGGGTGAAGAGGAAACCATTGAAAAATTGTCCAAAATCCTGAAAATAGGCTGTCCAAGATGATAAATCTGTCATGGGGTGTCCTCCTTAATCTGCAGTATGGCTGGATGGTTTCAGCTTGTAACGGTCATAGAGTTTTTGCAAACTGCCATCCTTGCTCCATTTAGTAACCAAGTTATCGAGATAGTCGTTGAGCTCGGTATTTGATTTCTTGGTAACGATACCGTAGTTAGATGGCTTGAAACTATCATCTAGTAGTACTGTGCGTTTGCTGATGTAGCCAGACAGAATCGAGCGGTCAACGGAAAAGGCATCAATACGGTGAGCGTGTAAGGAAGTAATCAATTCTGGGTAGGAACCAAGTTCGACGAATTTAAAGGTCAGGCCTTTCTTTTTACCCAGTTCGGTAATCAGGCGTTGGGTAATGGAACCTTGGGCAACTCCGATGGTTTTTCCGTTTAAGTCCTCAATGCTTTTGATTTTGGCAGACTTATTGACCAAAAAGCCAGAGGCATCTGTGTAGTAAGGGCTGGTGAAGTTGTAGAGTTTTTTGCGTTCATCCGTGATAGTAAAGGTTGCGATATCCATATCGACCTGTTCATTGTCTAGAAGGGGGCCACGAGTTTGTGCGGTAACAGGTACATAGCGAACCTTGACCTTGAGCTCATCAGCTACCATTTTGGCCAAGTCGGTTTCGATACCGGAATAGGTCCCAGTCTTAGGATTCTTATAACCGAAATTGGGAACATCTTGTTTCACACCGACAACCAGCTCGCCTCTCTTTTGAATGTCTGCGACACTGGTATCAGCCTGAACTGGTTTTGCAGCAGCAAGGCCGAAAAGGCTAATCAATAATGCGGATAAAAAGAATTTCTTTTTCATAGGCGCCTCCTTATTTGACTTTGTCACTTTCGTGGTTGATGATTTTGCTGAGGAATTGTTGGGCACGAGGTTCGCTTGGATTGTCGAAAAAGTCATCAACATCTGTCGTATCTACCAAAACTTCTCCGTCAGCCATAAAGATGATGCGGTCCGCAACTTCACGGGCAAAGCCCATTTCATGGGTAACGACAATCATATTCATACCATCGTGGGCCAATTTTTGCATAACTGCCAGAACGTCTCCGATGGTTTCAGGGTCTAGGGCAGATGTTGGCTCATCAAAGAGGAGGAGTTCCGGATGCATGGCAAGACCACGAGCGATGGCAATCCGTTGTTTTTGGCCACCAGATAGCATGGCTGGATAAGAATCTTTCTTGTCCCACATATTTACAAATTCCAGATATTTTTGGGCTGTTTTTTCAGCTTCATTTTTATCAATTCCTAGAACTTTTATGGGTGCTAGTGTTACGTTTTCTAACACTGTTTTGTGCGGATAGAGGTTGAAATGCTGGAAAACCATGCCGACTTCCTTACGAAGAGGTACCAAATCTTTCTGGCTGGCACCAGCAACCTGGTGACCATTGACTAGAAGACTTCCCTTGTCGACAGCCTCTAAACCATTGATGGTACGGATAAGAGTGGATTTCCCAGAACCAGATGGTCCGAGTAGGACAACGACTTGCCCTTTTTCAAAACGGAGATTGATGTCGCGGAGCGCGTGGTAGTCCCCGTAATATTTTTCGACGTGTTCAAATTCTACTAAAGCCATAAGGAATCTCCTTTGTGTTAGATTTTATAACATGATTCTACACCAAAAAATTTGTCTTGTCAAATCATATCTGAAAAAATTCACTAAAATTTTATAAAAAAGCAATCTGGATAGAGAAAACGTCTAAATCATGTTATAATGAAGCAATAGAATTCTTAGAAAGAGTGGATGTCTTTTTGATAACACCTACTTATGAATGGCAGTTTGCCCCGCAGGTAGAAGATGCGGATTTTTCAAAGATAGCCAAGAAGGCTGGACTGGGTCCTGAGGTGGCTCGGTTATTGTTTGAGAGAGGGATTCAGGACCAAGAAAGTCTGAAGAAGTTTTTAGAACCTTCCTTGGAGGACTTGCATGACCCTTATCTACTCCATGATATGGATAAGGCGGTGGGACGGATTCGTCAGGCCATTGAAGAAGGAGAAAATATCCTCGTTTACGGTGATTATGATGCGGATGGCATGACTTCGGCTTCTATTGTTAAGGAAAGTTTGGAACAGCTTGGTGCCGAGTGCCGGGTTTATCTGCCCAATCGTTTTACTGATGGCTATGGTCCAAATGCTAGTGTTTATAAATACTTTATCGAGCAAGAAGGGATTTCCTTGATTGTGACGGTGGACAATGGAGTTGCGGGTCACGGAGCCATTGAACTGGCTCAGTCTATGGGAGTAGATGTCATTGTGACAGACCACCATTCCATACCTGAAACCTTACCAGATGCCTATGCTATTGTCCATCCTGAACATCCGGATGCGAACTATCCTTTCAAATATTTGGCTGGTTGCGGAGTGGCTTTCAAGCTGGCTTGTGCCCTGTTAGAAGAAGTACAAGTGGAATTGCTTGATTTGGTCGCTATTGGTACCATTGCTGATATGGTTAGTTTGACAGATGAGAATCGTATTTTGGTTCAATATGGTCTAGAAATGCTGGGGCATACTCAGCGCATTGGTTTACAAGAAATGCTGGATATGGCTGGGATTGCCGCTAATGAAGTAACAGAAGAAACGGTTGGTTTCCAGATTGCTCCTCGTTTGAATGCCTTGGGCCGTTTGGATGATCCCAATCCTGCCATTGATTTGCTGACTGGGTTTGATGATGAAGAAGCGCATGAGATTACTCTCATGATTCATCAGAAAAACGAAGAGCGCAAGGAAATCGTTCAGTCTATCTATGAAGAAGCTAAGACCATGGTGGACCCTGAGAAGAAGGTCCAAGTTTTGGCTAAGGAGGGCTGGAATCCTGGGGTTCTAGGAATCGTGGCTGGTCGTTTGTTGGAAGAACTAGGGCAGACAGTCATCGTTCTCAATATAGAGGACGGTCGTGCCAAGGGTAGTGCTCGTAGCGTGGAAGCGGTCGATATTTTTGAGGCTCTGGATCCTCATAGAGACCTCTTCATAGCCTTTGGTGGTCATGCTGGTGCGGCAGGAATGACGCTGGAAGTTGAGAAACTCTCAGATTTATCTCAGGTTTTGGAAGATTATGTCCGTGAAAAAGGAGCAGATGCTGCTGGCAAGAACAAGTTAAATCTAGATGAAGAGCTAGATTTGGAGACACTTAGCTTGGAAACGGTCAAAAGTTTTGAACGTTTGGCACCTTTTGGCATGGACAATCAGAAACCTATCTTTTATATCAAGGATTTTCAGGTCGAAAGTGCCCGTACTATGGGGGCAAGTAATGCCCATCTCAAGCTGAAAATTTCTAAAGGCGAGGCGAGTTTTGAGGTAGTGGCCTTTGGCCAAGGGAAAAGGGCGACTGAATTCTCACAGACCAAGCAATTGGAATTGGCAGTGACTCTCTCTGTCAACCAATGGAATGGCCAAACTGCCCTCCAGTTGATGATGGTGGATGCGCGTGTGGAGGGTGTTCAGCTTTTTAACATCCGTGGGAAGAATGCAGTCTTGCCAGAAGGAGTTCCAGTCTTGGATTTTGCTGGAGAACTGCCGAATCTAGCGACTAGTGAAGCGGTTGTCGTGAAAACCATACCTGAGGATATTACTCTGTTGAAGACCATTTTTCAGGAGCAGAATTTTTCTGCTGTCTATTTCAAAAATGATATTGACAAGGCCTATTATCTGACAGGTTATGGAACTAGAGAGCAGTTTGCCAAATTGTACAAGACCATTTACCAGTTTCCAGAGTTTGATATTCGCTACAAGCTGAAGGATTTGGCTGCTTATCTCAATATCCAACAAATCTTGCTGGTCAAGATGATTCAAGTATTCGAAGAACTAGGCTTTGTGACAATCGAAGATGGTGTGATGACAGTCAATAAAGAAGCGCCAAAGCGAGAGATAGGAGAGAGTCAGATTTACCAGAATCTCAAACAAACCGTCAAAGACCAAGAAATGATGGCGCTGGGTACGGTGCAAGAAATTTATGACTTTTTAATGGAAAAAGAATAGACGTAGGAAAGAGTTGGGCAACCAGCTCTTTTTTGAAAACAAATCTTCATTTTGAAAATCATCAAAAAAATGGTATAATGGTAGGAAAAGATTCGGCTAAAGGTAATAGTGCTTTTAGAATAAAAGGGTAAGTAACCCTATAATCAAGATAAACTAAGATTTTGGAGGAAAAATGAGTAATATTAGTTTAACAACACTTGGTGGTGTACGTGAAAATGGGAAAAATATGTACATTGCTGAAATTGGAGAGTCCATTTTTGTTTTGAATGTAGGGTTAAAATATCCCGAAAATGAACAATTAGGGGTCGATGTGGTGATTCCAAAGATGGATTACCTTTTTGAAAATAGCGACCGTATTGCTGGGGTTTTCTTGACCCACGGGCATGCGGATGCCATTGGTGCTCTGCCTTATCTCTTGGCAGAGGCTAAAGTTCCTGTATTTGGGTCTGAGTTGACCATTGAGTTGGCCAAACTCTTTGTCAAAGGAAATGATGCCGTTAAGGAATTTAATGATTTCCATGTCATTGATGAGAATACGGAGATTGATTTTGGTGGGACAGTGGTTTCCTTCTTCCCTACGACTTACTCCGTTCCAGAGAGCCTGGGAATTGTCTTGAAGACAGCTGAAGGTAGCATCGTTTATACAGGTGACTTCAAATTTGACCAGACAGCTAGTGAATCCTATGCGACAGACTTCGCTCGTTTGGCAGAAATCGGTCGTGACGGCGTCCTGGCTCTCCTCAGTGATTCGGCCAATGCGGACAGCAATATTCAGGTGGCTAGTGAAAGTGAAGTTAGGGATGAAATTACCCAAACCATTGCTGACTGGGAAGGTCGTATCATCGTTGCAGCTGTTTCCAGTAACCTTTCTCGTATCCAGCAGATTTTTGACGCTGCGGATAAAACAGGTCGACGTATCGTCTTGACAGGATTTGATATTGAAAATATCGTCCGCACAGCGATTCGTCTCAAGAAGTTGTCTTTAGCCAACGAAATTCTCTTGATTAAGCCGAAAGATATGTCTCGCTTTGAAGACCATGAGTTGATTATTCTTGAGACAGGTCGTATGGGTGAACCTATCAATGGACTTCGTAAGATGTCGATTGGTCGCCATCGTTATGTAGAAATCAAGGATGGGGACCTGGTCTATATTGCTACGGCTCCGTCTATTGCTAAAGAAGCCTTCGTTGCGCGTGTGGAAAATATGATTTATCAGGCAGGAGGGGTTGTCAAATTGATTACCCAAAGTTTACATGTATCAGGGCACGGAAATGCGCGTGATCTTCAGTTGATGATTAATCTCTTGCAACCCAAGTATCTCTTCCCGATTCAAGGGGAATACCGCGAGTTGGATGCCCATGCTAAGGCTGCTATGGCAGTTGGAATGTTGCCAGAACGCATTTTCATTCCTAAAAAGGGAACCAGCATGGCTTATGAGAATGGGGACTTTGTCCCAGCTGGAGCGGTTTCGGCAGGGGATGTCTTGATTGACGGGAATGCCATTGGTGATGTTGGCAATGTGGTCCTTCGTGACCGTAAGGTCTTGTCAGAGGATGGTATTTTCATCGTCGCGATCACAGTTAATCGTCGTGAGAAGAAAATTGTGGCCAAGGCTCGTGTTCACACGCGTGGATTTGTTTATCTCAAGAAGAGCCGCGATATTCTCCGTGAAAGTTCAGAATTGATTAACCAAACGGTAGAAGATTATCTTCAAGGAGATGACTTTGACTGGGCAGATCTTAAAGGGAAGGTTCGTGATAATCTGACCAAGTATCTCTTTGACCAAACTAAACGTCGTCCAGCTATTTTACCAGTAGTCATGGAAGCAAAATAATCGTTGAAATAAACAGAGAGAAAGTCGAGTTTCGGCTTTTTCTTATAGAAAAATAGAGGAAAAATTATGGCAGTAATGAAAATTGAGTATTACTCACAAGTTTTGGATATGGAGTGGGGAGTGAATGTTCTTTACCCCGATGCCAATCGAGTGGAAGAACCAGAGTGTAAAGATATTCCCGTCTTGTACCTTTTGCATGGGATGTCTGGCAATCATAATAGTTGGCTCAAGCGGACCAATGTAGAACGCTTGCTTCGAGGAACCAATCTTATCGTTGTCATGCCCAATACTAGCAACGGTTGGTACACCGATACCCAGTATGGTTTTGACTATTACACAGCTCTAGCAGTGGAATTGCCACAGGTTCTAAAACGCTTCTTCCCTAACATGACTAGCAAGCGTGAAAAGACCTTTATCGCTGGTCTATCTATGGGAGGTTACGGCTGTTTTAAACTGGCTCTTGCTACAAATCGTTTCTCTCGTGCAGCTAGCTTTTCAGGCGCCCTTAGTTTTCAAGATTTTTCTCCTGAAAGCCAAAATCTGGGGACACCAGCTTACTGGAGAGGTGTTTTTGGAGAGATTAAAGATTGGACAACTAGTCCCTATTCGCTTGAAAGTCTGGCTAAAAAATCGGATAAAAAGACCAAGCTGTGGGCTTGGTGTGGCGAGCAGGATTTCTTGTACGAAGCCAATAATCTCGCAGTGAAAAATCTCAAAAAACTGGGCTTTAATGTGACCTATAGGCATAGTGCTGGAACTCACGAGTGGTACTACTGGGAAAAACAATTGGAACGGTTCTTAGCAACCCTACCAATCGATTTCAAATTAGAAGAGAGATTGTCATAATTTAGCTTTCTTTCAGCTTCTTTTAGTAAAATAAAGTTTATTTGCTAGAAAGGTGGAGAGATATGCGTTGGCTTTTTCGTTTGATAGGGGCTTTCTTTTCTTTTGTTTTGCGTTTGTTTTGGCGCCTGGTTTGGATTGTTTTGCTTTTATGCACTCTTGCTTTTGGATTTCTCTGGTATCTGAACGGGGATTTTCAAGAAGCGCTAAAGCAAGCAGAGCGGTCAGTAAAAATTGGTCAACAAAGCATCAACCAATGGGAAAGAACAGGGCAACTGCCTAAGTTGAACCAGACAGATAGCCACCAGCATTCTGAAGGAAGGTGGCCGCAGGCTTCTGCTCGTATTTACTTGGATCCCCAGATGGATTCAGGATTTCAAGAGGCATATTTAGAAGCAATTCAGAACTGGAATCAAACTGGTGCTTTTAACTTTGAAATCGTGACTGAGACTAGCAAGGCGGATATCCTGGCTACGGAGATGAATGACGGAGGTACTCCTGTGGCAGGAGAGGCGGAAAGTCAGACCAATCTCTTAACGGGGCAATTATTGTCTGTCACGGTGCGGTTGAATCACTATTATCTGTCCAATCCTAACTATGGCTATTCCTATGAGCGCATTGTCCATACGGCAGAACATGAGTTGGGTCATGCGATTGGCTTGGACCATACAGATGAGAAGTCTGTCATGCAACCTGCGGGTTCCTTTTATGGTATCCAGGAAGAGGATGTTGCAAACCTTCGAAAAATATATTAGACTAATGAGTAGGGGACTATCTTTCCCTTCTTTTTTGCTATAATGGAACTATGAATAACTTGATTAAATCAAAACTAGAGCTCTTGCCGACCAGCCCTGGTTGCTACATTCACAAGGATAAAAACGGCACTATTATCTATGTAGGAAAGGCTAAAAATCTGCGAAACCGTGTGAGGTCCTATTTCCGTGGAAGTCATGATACTAAGACAGAGGCTCTGGTGTCTGAAATAGTGGATTTTGAATTTATCGTTACTGAGTCCAATATTGAGGCACTTCTCCTAGAAATCAACCTGATTAAGGAAAATAAGCCCAAGTACAATATCATGCTCAAGGATGATAAGTCTTATCCTTTCATCAAAATTACCAATGAGCGCTATCCTCGTTTGATTATTACTCGACAGGTCAAGAAGGACGGAGGTCTTTATTTCGGTCCCTATCCAGATGTGGGCGCAGCCAATGAAATCAAGCGGTTGCTGGATCGGATTTTTCCTTTTCGTAAGTGTACCAATCCACCGTCTAAGGTCTGTTTTTACTATCATATCGGCCAATGCATGGCTCACACCATCTGTAAGAAGGATGAGGACTATTTCAAGTCTATGGCTCAGGAGGTTTCTGATTTTCTAAAAGGGCAGGATGACAAAATTATTGATTACCTCAAGGGAAAGATGGCAACGGCCGCCCAGACTATGGAATTTGAACGTGCGGCGGAATACCGTGACCTGATTCAGGCCATTGGAACGCTTCGAACCAAGCAACGGGTCATGACCAAGGACCTCCAAAACCGTGATGTCTTTGGCTACTATGTGGCCAAGGGATGGATGTGTGTCCAGGTTTTCTTTGTCCGTCAGGGCAAGCTCATTGAGCGCGATGTCAATCTTTTTCCCTATTATAATGATCCGGATGAGGATTTCTTGACCTATGTGGGACAATTCTATCAAGAAAAATCTCATCTAGTTCCCAATGAGGTGCTGATTCCGCAGGATATTGACGAAGAAGCTGTCAAGGTTTTGGTAGACACCAAGATTCTCAAACCCCAGCGTGGAGAGAAAAAGCAGCTGGTCAATCTGGCTATAAAGAATGCTCGAGTCAGCCTAGAGCAGAAATTCAACCTGCTAGAAAAATCTGTCGAAAAGATACAAGGAGCTATTGAAAATCTAGGACGCTTGCTCCAAATCCCGACCCCAGTTCGCATCGAGTCCTTCGATAACTCCAACATCATGGGAACTAGCCCTGTTTCAGCCATGGTGGTCTTTGTCAACGGCAAACCAAGTAAAAAAGATTACCGTAAGTATAAAATCAAGACCGTAGTCGGGCCAGACGACTATGCGAGTATGAGAGAAGTCATTCGCAGGCGCTATGGTCGAGTACAGCGTGACGGTTTGACTCCTCCAGATTTGATTGTCATCGATGGGGGACAAGGTCAAGTCAATATCGCCAAGCAAGTCATACAAGAGGAACTGGGCTTGGATATCCCCATTGCAGGTCTGCAAAAGAATGATAAGCACCAAACCCATGAATTACTCTTTGGAGATCCGTTGGAGGTGGTGGAGTTGTCTCGCAATTCTCAGGAATTTTTCCTCCTCCAACGCATCCAAGATGAGGTCCACCGCTTTGCTATAACTTTCCATCGCCAACTGCGCTCCAAAAATTCCTTTTCATCACAATTGGATGGTATTGAAGGGTTGGGACCTAAACGCAAGCAGAATCTCATGAAGCATTTCAAGTCTTTGACCAAAATCAAGGAAGCCAGTGTGGATGAGATTGTCGAAGTTGGAGTACCTAGAGCGGTTGCAGAGGCTGTGCAGAGGAAGTTGAACCCGCAGGAGGCAGAAGCCTTGCTTCAAGTTGCGGAAGAAAGAGTAGATTACCAAACAGAAGGAGAACACAATGAATCATAAAATCGCAATTTTATCAGATATTCATGGCAATACAACTGCCTTAGAAGCAGTGATTGCAGATGCTAAAAATCAAGGAGTCAGTGAATACTGGCTTCTGGGAGATATTTTTCTTCCTGGTCCCGGTGCGAATGACTTGGTCGCCCTGCTAAAGGACCTTCCTATCACAGCCAGTGTTCGAGGCAATTGGGATGATCGTGTCCTTGAGGCCTTGGATGGCGAATATGGTTTGGAACATCCGAAAGAAATCCAGTCAATGCGCATGACCCAGTTTTTGATGGAGCGAATGGATCCTGCAACGATTGTCTGGCTACGAAGCTTGCCTTTGCTGGAAAAGAAAGAAGTTGAGGGACTACGCTTTTCTATCTCTCATAATTTACCTGACAAAAACTATGGTGGGGACCTACTGGTTGGGAATGATACAGAAAAATTTGACCAACTGCTAGATGCGGAAACCGACGTGGCAGTCTATGGTCATGTTCACAAGCAGTTGCTTCGTTATGGCAGTCAAGGGCAACAAATCATCAATCCAGGGTCGATTGGCATGCCCTATTTTAATTGGGAGGCGTTAAAAAATCACCGTGCCCAGTATGTCGTGATAGAAGTTGAAGATGGGGAATTGGTAAATATCCTATTTCGTAAAGTCGCTTATGATTACGAGGCTGAGTTAGAATTGGCCAAATCCAAGGGGCTTCCCTTTATCGAAATGTATGAAGAGCTACGTCGTGAAGATAACTATCAGGGGCACAATCTGGAACTCTTAGCAAGCTTAATAGATAAGCATGGGTATGCAGAGGATGTGAAGAAATTTTTTGATTTTTTACAAAGTGAGAAATAAAGCCTGTAGCTCTTATTTTGAAGTGAGGTTTGTAGTAGAATTTCTTAGAAAAGAGTCAGATGATAAGGAAGAAAAGGTGGCTTAGCTAAAATTTGACATTGAAATTATTTTGTTATAGAATGGGCTTAATTCTTAATAAAAAGGAGAACATTATGAAGAAAATTATTACAGCCAGTATGGCTCTTTTATCTGTTGTTGTTTTAGCAGCATGTGCAGGGAAAACAACGTCTGATTCTTCGACTAAAAATTCAAGCTCTGTAGAGAAAACTTCTTCAGAGACCTCATCAACAACGTCAAGTTCAAAGACAGAAAATAATGAGGTTGTTTTGATCACTGATGAAGAAATTGAGAATGCTAAAACTGTTGGAGAAGTGAAGAACGTCTTTGGCAAATTAGTCGACAATTATAAAAAGTATGCAGTTGAAATTGGGGAGAAAATTCCAGATAGTGGAAAAGAAGCATATAACGCCCAAGTTGAACCAGCGATTAAGTCTATGGAGACTGTAAGAGAGTCATTTAACGAAAGTCTTTCAAGTATTGGTTCTGATGATACAGTAGTGCCTGAACAAACTCGTACTCTATTTGTTCAACAGTTGAAAACTGGACGTGACACAATGAAGAAAGCGCTGGAGTCGGCTTATAAAGCACTTGCTCCCTATGCATCTGGTCAATAGTATAAGATAGTAGGTGTTCGATCGCCTGCTTTTTGATTGCTTTAAATCCAAAGAATACCTACTTAAATAGCTTAGAATAAATAGCAGAGTGTTTGAAAGAAGTATTAACTCTACGAAAAATATCTGTAAGCTCTTTCAAATTATGGTAGAATGGAAGCAGTAGAATTAGAAAAGGAAATCGCGAGTGAACTATGCTAATCTTGAATTCAATGCACAAGACCAGAGCGACTATTGGTCCTATACTATAAGGTAATTGAGGCTAGTTGCTTTATAGAATAATATAAGGAGGTGTGTTAATGAATAAGCGTAAAAAATGGGGTATTATTGCTTTAGTAATCTGTATTATAGGAGGAATCGTGATGTTTAGTTTGAATCAACAAAAAGAAAAAACATTGGAAGAGAAAATGAGAATTGAACAGGATAGGATGGCGTTGTACTTAGTTAATCATTATGAGGGAATCAATGAAATAGAATTTAATGATGTAGAAAATAATGCTACAACAGGTTCAAGAACTGCGTTATTAACTCTAAATAAAGAACTTGAAATGGAAATTACTTTCTTTAAATTTAATGATAAAACTGACAATTATGTAATTAGTTGGAATAAAAGATTAAATTTACAAGAAAAAAATGAAATCACTAATCAACAAACAATAGATAATATTAAAGTGAAATATTGGAGCAAGTGATGAAAATAACAGATAAAAATTATAATGATATTGTCGATGGAGTTTATAATGTTGATGCAGGAAAAGTAAAACGACCTTGGAGAGACGATAAGATTTTTAAATTAGATGGACAAACTTTTCGAGTTCTTAGTACAAAAGACAACACCTCTAACGGTATGCAAGCTATGGCAGTTGCTCCTGTGGATAAAAATGGAAATGTGGATTATAGTCATGTAGTAATTGCCTATGCAGGGACGAATAAAGATGACATAAAGGATCTTGATACGGATGTACAGTCTTTAGGGCTTGGGAGGGATAAACTACAGTCTCGTTCAGGACTAAATTCTGCGAAAGTAGTAGATTCTCAGTTTGTGACAGCTTTGAATTATGCCAAGGAGGTGGAGGAAGAGGTCAGGCAAAAATATCCCTCTGCTAAAATCACAACTGCGGGGCATTCGCTTGGAGAGTCTCTGGCTATGTATGTCGCTTTAAAGCGAGGTTATGCCAATATAGGGTATAATGGGCCAGATATTCATAACTTGATTTCGAAAGAAGAAATCAAGCACATGCAAGAACATCCAGAACAATTTCGCAATTACCGTCATAAGTATGATGTTATTGGTAATATTACGGGAAATACGACTCAAACAGCTATCTATCCCTATATCTATCCTGCAAAAGATAACTGGGGTGACAAGTTAGAATATCATAACTTGTCCCAGTGGCGATTTGATGAGAATGGCCAGTTAGTTGATTTGGATGGAAAACGAGTTACGAATCTCAAAGTAACGGCGATAGCAGAAGCAACAGCAGGTATGTACCGCTACCAAAAAATCAAAAGCTACCTCTCGGCAGATGGCTTGTCAAGTAGGGAAGAGATATACTTGGATAGCTTGCAGGGAATGGCTCTAGGGGAAGGAATGGCTAATGCGGCTCGAGCTGGTGCAGACGACATCAAGCACCTTCAAGAGGAGGTGGTGTCAAAAGCACAAGAACTATGGAATCAGCTTGACTTTAGTAGTTTCCGATACCTGAGTTATGATGAAGTCCTATCGACTTTTGCGTCTGCGGGTGTGACTCAGGCTACGATTGTCGGTTCAGTTGAGCAAGATTTTGAGCAAATGAATCAAAAGGCTGAAAAACTAGCCACAGAGTTTGATACCCTTAACCAACAGATTATCCAAGTCATTGAGAATAAACTAGCTACAGATAAGGAATTGGCAGGAGAATTTAGAAAATGGAACAGTCGGATTTAGTCTTCCAAAAGTTAAAAGCAAAAGAAAAAGAGTATCATGATTTGGAAGATGAATATCTAAAGCAGAAAGCAACTTTTACAAATCAACGCAATGAACTCTATGAACGTCGAGACCGCCTTGCCCGAATCGTAGAAGACGAAGCTGGTAAGATGACTGCTTTTCTTCAAAAAGGACAATATAGTTACCAAGATGGAGAACAGTTTTATAGGAGTTTACAACAATTGATGGAGGATTCTCAGTTTGTGACAGCTTCGAATTATGCCAAGGTTAATTAAAAAAGCCATTTATGTTATACTATAAGGTAATTGAGGCTAGTTGTTTTATAGAATAATATAAGGAGGTGTGTCAATGAATAGGCACAAAAAATGGGGTATTATTGCTTTAGTAATCTGTATTATAGGAGGAATCGTGATGTTTAGTTTGAATCATCAAAAAGAAAAAACGCTGGAAGAGAAAATGAGAATCGAACAGGAGAGGGTAGCAAAGTTTTTAGTAAGTAACTATGATTTAGCTGATGGACAAAAGATTGAGAGAGTGGAGTTTGTTGAATTTCAAAAAAATGAAAGTACGGGGAGTTGGAGGATTACTGCTAAAGTAAATGGTCAATATGATATATCTGTCAAAATAGATTCTCTAAATGAGAATGAGAAAATAAGAAGTTCCAATTATTCACCGACAGACTTCACAAAGAGAGAACACAAAGAAGAAGCTGGATATGATATAGCAGTAAAAATTATTTACTTAGGGGAGAGATAACTATATGATTACAGAAGAAGATTACAGATATATAGTAGACGATGTTTATGATGTTGACTCTGGTAAGGTTACTAATCCTATTCAGGAGGGACGATTAGTTGCAAACGATCGGTTTAAAGTAATCTCTAAACCCGTAGACAACATCTCCAACGGTATGCAGGCGATGGCGGTTGCTACTGTGGATAAAAATGGAAATGTGGATTATAGTCATGTAGTAATTGCCTATGCAGGGACGAATAAAGATGACATAAAGGATCTTGATACGGATGTACAGTCTTTAGGGCTTGGGAGGGATAAACTACAGTCTCGTTCAGGACTAAATTCTGCGAAAGTAGTAGATTCTCAGTTTGTGACAGCTTTGAATTATGCCAAGGAGGTGGAGGAAGAGGTCAGGCAAAAATATCCCTCTGCTAAAATCACAACTGCGGGGCATTCGCTTGGAGAGTCTCTGGCTATGTATGTCGCTTTAAAGCGAGGTTATGCCAATATAGGGTATAATGGGCCAGATATTCATAACTTGATTTCGAAAGAAGAAATCAAGCACATGCAAGAACATCCAGAACAATTTCGCAATTACCGTCATAAGTATGATGTTATTGGTAATATTACGGGAAATACGACTCAAACAGCTATCTATCCCTATATCTATCCTGCAAAAGATAACTGGGGTGACAAGTTAGAATATCATAACTTGTCCCAGTGGCGATTTGATGAGAATGGCCAGTTAGTTGATTTGGATGGAAAACGAGTTACGAATCTCAAAGTAACGGCGATAGCAGAAGCAACAGCAGGTATGTACCGCTACCAAAAAATCAAAAGCTACCTCTCGGCAGATGGCTTGTCAAGTAGGGAAGAGATATACTTGGATAGCTTGCAGGGAATGGCTCTAGGGGAAGGAATGGCTAATGCGGCTCGAGCTGGTGCAGACGACATCAAGCACCTTCAAGAGGAGGTGGTGTCAAAAGCACAAGAACTATGGAATCAGCTTGACTTTAGTAGTTTCCGATACCTGAGTTATGATGAAGTCCTATCGACTTTTGCGTCTGCGGGTGTGACTCAGGCTACGATTGTCGGTTCAGTTGAGCAAGATTTTGAGCAAATGAATCAAAAGGCTGAAAAACTAGCCACAGAGTTTGATACCCTTAACCAACAGATTATCCAAGTCATTGAGAATAAACTAGCTACAGATAAGGAATTGGCAGGAGAATTTAGAAAATGGAACAGTCGGATTTAGTCTTCCAAAAGTTAAAAGCAAAAGAAAAAGAGTATCATGATTTGGAAGATGAATATCTAAAGCAGAAAGCAACTTTTACAAATCAACGCAATGAACTCTATGAACGTCGAGACCGCCTTGCCCGAATCGTAGAAGACGAAGCTGGTAAGATGACTGCTTTTCTTCAAAAAGGACAATATAGTTACCAAGATGGAGAACAGTTTTATAGGAGTTTACAACAATTGATGGAGGATTCTCAGTTTGCGTGTAGGCGTAGAGAAGATGAATTGCAGTATCAAGAGGATTTGTTAAACAGAGATTATCGTAAAAAGCAAGATGAGTTAGAACAGACAATCGGAGATTTAAGGAGGTCATATGCTCGCGCCATTGAATGAATATTATACAGATGAAGAATATGAATTTGCTTTACGTCAGATGTATCGTATGATGGAGAGGAACAGAATCTATACAATGGCGACAGTAATCCTAAAGGAAAAAAATTCTTTGCAAACAGATTATAAAGAAAAAGTGAGAGAAAGTGCGGAGGAGACAAAAGTCGCTATTGGGAAAATAAAATCACAGATGGATACGGCTATAAAAGGTCAGGTAAAGAAAAAGTTGGAAGAAGTGACAACGGAGAAGCTATCTCAGTATGATTCCATTTGCTAATTTTATAGTGAGTAACTAGAATAATTGCTACAAACTGCATGGAGCAGTTTTTTTGCTATTACTTTTCCTATGAAAAATCCCTGCAAGCTCTTTCAAATTATGGTAGAATGGAAGCAGTAGAATTAGAAAAGGAAATCGATTATGAAATTTCTTGAATTAAACAAAAAACGTCATGCGACTAAGCAGTTTACTGATAAGCCAGTTGATCCAAAAGATGTGCGTACGGCTATCGAAATTGCAACCTTGGCCCCAAGTGCCCACAACAGCCAGCCTTGGAAATTTGTAGTGGTACGTGAGAAAAATGCCGAACTAGCAAAATTGGCTTACGGTTCAAACTTTGAACAGGTATCATCAGCGCCTGTAACTATTGCCTTGTTTACAGACACAGATTTGGCTAAACGTGCTCGTAAGATTGCCCGAGTTGGTGGTGCTAATAACTTTTCTGAAGAACAACTTCAATACTTCATGAAAAATTTGCCAGCTGAGTTTGCCCGTTACAATGAACAACAGGTCAGCGACTACTTGGCTCTCAATGCAGGTTTAGTTGCCATGAACTTGATTCTGGCTCTTACAGACCAAGGAATTGGATCAAATATGATCCTTGGATTTGACAAATCAAAAGTCAATGAAGTTTTGGATATCGAAGACCGTTTCCGCCCAGAACTTTTGATTACGGTAGGCTATACGGACGAAAAATTAGAACCAAGCTACCGCTTGCCAGTAGATGAAATCATCGAGAAAAGATAGAAGGAAGATAATATGACAGCAATTGATTTTACAGCAGAAGTAGAAAAACGCAAAGAAGACCTCTTGGCTGACTTATTTAGCCTTTTGGAAATCAACTCAGAACGTGATGATAGCAAGGTTGATGCCCATCATCCATTTGGACCTGGGCCGGTAAAAGCCTTGGAAAAATTCCTTGAAATCGCAGACCGTGATGGCTATCCAACTAAAAATGTTGACAACTACGCAGGACATTTTGAGTTTGGTGATGGAGAAGAAGTTCTCGGAATCTTTGCCCACATGGACGTGGTGCCAGCTGGTAGTGGTTGGGACACAGACCCTTACACACCGACTATCAAAGACGGTCGCCTTTATGCGCGTGGGGCTTCGGACGATAAGGGCCCTACAACAGCTTGTTACTATGGTTTGAAAATCATCAAAGAATTGGGCCTTCCAACTTCTAAAAAAGTTCGCTTCATCGTCGGAACAGATGAAGAATCAGGCTGGGCAGACATGGACTACTACTTCGAGCACGTAGGACTTGCGAAACCAGACTTCGGTTTCTCTCCAGATGCTGAATTCCCTATCATCAATGGTGAAAAAGGAAATATCACGGAATACCTTCACTTTGCAGGTGAAAATGCAGGTGCAGCTCGTCTTCACAGCTTCACAGGTGGTTTGCGTGAAAATATGGTACCTGAATCAGCAACAGCAGTTGTTTCAGGTGACTTAGCTGACTTGCAAGCTAAACTAGATGCCTTTGTTGCAGAACACAAACTCAGAGGGGAAATTCAAGAAGAAGCTGGTCAATACAAGGTGACAATCATTGGTAAATCAGCCCACGGTGCTATGCCTGCTTCAGGTGTCAATGGTGCGACCTACCTTGCCCTCTTCCTCAGCCAGTTTGACTTTGTTGGACCTGCAAAAGACTATCTTGAAATTGCTGGTAAAATTCTCTTAAACGACCATGAGGGTGAAAACCTCAAAATTGCTCATGTGGATGAAAAGATGGGTGCCCTTTCTATGAATGCCGGTGTCTTCCGCTTTGATGAAGCAAGTGCTGATAATACCATTGCCCTTAATATCCGTTATCCAAAAGGGACAAGTCCAGAACAAATTAAGTCAATCCTTGAAAACTTGCCAGTTGCTTCTGTTAGCCTTTCTGAACACGGTCACACCCCTCACTATGTGCCAATGGAAGATCCGCTTGTGCAAACCTTGTTGAATGTCTATGAAAAACAAACTGGTCTTCAAGGTCATGAACAAGTTATCGGTGGTGGTACCTTTGGTCGCTTGCTAGAACGAGGTGTTGCCTATGGTGCCATGTTCCCAGACTCAATTGACACTATGCACCAAGCTAATGAATTTATCGCCTTGGATGATCTCTTCCGCGCAGCAGCAATCTATGCCGAAGCTATTTACGAATTGATCAAATAAAACGATAGAAGTCTGAGATTTTATGCTTGGACTTCTTTTTGGAGGGAAAACAGATGTCTCAAATTGAAAGAATCAAGCAAGCCATTATGGCGGATCCGCAGAATGCTAGCTATACAGAACGCGGAATTGAACCTCTCTTTGCGGCGCCAAAAACTGCTCGCATCAATATCATCGGTCAGGCACCGGGACTTAAAACCCAAGAAGCAGGCCTTTATTGGAAAGATAAAAGTGGTGACCGCTTGAGAGACTGGCTTGGTGTTGATGAAGACACCTTTTACAATTCAGGTTATTTTGCAGTGTTGCCCATGGATTTCTACTTTCCAGGGCATGGCAATTCAGGTGATTTACCACCTCGAGCAGGATTTGCCGAAAAATGGCATCCACAGCTCTTGCAAGAATTACCCGATATTCAATTGACCCTCTTGATTGGGCAATATGCCCAGGCCTACTATTTAAAGGAGAAAATCAGTGGCAAGGTGACAGAGAGAGTAAAACACTATAAAGATTATCTGCCAGACTATTTTCCTTTAGTTCACCCCTCACCGCGAAATCAAATCTGGATGGCCAAAAATCCTTGGTTTGAGTCAGAAGTGGTGCCGGATTTGAAAAAAAGAATTAAAACTATTTTATAGTCAATGAAAATCAAAGAGCAAACTAGGAAGCTAGCCGCAGGCTGTACTTGAGTACGGTAAGGCGACGTTGACGTGGTTTGAATTTGATTTTCGAAGAGTATTAGGAGAAAAAGAATGAAAAAAATAGCCTTTGACGCATTTTACCAGCTTTACCAAAATGAGCAACTTTCTTTAGTGGACGTGAGAGAAGTGGATGAGTTTGAAGCTCTTCATTTAGAAGGTGCTCAGAATCTTCCTCTGAGTCAACTGACTGATACCTATGATCAGTTGGACAAGGACCACTTGCATTATGTCATTTGCAAATCTGGAATGAGATCGGCGCGTGCTTGCCAATTCCTATCAGAACAAGGTTATGAGGTTATCAATGTCCAAGGTGGCATGACTGCCTTTGAAGAACTCTAAACGTATTTCTCCTACTTGGTGTGATCTGGGTAGGAGAGTTTTGTTTTTAGATAATTCTTATTTTTTTGAATCTTGAAAACATTCAATATTTACTTCGTGAAGCTTTTTTCATACTCTTATTCATGATATACTAGGTCAGTATTTTATAAATATGAAGGAGATTTACATGGCTAAAAAAGGTGCCTTAACAGGTTTGCTCCTGTTTGGAATATTTTTTGGTGCGGGGAACTTGATTTTTCCGCCTTCTCTAGGTGCTCTATCTGGGGAACATTTTCTTCCTGCCATCGCAGGTTTTGTCTTTTCAGGCGTTGGTATCGCCGTCTTGACCCTTATTATTGGAACGCTCAATCCTAAAGGATATATTCACGAGATTTCAACAAAGATAGCGCCTTGGTTTGCGACTCTTTACCTCTCAGTTCTTTACTTGTCAATCGGTCCATTCTTTGCTATCCCACGTACAGCTACAACGGCTTACGAAGTAGGGATTAAACCACTTTTGTCGGATGCAAATAAAGGTCTTGGTTTGATTGTCTTTACGGTTCTTTACTTTGCGGCAGCCTATTTGATTTCGCTTAATCCATCAAAAATCTTGGACCGTATCGGCCGTATCTTAACGCCAGTTTTTGCGATTTTGATTGTCATCTTGGTTGTTCTAGGAGCTTTCAAATATGGTGGGACAACACCTCAAGCTGCTTCAGCTGCTTATCAAGCTTCTGCTTTTGGTACAGGATTCCTAGAAGGTTACAATACCTTGGATGCCCTTGCCTCAGTTGCCTTTAGCGTAATCGCAGTTCAAACCTTGAAACAGCTTGGATTTTCAAGTAAGAAAGAATACATTTCGACTATTTGGGTTGTTGGTATCGTTGTTGCTCTTGCCTTCAGCGCTCTTTACATCGGGTTAGGTTTCCTTGGAAATCATTTCCCAGTACCAGCTGAAGCGATGAAGGGTGGAACACCAGGTGTATACATCTTGTCACAAGCCACTCAAGAAATCTTTGGCTCAACAGCTCAACTCTTCCTTGCAGCTATGGTTACCGTAACCTGCTTCACAACAACAGTTGGTTTGATTGTGTCGACAGCTGAGTTCTTTAATGAGCGTTTCCCACAAATCAGCTACAAGGTTTATGCGACAGCCTTTACCTTGATTGGATTTGCCATTGCTAATTTGGGTCTTGATGCGATTATCAAGTATTCAATTCCAGTATTGGTTATCTTGTACCCAATCACGATTGCCATCGTCATGATTGTCATTGTCAACAAATTTGTGGCTCTTTCAAAACCAGGTATGCAGTTGACAATTGCAGTCGTTACAGCTATTGCCATTGCAAGCGTACTAGGAAGCTCATTTAAAGTTGAGTTTCTTGCAAATCTTGTCAACGCTCTTCCGTTTGCCAAGGCATCACTCCCATGGTTGGTACCAGCCGTTGTCGGAATCTTGCTCTCATTGGTTCTACCAAATAAGCAAGAAAGTGATGTTTTTGAAATGGAATAAGCACTTAAATCACTTTTGTAGCTAAGTCTACAGGAGTGATTTTCTTTTTTATCCGATGATAAATGTGTTATAATAGGTAGCAAAAGAGGTGAAGAAATGAATCAAACAGTAGAATATATCAAAGAACTGACAGCCATTGCGTCTCCAACCGGCTTCACTCGTGAGATTTCAGACTATTTAGTCAAGACTCTAGAAGGTTTTGGTTACCAGCCGGTTCGCACAGCCAAGGGTGGTGTCAATGTAACTATCAAAGGGCAAAATGATGAAGAGCATCGCTATGTGACTGCCCATGTGGATACGCTGGGTGCTATTGTCCGTGCTGTCAAACCAGACGGCCGTCTCAAATTGGACCGTATCGGTGGCTTTCCTTGGAACATGATTGAAGGAGAAAACTGTACCGTTCATGTGGCTAGCACAGGTGAAAAAGTATCAGGAACCATCCTTATCCACCAAACTTCTTGCCATGTCTACAAGGATGCAGGAACTGCAGAACGCACGCAGGACAATATGGAAGTGCGTTTGGATGCAAAAGTGACCAATGAAAAAGAAACTCGTGCTCTTGGTATTGAGGTCGGTGATTTTATCAGCTTTGACCCACGAACTGTCGTGACAGAGACAGGTTTTATCAAGTCTCGCCATTTGGATGATAAAGTCAGTGCAGCGATTTTGCTTAATCTGCTTCGTCTTTATAAGGAAGAGAAGATTGAATTGCCAGTTACAACCCATTTTGCTTTTTCAGTTTTTGAAGAAGTGGGACACGGTGCTAACTCTAATATTCCTGCTCAGGTAGTAGAATATCTGGCTGTGGATATGGGCGCTATGGGCGATGACCAGCAGACAGACGAATACACAGTGTCTATCTGTGTCAAGGATGCTTCAGGTCCTTATCACTATGACTTCCGTCAACACTTGGTGGCCTTGGCGAAAGAGCAAGATATTCCATTTAAGCTGGACATCTATCCATTTTATGGATCGGACGCTTCAGCAGCTATGGCTGCAGGGGCAGAGGTAAAACACGCTCTTCTCGGTGCTGGTATCGAGTCTAGCCATTCTTATGAGCGCACTCATATTGACTCGGTGGTCGCAACGGAACGTATGGTTGATGCCTATCTTAAGAGTGCATTGGTAGACTAATATGTGCCTAATTTGCCAGAGAATTGACCTCATCAAGAAGGGAGAAAATCCTTATTTTGTCAAAGAGTTGGAAACAGGCTATCTTGTGGTTGGAGACCATCAGTATTTTGCAGGCTATAGTCTCTTTCTAGCCAAGGAACATGTCACCGAATTGCACCATTTAGAAAAGGAAACGAAACTCCGTTTTCTAGAAGAAATGAGTATGGTCCAAGAGGCAGTTGCTAAGGCCTTTGCTGCTGAGAAAATGAATATCGAACTGCTAGGAAATGGCGATGCCCATCTTCATTGGCATCTGTTTCCACGACGAAGAGGTGATATGAATGCTCACGGACTCAAGGGGCGTGGGCCAGTTTGGTGGGTTGCCTTTGAAGAAATGACCTCAGAAACCTGCCAAGCAAAACCGGATGAGATTAAAAGATTAGTCAAACGTTTATCATTAGAGGTAGATAAACTATTAGAAATAAAGGAGTAGAAATGAAAAAAAGATACCTTGTCTTGACAGCCTTGCTAGCCTTGAGTCTAGCAGCTTGTTCACAAGAAAAAGCAAAAAATGAAGATGGCTCAGCTAAGACAGAACAAACAGCCAAAGCTGATGGAACAGTTGGCAGTAAGTCTCAAGGAGCTGCCCAGAAAAAAGCAGAAGTGGTCAACAAAGGAGACTACTACAGCATCCAAGGGAAATACGATGAAATCATCGTAGCCAATAAACATTATCCATTGTCTAAAGACTATAATCCAGGGGAAAATCCAACAGCCAAGGCAGAGTTACTCAAACTC
This sequence comes from Streptococcus mitis, assembly GCF_965111735.1. Classification (GTDB taxonomy): domain Bacteria; phylum Bacillota; class Bacilli; order Lactobacillales; family Streptococcaceae; genus Streptococcus; species Streptococcus mitis_DR. The sequence goes on from NZ_OZ217346.1 coordinate 463,518, forward strand.
ATCAAAGCTATGCAAGAGGCAGGTTTCCCAATCAGTGACCATTATAGTGGTTTTAGAAGTTATGAAACTCAGACCAAGCTCTATCAAGATTATGTCAACCAAGATGGGAAGGCAGCGGCTGACCGATACTCTGCTCGTCCTGGCTATAGTGAACACCAAACAGGTTTGGCTTTTGATGTGATTAGCACAAATGGAGAATTGGTGACAGAAGAAAAAGCAGCCCAATGGCTCTTGGACCATGCTGCTGATTATGGCTTTGTTGTCCGTTATCTCAAAGGTAAGGAAAAGGAAACAGGATATATGGCTGAGGAATGGCACCTTCGTTATGTCGGAAAAGAAGCCAAAGAAATTGCTGAGAGTGGTCTCAGTCTGGAAGAATACTATGGGTTTGAAGGCGGAGATTACGTCGATTAATACTCTTCGAAAATCTCTTCAAACCACGTCAGCTTTATCTGCAACCTCAAAGCTGTGCTTTGAGCAACCTACGTCTAGCTTCCTAGTTTGCTCTTTGATTTTCATTGAGTATAAAAAATAAACTTTTCTCTTGCAATTATAGATAAATAGTGTATAATAGATGAGTATGTGTAAAGCATACTTGTGGGAGGTAAAAATCTCTAATTACCGCCAAAACCACAAAGGAGGATTTAAAAATGGCTAAAAAAGTCGAAAAACTTGTAAAATTGCAAATCCCTGCTGGTAAAGCTACACCAGCTCCACCGGTTGGACCTGCTCTTGGTCAAGCTGGTATCAACATCATGGGATTCACAAAAGAGTTCAACGCTCGTACAGCTGACCAAGCTGGTATGATCATTCCAGTTGTTATCTCAGTTTACGAAGATAAATCATTTACTTTCATCACTAAAACACCACCAGCTGCTGTTCTTTTGAAAAAAGCTGCAGGTGTTGAAAAAGGGTCAGGTACACCTAACAAAACTAAAGTTGCTACAGTTACTCGTGCACAAGTACAAGAAATTGCAGAAACTAAGATGCCAGATTTGAACGCAGCAAACGTAGAGTCTGCAATGCGTATGATCGAAGGTACTGCTCGTTCTATGGGATTCACTGTTGTTGACTAATCAATAACACAGTAGAAAATCTCACAGCAGTCTATTAGTTGCTTTTCATACTAGGCAAGTGACTGAAGCTTGTACTTGGGTACAGCAAGGGAGCTTAAGGCTGTAGGAAAAGAAAAATAATAGACTGAAAACCCGCAAGACTTCATCATTTCGAGGAGTGACGTGGGAGATGAAAATCGATTGAACCACTTACAAGGAGAATAGAAAATGGCTAAAAAAAGCAAACAACTTCGTGCTGCTCTTGAGAAAATCGACAGCACAAAAGCATACAGCGTAGAAGAAGCTGTAGCACTTGCAAAAGAAACTAACTTTGCAAAATTTGACGCAACTGTAGAAGTTGCTTACAACTTGAACATCGACGTTAAAAAAGCTGACCAACAAATCCGTGGAGCAATGGTATTGCCAAACGGTACTGGTAAAACTTCACGCGTTCTTGTTTTCGCACGTGGTGCAAAAGCTGAAGAAGCAAAAGCTGCTGGTGCAGACTTTGTTGGTGAAGATGACCTTGTTGCTAAAATCAACGACGGTTGGTTGGACTTCGACGTAGTTATCGCTACACCTGACATGATGGCTCTTGTTGGACGTCTTGGACGTGTCCTTGGACCACGTAACTTGATGCCAAACCCTAAAACTGGTACTGTAACAATGGATGTTGCTAAAGCAGTTGAAGAGTCTAAAGGTGGTAAAATCACTTACCGTGCTGACCGTGCAGGTAACGTTCAAGCAATTATCGGTAAAGTATCATTTGAAGCTGAAAAATTGGTTGAAAACTTCAAAGCTTTCAACGAAACAATCCAAAAAGCAAAACCAGCTACAGCTAAAGGAACTTACGTAACAAACTTGACGATCACAACTACTCAAGGTGTTGGTATCAAAGTTGACGTAAACTCACTTTAATCAGTAGTTTATAAACAAAGGCGAGTACGAAAGTGCTCGTTTTTTTAGGTACGACGTGTATTCCGTTCATCTGAGGTGTAAGTCCTCTGTGGGTACCATATACTAGTAAACCCAAAAGTGATTCCCAAGCCTGACTATTGTGAGTAGCTGATCGAACGGCATTAGGATAGACTGTTTAAGTCTGACGTTGGAAATAAGAATCGGCAGAGAAAGAGATAGAGAAATCTTAGCTATACGAATAGGTACGTGATAGTAAAGCGTATATAGCGGATAAGGAGGCCAGCAACTCTAAAGTACAAATATGTAGTCGTAACCTATATGCGTAAACTATGTGAGCAATTGAATTTGAACTAGAGAGTTAATTAATAGATTTATGATATAATCATGGCAGACTGTATGCGTTTGATTATAGTTCATTAAAAACTAGATTAGAATTGTTAGATAATATTATTTTATGTTATAATGAAGAAAAAACAGAGGTGTTCAAATGTCAGAAGCAGGTCATAAGTTTTTAGCAAAATTGGGGAAAAAACGCTTACGTCCAGGTGGAAAATGAACTGCCCCCCAAAAGTTAGACAGAAAAAATCTAACTTTTGGGGTGTTTTTATTATGAAATTAACTTATGATGATAAAGTTCAGATCTATGAACTTAGAAAACAAGGATATAGCTTAGAGAAGCTTTCAAATAAATTTGGGATAAACAATTCTAATATTAGGTATATGATTAAATTGATTGATCGTTACGGAATAGAATTCGTCAAAAAAGGAAAAAATCGTTACTATTCTCCTGATTTAAAACAAGAAATGATTCATAAAGTCTTACATTAAGGCTGGACTAAAGATAGAGTTTCTCTTGAATATGGCCTCCCAAGTCGTACGATACTTCTTAATTGGCTAGCACAATACAAGAAAAACGGGTATACTATTGTTGAGAAAACAAGAGGGAGAGTACCTAAAATGGGACGTAAGCCAAAAAAGAGACCTGAAGAGAGGACAGAATTAGAACGTCTTCAAGCAGAAAATGAGTACCTGAGAGAGCGGAGAATGCAATCCTAAAAAAGTTGAGAGAACTCCGATTGAAGGAGGAAAAAGAGAAAGAAGAAAGACAGAAATTGTTCAAGAATTAATGACTGAGTTTTCGTTAGATATTCTTCTAAAAGCCATTAAACTAGCTCGTTCGACCTACTACTATCACTTGAAACAGCTAGAGAAACCAGATAAGGACCAAGAGCTTAAAGCTGAAATTCAATCCATTTTTATCGAACACAAGGGAAATTATGGTTATCGTCGGATTCATTTAGAACTAAGAAATCGTGGTTATCTGGTAAATCATAAAAGAGTTCAACGCTTGATGAAAGTACTCAATTTACAAGCTAAAATGCGACAGAAACGAAAATATTCTTCTCATAAAGGAGACGTTGGTAAGAAGGCAGAGAATCTCATTCAACGTCAATTTGAAGGCTCTAAAACAATGGAAAAGTGCTACACAGATGTGACAGAATTTGCCATTCCAGCAAGTACTCAAAAGCTTTACTTATCACCAGTTTTAGATGGCTTTAATAGCGAAATTATCGCCTATAATCTTTCAACTTCACCCAACTTAGAACAAGTAAAAACAATGTTGGAACAGGCATTCACAGATAAACACTATAAGAATACGATTCTCCATAGTGACCAAGGTTGGCAATACCAACACGATTCTTATCATCGGTTCCTAGAGAGTAAGGGAATTCAAGCATCCATGTCACGTAAGGGGAACAGTCCAGACAATGGTATGATGGAGTCCTTCTTTGGGATTCTGAAATCGGAAATGTTTTACGGTTATGAGAAGTCATTTCAGTCGCTTAAGCAATTGGAACAAGCCATTGTAGACTATATTGATTACTACAACAATAAACGAATTAAGGTAAAACTAAAAGGACTTAGCCCTGTACAATACAGAACTAAATCCTTCGGATAAATTAATTGTCTAACTTTTTGGGGTCAGTACAAAACGTGCCACAGATTGGTTAATTGCAGAAGGAGGATTTTCAAAAGAAAAGAGAATACTAGAGGTTGCGTGCAATAGGGGAACTACAGCAATTGAGTTGGCACAGCGTTTTGGTTGTAAGATAACTGCTGTTGATATGGATGCTCAAGCTTTAGAAGTGGCTAAAAAATCTGCTAAAACGGTAGGTGTTGGTCATTTGATCAGGTTTGAAAGAGCAAATGCAATGAAACTTCCTTATGAAGATGCTAGTTTTGATATTGTTATAAACGAAGCTATGCTGACTATGCAAGCTGATCAAGCTAAGAAAAAATGTGTAATGGAATATCTAAGGGTTTTAAAACCTGAAGGTCTTCTCTTGACACATGATGTACTTCTTAAGGAAGCTAAAGAGTCTGTCAGACAGGAATTGTCGCAAGCAATTCATGTAAATGTAGGTCCTTTAACTCAAGATGGTTGGGAACAGGTGATGATAGAATCAGGTTATTGTGATGTGAAAGTATTGACTGGTGAAATGACATTAATGAAATTATCAGGTATGATTTATGACGAAGGTTGGCTAGGAACTTTGAAAATTTGCGTAAATGCTTGTAAAAAGGAGAATAGAAAGCAGTTTTTAACTATGTATAAAATGTTTGATAAGAATAAAAAGAACTTGGGATTTATTGCGATGGCTAGTTATAAATCGTCAAATCGTTAGATAATTATTGAAGTTAACTTTTCCTTTTTTCTTTCTTAAAAAATATGCTATAATAGAGAGTAAAAAACTTTGAAAGAAAGAAAAAGATGAATTTAAAAGATTACATTGCAACAATTGAAAATTATCCAAAGGAAGGGATTACCTTCCGTGATATCAGTCCTTTGATGGCTGATGGAAATGCTTATAGCTATGCTGTTCGTGAAATTGTTCAGTATGCTACTGACAAGAAAATCGACATGATCGTAGGTCCTGAAGCTCGTGGTTTTATCGTGGGCTGTCCAGTTGCATTTGAGTTAGGAATTGGTTTTGCACCTGTTCGTAAACCAGGTAAATTACCGCGCGAAGTCATTTCTGCTGACTACGAAAAAGAATACGGTGTTGATACCTTGACTATGCATGCTGATGCCATCAAGTCAGGTCAACGTGTTCTTATTGTAGATGATCTCTTGGCAACAGGTGGAACTGTTAAGGCAACCATCGAGATGATTGAAAAACTTGGTGGTATTGTAGCAGGTTGTGCCTTCCTTGTTGAATTGGATGAATTGAACGGTCGTGAAAAAATCGGTGACTACGATTACAAAGTTCTTATGCATTATTAATGAAAAACAGTCCCTAGGGCTGTTTTCTCTACATTAGGATATAAAAATAGACTATAGCTAGTTAGAGAAAAACTATAATTGAAAACTATATCTTCTTGCAGTATAATAAAAGGACTAGGTGTTTGAGATTTGGCTTCAAACATATGAAACTATTCCTGAAAGAGTACAGTTAGGAGAGGGTTATGCCGATTCGAATTGATAAAAAATTGCCAGCTGTTGAGATTTTGCGGACAGAGAATATCTTTGTCATGGATGATCAACGTGCGGCCCACCAAGATATCCGTCCTTTGAAGATTTTAATTTTAAATCTCATGCCACAGAAAATGGTCACAGAAACCCAGTTGTTACGCCATTTGGCCAATACACCCCTGCAACTGGATATTGATTTTCTCTATATGGAAAGTCACCGTTCTAAGACAACTCGTTCAGAGCACATGGAGACCTTTTATAAAACTTTTCCTGAAGTTAAGAACGAGTATTTTGATGGGATGATTATCACGGGTGCTCCAGTTGAGCATTTACCATTTGAGGAAGTGGACTATTGGGAGGAATTCAGTCAGGTAATCGAGTGGTCCAAGACCCATGTCTATTCGACCCTTCATATCTGCTGGGGGGCTCAGGCTGGTCTTTATCTGCGTTATGGGGTGGAAAAATACCAGATGGACAATAAATTATCAGGTATCTATCCTCAGGATACTTTAAAAGAAGGACACCTTCTCTTTAGAGGCTTTGACGATAGCTACGTTTCCCCTCATTCTCGGCACACGGAGATTTCTAAGGAAGAGGTCTTAAACAAAACCAATCTCGAGATTTTATCAGAAGGGCCACAGGTTGGGGTTTCAATTTTGGCTAGTCGTGATTTACGAGAAATTTATAGTTTTGGGCATTTGGAATATGACCGTGATACCTTGGCAAAAGAGTATTTTAGAGATCGTGACGCAGGTTTAGATCCACATATTCCAGAAAATTACTTTAAGGATGATGATGTCAACCAGACACCTTGTCTTTGTTGGTCTTCATCAGCAGCCCTCTTTTTCAGTAACTGGGTGAATTATGCGGTGTATCAGGAGACGCCTTTTGACTGGAGAAAAATAGAAGATGATGCATCTGCATTTGGGTATTTATAAGAGGAATTATGACATATTTAGACGCTTTTAAATCAGGGAACTTGGTTTTACCGAGTGCCCTGCTCTTGCATTTTAAGGAACTCTTTCCTTCCAGTGATGATTTTCTAGTCTGGCAATTTTTCTATTTGCAAAATACGACAGGTTTGGATGAAATGTCGCCAAGCCAGATTGCTGAAAGGATTGGCAAGGAAATTTCGGATGTCAATCAGGCTATTTCCAATCTAACGGAGAGGGGACTGCTTCAGTATCGAACGATCGAATTAAATGGCGAAATCGAATTGCTTTTTGATGCTAGTTTGGCATTGGAATGTTTGGATAATTTGCTTGGAGCTGCTCATTCAAGTTCAGACCAGTTGACACCACAAAATCAGCTTAAGAATTTGGTGGAAACTTTCCAGCAGGAGTTGGGACGCTTGTTGACTCCTTTTGAGATTGAGGATTTGACCAAGACACTAAAGGAAGATGGGACCAGTGCTGACTTGATTAAGGAGGCTCTTCGTGAAGCTGTTTTGAATGGGAAACCAAACTGGAAGTACATTCAGGCGATTTTGAGAAACTGGCGTCATGAAGGTATCAAGAGTGTGGCTCAAATTGAGGCCAAGCGGGCAGAGAGAGAAGCAAGCAATCCTCAGTTGACACAGCTATCGACAGATTTCAGAAATGCTATGGATCTCTGGAAGGATTGATCGTTACAAGCAGGCTTGAAATCCGAGTAAGATTTGCAAGCTGTGTATAATTGTGATAAAATAAGTAGAAAATAAATTGAAAAAAGAGGTATGTGAAATGTCACGTAAACCATTTATTGCTGGTAACTGGAAAATGAACAAAAATCCAGAAGAAGCTAAAGCATTTGTTGAAGCAGTTGCATCAAAACTTCCTTCATCAGATCTTGTTGAAGCAGGTATCGCAGCTCCAGCTCTTGATTTGACAACGGTTCTTGCTGCTGCAAAAGGTTCAAACCTTAAAGTTGCTGCTCAAAACTGCTACTTTGAAAATGCAGGTGCTTTCACTGGTGAAACAAGTCCACAAGTTTTGAAAGAAATCGGTACTGACTACGTTGTTATCGGTCACTCAGAACGCCGTGACTACTTCCATGAAACTGACGAAGATATCAACAAAAAAGCAAAAGCAATCTTTGCAAACGGTATGCTTCCAATCATCTGTTGTGGTGAGTCACTTGAAACTTACGAAGCTGGTAAAGCTGCTGAATTCGTAGGTGCTCAAGTATCTGCTGCATTGGCTGGATTGACTGCTGAACAAGTTGCTGCCTCAGTTATCGCTTACGAACCAATCTGGGCTATCGGTACTGGTAAATCAGCTTCACAAGACGATGCACAAAAAATGTGTAAAGTTGTTCGTGACGTTGTAGCTGCTGACTTCGGTCAAGAAGTTGCAGACAAAGTTCGTGTTCAATACGGTGGTTCTGTTAAACCTGAAAACGTTGCTTCATACATGTCTTGCCCAGACGTTGACGGTGCCCTTGTAGGTGGTGCGTCACTTGAAGCAGAAAGCTTCTTGGCTTTGCTTGACTTTGTAAAATAATCGACTCTTTATCAACATTATTGGGTTGAAGACAGGCTAAAATCGAGAAAGGACAAATATCGTCCTTTCTTTTTTGCTACTAAAGTGGCTAATGTAGATCACTTTATCCTAACTCTTCCTGGTGGTTACAATATGGAGATGAATCAAGAGTCAAGCAATATTTCCCTCGGGCGCAAACAACTGTTGAGCATCGCGCGTGCTCTCCTAGCCAATCCTAAAATTCTCATTCTGGATGAAGCGACTTCCTCTGTTCATACCCATTTGGAACTCTTGATTCAAAAAGTCATGAAAGGGTTGATGAAGGGAAGAACCAGATTTGTCATTGCACACCGCCTTTCGACCATTCAAGAAGCAAATAATATTATCGTTCCTAAGGATGGACAGATTATTGAGCAGGGAAATTACGAAAGCTCACTCCAAGCAAAAGGCTTTTATTATGAACTTTACCAAAGCCAATTTTCAAGTAAATCTGATAAAGTAAGCTAATCAAAACTGCTTAGACTTTTCTTAAATTATCAGTCTATTGCAACTTTTCTCATGTGAGTCTTTTGGCTTGCTATTGGTTTTCCTTAGTAGTATACTAAGGTAGTAATCATTAAGAAGTGGTTACAAAAAATAATAAACGAGGTAAAATAAAATGGTAGAATTGAAAAAAGAAGCAGTAAAAGACGTAACATCATTGACAAAAGCAGCGCCAGTAGCATTGGCAAAAACAAAGGAAGTATTGAACCAAGCTGTTGCTGATTTGTATGTAGCCCATGTGGCATTGCACCAAATACACTGGTACATGCGTGGCCGTGGTTTTCTTGTATGGCATCCAAAAATGGATGAATACATGGACAGCCTTGATGGCTATCTTGACGAAATCAGCGAACGTTTGATTACACTTGGTGGCAGCCCATTCTCTACTTTGACAGAATTCCTTCAACATAGTGAAATCGAAGAAGAAGAAGGAGAATTCCGTAGTGTTGAAGAAAGCTTGGAACGTGTCCTAGATGTTTATCGTTATCTCATCACTCTGTTCCAAAAAGCTTTGGATGTTACTGATGAAGAAGGTGATGATGTGACAAACGATATCTTTGTTGGTGCTAAAGCTGAACTTGAGAAAACGGTTTGGATGCTTGCGGCAGAACTTGGACAAGCTCCCGGTTTGTAAGATAAATGCACCCCTTTCTATCATGAGTTTCTGTATTACTACTCATGATAAACTATCTTTTAAAAATCATGTAGCAGAAAAAGTTACATGATTTTTTCTTTACTCCTCCGGCGACTCATTTGTCAAAATGCTGATTTTAAGGTATAATAGTTGCTGTTCGAGAAATTTTGATTTTCAAAGAATAGTGAATGATGATAAGGAGAAACCATGAACAACCTACCAAATTGCCCAAAATGTAACTCAGAGTATGTCTACGAAGACGGTGCCCTACTGGTTTGCCCAGAGTGTGCTTATGAGTGGAATCCTGCTGAAGTTGCAGATGTAGAAGAGGGCCTTGTTGCTATCGATGCCAACGGAAATAAATTGGCTGACGGTGATACAGTAACTCTCATCAAGGACTTAAAAGTAAAAGGTGCGCCAAAAGATTTGAAACAAGGGACGCGCGTGAAAAATATCCGCATCGTAGAAGGCGACCACAATATCGACTGTAAAATCGATGGTTTTGGTGCCATGAAACTCAAATCAGAGTTTGTGAAGAAAATTTAAGCATGTCAAAGTACTATAAACTTGTATTTTATAGCCGTATCTTCTTGTTTCTAGCGGCTTTTACGGGAGTTTATCTTGAAATCGCCAAGCATGGTGGATTTGGGATGTTGCTCTATTATACGGTTCTGTCCAACCTCTTAGTCGCGATTTTTACGCTCTATCTCCTAAAGGTTATGAGCCGTTTAGGTGAAAACTGGCAAAGATCAAGTCTCTTGCGCCTAAAAGGTGGAGTCACTATGAGTATAATGATTACCTGTGTGATTTACCATTTCCTCCTGGCGCCCATTGCGACTAATTTCTATACCCTAGAAAATTTCCTTTGCCACTATATCGTTCCCCTTTGGTTTTTAGCAGATACCCTCTTTTTTGACAAACAGGGTCAATACAAGATTTGGGATCCAATTGTGTGGACGATTTTACCCTTGCTGTATATGATTTTTGCTCTTTTTAATGGCTTAGTACTGAAACTTGATGTTCCTAATTCTAAGGTCAGTCCCTTCCCTTACTTCTTTTTGAATGTGAACAAGGGTTGGAATGTTGTGTTTAAGTGGTGTCTGATTATCTTTGTTGCCTATATGGTAGCAGGATTTATCTTCTACTTTATTAAGCAAATCAAGAGAAAGTCATCCTAAGACACAAGGGATTCATTTTCGAGTTTAAGAAGGAGTCTATACACTAAAGAGGCTTCTTCTTTTCTTACTTGTTTGATAACTATCAAAAAAGTAGAAGATTAAGAGAAATATAGAAAGAGATTTCATGAAACAATTTTTAGAACGGGCCAGTATTTTGGCTCTCTCCCTCGTTTTGATTACGTCCTTTTCCATCTCGAGTGCCCTGCCAGCCATGTTTGACTATTATCAAGGTTATCCTAAGGAACAAATTGAACTCTTGGCGAGCTTGCCTTCCTTTGGAATCATGATTATGTTATTACTAAATGGTTTCTTAGAAAAAATATTTCCTGAGCGATTACAGATTAGTTTGGGATTGTTGATTTTATCACTGAGTGGAACAGCACCCTTTTGGTATCAAGCCTATCCCTTTGTCTTTGGGACACGGATTCTTTTTGGTTTGGGTGTTGGGATGATTAATGCTAAGGCAATTTCTATTATCAGTGAACGCTATCAAGGAAAAACGCGAATTCAGATGTTAGGGCTACGCGGTTCTGCAGAGGTCGTTGGGGCTTCTCTCATTACCTTGGCAGTCGGCCAATTGTTGGCCTTCGGTTGGACAGCTACTTTCTTAGCTTATAGTGCTGGATTTTTGGTGCTGACCCTTTATTTACTCTTTGTCTCTTATGGAAAAGAAAAGAAAGAAGTCAAGAAAAAAACGAAGGAAGCAAGTCGCTTAACTTGGGAAATGAAGGGCTTGATTTTTATCTTAGCTATTGAAGCGGCAGTTGTAGTTTGTACCAATACAGCTATTACCATCCGTATTCCAAGTTTGATGGTGGAAAGAGGGCTTGGAGATGCCCAGTTATCTAGTTTTGTTCTTAGTGTCATGCAGTTAATCGGGATTGTGGCTGGGGTGAGTTTTTCTTTCTTGATTTCTATCTTTAAAGAGAAATTGCTCCTCTGGTCTGGTATTACCTTCGGCTTGGGGCAAATTGTGATTGCCTTGTCTCCATCCTTGTGGGTGGTAGTGGCAGGAAGTATTCTGGCTGGCTTTGCCTACAGTGTAGCCTTGACGACAGTCTTTCAACTTGTCTCTGAAAGAATTCCAGCTAAACTCCTCAATCAAGCAACCTCATTTGCAGTTTTAGGCTGTAGTTTCGGAGCCTTTACGACCCCATTTGTTCTAGGTGCAATTGGGTTACTAACTCACAATGGCATGTTGGTCTTTGCCATTTTAGGCTCATGGTTGATTGTAACCTCTATCTTTGTCATGTACCTACTTCAAAAGAGAGCTTAGGATTGGTTTCCTAAGTTTTTCTTTCGGGATTTTTGTACCCATACAATATTTATTTTAGACCCTTGTTTACAGATTATTTTCTTGATAAAATAGAAGTTATGACAAGATATAAAGCAACTATTTCCTATGATGGTTACGCCTTTGCTGGTTTTCAGCGCCAGTCTCATGCGCGTAGTGTTCAGGAAGAAATTGAAAAAACCTTGACCAAGTTAAATAAAGGGCAAGCCATTACTGTTCACGGTGCTGGTAGGACAGATAGTGGGGTTCATGCCCTGGGACAGGTTATTCATTTTGACCTGCCTTATCAAATGGATGAGGAGAAGCTCCGTTTTGCTTTGGACACCCAGTCCCCTGAAGATATTGATGTGGTTTCGATTGAGCTTGTGGCAGATGATTTTCATTGCCGTTATGCTAAGCACAGTAAGACCTATGAGTTTATCGTGGATAGGGGCCGTCCCAAGAATCCTATGCGCCGTCACTATGCCACTCACTTTCCCTATCCACTCGATGTGGAACGCATGCAGATTGCAATCAAAAAGCTAGAGGGAACCCATGATTTTACCGGTTTTACAGCCTCTGGGACTAGTGTAGAGGATAAGGTTCGCACCATCACAGAAGCTAGTTTAACAGTTGATGAGACAGGTCAGTTTTTGACCTTTACCTTTTCAGGAAATGGTTTCTTGTATAAGCAGATTCGCAATATGGTGGGGACACTGCTTAAAATCGGCAATAACCGCATGCCAGTAGAGCAGATTGACCTAATCTTGGAGAAAAAGGACAGGCAGCTTGCAGGTCCCACTGCAGCACCAAATGGTCTATATTTAAAGGAGATTCGTTATGAAGAATAATCGTATTTTAGCACTTTCTGGAAATGATATTTTTAGTGGTGGTGGCCTGTCAGCTGATTTGGCTACCTATACCTTGAACGGCTTGCATGGCTTTGTAGCAGTGACTTGTTTGACAGCCTTGACAGAAAAAGGATTTGAAGTCTTTCCAACTGACGATACCATTTTTCAACATGAATTAGATAGCTTGCGTGATGTGGAGTTTGCAGGAATTAAGATTGGTCTTCTCCCTACTGTCAGTGCGGCTGAGAAGGCATTGGACTTTATCAAGCAACGCCCAGGAGTGCCTGTGGTTCTGGACCCTGTCTTGGTCTGCAAGGAAACACACGACGTAGCAGTTAGTGAACTCTGCCAAGAGTTGATTCGCTTTTTCCCTCATGTCAGTGTGATTACACCTAATCTTCCTGAAGCAGAATTACTAGCAGATCAAGAGATTAAAACCCTTGAAGATATGAAAGCTGCAGCGCAGAAATTGCATGACTTAGGAGCGCCAGCAGTCATCATCAAGGGAGGCAATCGCCTTAGTCAGGACAAGGCTGTAGATGTCTTTTATGATGGACAAAACTTTACAGTCCTAGAAAATCCCGTCATTCAAGGGCAAAATGCTGGCGCAGGTTGTACCTTTGCCTCTAGTATTGCCAGTCATCTAGTCAAAGGTGATGAACTTTTACCAGCAGTAGAAAGCTCTAAGGCTTTCGTTTATCGTGCTATTGCACAAGCAGATCAGTATGGAGTAAGACAATATGAAGCAAACCAAAACAACTAAAATCGCCCTTGTATCCCTATTAACCGCCCTTTCTGTGGTTCTAGGTTATTTCTTAAAAATCCCAACACCGACAGGAATTCTAACTCTTTTAGATGCAGGTGTCTTCTTTACGGCCTTTTACTTTGGTAGTCGCGAAGGGGCTGTAGTCGGAGGACTAGCAGGTTTCTTGATTGACCTCTTATCAGGCTATCCTCAGTGGATGTTCTTTAGCTTGGTCAACCATGGCTTGCAGGGATTTTTCGCAGGATTTAAAGGAAAATCTCAGTGGTTAGGCCTTATCTTAGCAACGATTGCCATGGTAGGGGGGTACGCCTTGGGTTCTACATTAATGAATGGCTGGGCTGCAGCTCTACCAGAAATTTTACCAAATTTCATGCAAAATATGGTAGGGATGATTGTAGGATTTATTCTTAGTCAAAGTATCAAGAAGATTAAGTAAAGAGGCTGAGCCAAAAGTCTTTCAAATCAGAAAAAACGCATAGTATCAGGTGTTGAAAAACCTAGATACTGAACTGCACCCCAAAAGTTAGACAGAAAAAATCTAACTTTTGGGGTGTTTTTATTATGAAATTAACTTATGATGATAAAGTTCAGATCTATGAACTTAGAAAACAAGGATATAGCTTAGAGAAGCTTTCAAATAAATTTGGGATAAATAATTCTAATATTAGGTACATGATTAAATTGATTGATCGTTACGGAATAGAGTTCGTCAAAAAAGGAAAAAATCGTTACTATTCTCCTGATTTAAAACAAGAAATGATTCATAAAGTCATACATGAAGGCTGGACTAAAGATAGAGTTTCTCTTGAATACGGCCTCCCAAGTCGTACGATACTTCTTAATTGGCTAGCACAATACAAGAAAAACGGGTATACTATTGTTGAGAAAACAAGAGGGAGACCAACTAAAATGGGACGTAAACGGAAGAAAACTTGGGATGAAATGACAGAACTAGAGCGACTCCAAGAGGAGAATGAACGCTTACGTACTGAGGTGGCTTACTTAAAAAAGTTAAAAGAGCTGGAAGACAGGGACGAAGCCATACAGCGAGAAAGGCAGAGACAATTAGAGAAATGGCTTCAGGAGGATTTCGACTAGATTTACTTCTTGAAGTGACTCGTTTACCTAGCTCAACTTACTATTATCAGTTGAAGGAACTAGATGGGCTTGACAAAGATAAAGATCTTAAAGCTGAAATTCAAGCTATTTTTACTGAGCACAAAGGAAATTATGGCTATCGCCGAATAACTCTTGAATTGAGGAATCGTGGTCATATAGTAAACCATAAGAAGGTCCAACGTCTGATGAAAATCCTTGGTTTAAGTGCTCGAATTCGCCGTAAACGAAAGTATTCTTCCTACCAAGGAGAGATTGGCAAGAAAGCAGAGAATATCATTCAACGCCAGTTTGAAGCATCGAGACCAATGGAAAAGTGTTATACGGATGTGACAGAGTTTGCCATTCCAAATAGCACGCAGAAATTGTATTTATCGCCTGTTTTAGATGGATTTAACAGCGAAATTATTGCTTTTAATCTTTCTTGTTCTCCTAATTTAGAACAAGTAAAAAAGATGTTGGAACAGGCCTTCACAGAGAAACACTACGAGAATACGATTCTCCATAGTGACCAAGGTTGGCAATACCAACACGATTCTTATCATCGGTTCCTAGAGAGTAAGGGAATTCAAGCATCCATGTCACGAAAGGGCAACAGCCCAGACAACGGTATGATGGAATCTTTCTTTGGCATTTTAAAATCCGAAATGTTTTATGGCCATGAGAAAAACTTTAAATCACTTAATCAATTGGAACAAGCTATTATAGACTATATCGATTACTACAACAACAAACGAATTAAGGTAAAACTAAAAGGACTTAGCCCTGTACAATACAGAACTAAATCCTTCGGATAAATTAATTGTCTAACTTTTTGGGGTCAGTACAATACTATGCGTTTTATTGTGGGAAGATTTTATACTCTTCGAAAATGTCTTCAAACCGCGTCAACGTTGCCTTGCCGTGGGTATGGTTACTGACTTCGTCAGTTCTATCCACAACCTCAAAACAGTGTTTTGAGCAACCTGCGGCTAGTTTTCTAGTTTGCTTTTTGATTTTCATTGAGTATAGATGAATATTAATCAAAATAAAGCAAGTCTTTGCTGGTGCTTGTAAAGAGGTCAAAGCCATCCTTGGTAACAACACCGCAGTCTTCAATACGGACACCGACTTTACCAGGGATATAGATACCTGGTTCAACAGAGAAGCACATGCCTTCTTCGATAATCATGTCGTTTCCTTCCATGATAGATGGGAATTCATGGACATCCATACCGATACCGTGACCAAGACGGTGGTTGAAGTACTCGCCGTAACCAGCTTTTTCAATGACCTCACGGGCAGCACGGTCCACTTCATGGGCAGTCACACCTGGTTTGATAAAGTCAAGAGCAGCTTGTTGGGCTTCAAGAGTCAAGTTATAAATGTCTTTCTTGAATTGGTCAGGTTTGCCGACAGCGACTGTACGAGTCATATCTGACGCATAGCCGTTGACTAGAACACCAAGGTCAAAGAGGAGAAGAGCATCATTTTCAACCTTGTTAGCTGCTGGAATACCGTGTGGATTTGCAGCATTATCACCAGTCAAGACCATGGTATCAAAGCTCATTTCATAGCCTTCACGTTTCATGGCAAAGTCGATTTGGGCGATGATATCTGTCTCTGTCTTATCAAGAGAAATATTGTCAAAGCCAACTTTTACAGCCTTGTCCGCATAGAGACCTGCAACCATCATTTTTTGCACTTCGTCAGCTGATTTGATGAGGCGCATGCGTTGGATACGAGGAGTGAGGTTTTCAAACTCAGCAGTTTCAAAGACTATTTTCAAGCCATGATATTTGGTCAAGATGAGATTGTCAAACTCAACAGCGACACGTTTGAAATCAAGCTGTGGAAGAGCATGTTTCATTTTTTGCCATGGATTTTCAGAATCAACATAGCCCACAACTGGGAAGGAAACAGTGCTAGTAGCACGCTCGACTTCAAGGGCTGGGACAAAGAGGAGGGGTTCTTGATCCGCTAGGATAAAAAGGAACATTTGGCGTTCATGGGGATCACTGTAAAAGCCAGTGAGGTAATTGATTGTGACGGGGTCAGATACGACAGCGACGTCTAGTTTTTCTGATTCAAGATATGTTACGATTTGTTGTAATTTAGACATATGCTACCTTCTTTCTACCCCTCTATTTTGGCAAAAAAAGAGAGAAAATGCAAGGGAGAAGGGTAAAAGAAAAGACAAAAAAACTCCGACAAGATAACGGAGTTCTTTGATATAGTTTTACTTTGTTTAAGAAAAGTCAGCCTTGCTTTTGACGTCGCTGTATTCCTCAGCGATTTCTTGGCTGAGAATGTCCTCATAGGCAGGGAGTTGGATATCCTGACCATATTTCTTCTTGAGGGCAGTAGTGACTAGGCGATAAGCTAGATTGGCATTGCGAGAGAGGATAGGCCCGTGGAAGTAGGAACCAAAGACATTCTTATAATGAACGCCTTCACCGATTTTTTCTTCGTTATTTCCATTTCCATAGACAACCTGTCCCAGCGGTTTTTGGTCATCCGAGAGGAAGGTACGACCCTGGTGATTCTCAAATCCATAGTAGGTTTCATTGAAATCTTCATTATGAATCTTGATGTCCCCGATAAAACGGTTATTGGTCTGGTTGAGGGTGTAGTGGCCCATGACACCGAGCCCTTCGATACGTTTACCTGAAGCTTCCACATAATATTGACCCAACAGTTGGAAACCACCGCAGATAGCGAGAACCACACCGTCGTTTTGGATATAGTTGTCAATGCTCTCTTTTTTAGCAGGTAGGTCGTCCGCAATAATACTTTGTTCAAAGTCTTGACCGCCACCAAAAAAGGTAATGTCGTAGTGATTTTCATCAAAATCATCATGAAGAGAAACGATGTCAACGGTCACATGGGCTCCCAGTTTTTCAGCCACATACTTGAGCATGAGGATGTTTCCATTGTCCCCATAGGTATTCATGAGATTTCCGTAGAGGTGGGCAATGTTGAGCTGATAGGGGTAATTGCCAGCTTTTGAGGAAAGTGAAGTATAAACCATTAGTTCATCTCCTTTCTAACAATCTGACGACTAGCCAGCAGTTCGCGGAATTCAAGCATAGCAGTATAGGTAGCCAGAATATAGGCATGTTTGCAGTCTTGGTTCTCAATGGTCTTAAGAACTTGTTCCAGACTACTTGTTTCAGTGATTTTCTCAGCTGGATAGCCTGTCACTCGGAGACGACGTGCGATTTCAGAATGGCGAACACCGCCAGCGTTGATTTCAGGGATGTCCATCTCAGTGATTTGTTCAAAATCAGCATCCCAAATCCAGCTGGTATCAATACCGTCTGCATAGTTGGCATTGAGGAGGACAGATAGGCTAAATGGATAAGGAGCTAGTTTAATCATTTCGATAGCTTGAGTTGCACCTACTGGATTTTTAATCAAAACAAGGGTGCATTCCTTGTCACCGATATGGAAGGTTTCTTGGCGTCCAAAGACAGCACGACTCTTATCAAATCCCTGCTTGATTAGTTGGGAATCTGCGCCGAGGAAACGGGCGATGGCAACCGCAGCTAGGGCGTTGTAGATATTGTAGAGACCACCGATTTGGATACCGTATTCTTGTCCGTCAATGACAAAGCGAGAGCGATTGTTGGTTAACTCAACCAAGTCTGTCAAGCGATAGTTTAAATCAGGACGTTTACATCCACAGCCTTCACAGATATAGGCACCCAAGTTTGCATAAGTATTATGCTCATATTTGAGGATTCCTTGGCATTCAGGACAGAGGATTCCTTCGGTATTATAATGAGCCAGCTGAGCTGGACCTTTCTCCAAGTCAAAACCAAAATACTGTACAGCATTTGGAATAGCTGGCTTGTAGAAAAGTGGACTGTCTCCATTAAGAAGAACAGTGGCAGTAGGCACTTTACGAATAGCATCCAAAATCATCTTGTAAGTTGTGTAAATCTCACCATAGCGGTCCATCTGGTCACGGAAAATATTAGTAATAACAAATAAGCTTGGCTGGATATAGTCACAGATACGAGATAGACTGGCCTCGTCGATTTCTAGGACGGCAATATTTTTCCCAGTTTTAGAAGACTTGGCTGTTAGGAAGGTTGTCGCAATCCCTGTAATCATGTTAGCACCGCTTGGGTTGGTCAGAACCTGACCATAAACCTCTTTTAAAATGCCGACAGTGAGGGCAGTTGTCAAGGTTTTTCCATTGGTTCCAGTGACCACGACAATCTCGTAGTTCTTAGCTAGGTTTTGTAAAATATCTTTATCAAATTGAAGGGCGACTTTTCCTGGGAGCGTACTTCCACGACCAAGACGGCTTAAAACGAAGTGGGAAGAACGCCCAGCTAGGAGGCCCAAAGTAGTTTTTAATTTCATGTTTCTATTATATCATAAAAGAGGGAAAAGACAGATTTGATACTCAATGAAAATCAAAGAGCAAACTAGGAAGCTAGCCGCAGGTTGCTCAAAGCACCGCTTTGAGGTTGCAGATAAAGCTGACGTGGTTTGAATTTGATTTTCGAAGAGTATGAGATTTCGCAGAAGTAAAAACAGCCCAAAGAGGGCTGTTCGATACGATTAAATCTCAACTTAAATCGCAAACAAGTCATTCAAGTTCTCAGCCAAGGTTGGGTGAGTGAAGATTTGTTTTGTGAAGTAAGTGTAAGGAATCTTGTTGTCCATAGCAACAGTGATGATGTTGATGATTTCTTGAGATCCTTCTGAGAAGATGCTTGCTCCAAGAATTTCTTTTGTTTCAGTATTAACCACAGCTTTGAAAGTTCCACGAAGGTCTCCATTTACGTGACCACGAGGCATTGCTGCAACAGGAATTTCCTTAACGGCGTATGGAAGTTTCAAATCAGCTGCTTGGCTTTCAGTCAAACCAACTTGTGAAAGTGCAGGTGTGATAAACATTGTGTTTGGTACATTGAGACGGTCTTCAAGTGTGTAGCTGCCATCTCCAGCAAGGTAGCTGTAAACAACACGGAAGTCATCAAGTGAAATGTAAGTAAATTGAAGGCCACCGTTGACATCTCCAACTGCAAAGACACCAGGAACGTTTGTTTGACAATGTTTGTCTACTTTAATAGCACCACGTTCAGTTAGTTCAATATCTGTATTTTCAAGTTGAAGTGGTTCTACATTTGGTTTGCGTCCAGTTGCGTAGAGAAGGGCATCGAAACGGTAAGTTTCATTTTCAGTTACGACAAGGACTTGGTCACCATCGTTTTTAATTTCAGTAGTACGGATATTTTGAAGCAATTCAATACCGTCTTCTTCCATGTATTGTTTAGCAAGAGCTGCGATGGAAGGTTCTGCACGAGGAAGGAAAGTATCCAAGGCATCTAGGACTGTAACCTTGCTTCCTAGTTTATTGTAAAGGCCGGCAAATTCAAGACCGATGTTTCCGCCACCAAGGACACCAAGTTTTTCAGGCAATTTGTCCAAATTTTGGATACCTGTTGAGTCAAAGACATTTTTGCTTGTAGCAAGTCCAGGGATTGGCAAGACGTTTGAAACAGCACCAGTGTTGATGACGATTGTTTCAGCAGTCAGTTCTTTCTTTTCATCACCAGCTTGGATTTCGATGACTTTATTTGAAAGGAAGTGAGCTTCCGCATCAAAGATATCCACGCCTGTACCAGCAACAGTTGCATAGTTTTTACCGTTGAGGCGACTAGTGATAGTGTTTTTGGTAGCAATCACTTCTTCAAAAGACAAGTCTTTCTCAGCAGCAACTAGCAAAGTTTTAGTTGGGATACAACCAATGTTGATACAAGTTCCACCGTACATAGCTTTGCTACGTTCAATGAGGGCAACTTTTTTACCAGCTGAAGCCAATTTACCAGCTAGTGTTTTACCAGCTTTACCAAATCCGATAACGATTAAATCATAAGTTAACATTTAGAGTTCCTCCTATTCGAATTTCATTCTAGCACAAGAAAAAAACTTTTGCACAATTCTGCTACGCTTTAAAAAAGTTTATGAAATAGTGGAAATTTCATCCTTATTTTCTCTGAAAAATCGTTTACATGAGTTTATCGATGGATTGGGCTATCTTTTGCTCTGTTCTTGTGTTATACTAGATAGGTTGCAAAGAAAACAGTACTTTTCTTTTGTGGAAAAGAAGCAACACGATTTTGTATCCAGTATATGAAAATACGTCATAAAAAGAAAAGTATAAACTAAGCCCTATAGGGTGGCTTCGCACCACCTTTAGAAAGAAGAATAACGTGAAATTTAATGAATTAAACTTGTCTGCTGATTTGCTAGCAGAGATTGAAAAAGCTGGTTTTGTAGAAGCCAGTCCGATCCAAGAACAAACTATTCCTTTGGCCCTTGAAGGTAAGGACGTTATCGGTCAAGCTCAGACTGGTACAGGAAAAACTGCAGCCTTTGGCTTGCCTACTCTTGAAAAAATTCGTACAGAAGAAGCGACCATTCAAGCCTTGGTCATCGCTCCAACTCGTGAACTCGCTGTCCAAAGTCAAGAAGAACTCTTCCGCTTTGGTCGCAGTAAGGGAGTCAAGGTTCGCTCAGTATATGGTGGATCAAGCATTGAAAAACAAATTAAGGCTCTTAAATCTGGTGCCCATATCGTGGTGGGAACACCTGGTCGCCTTTTGGACTTGATTAAACGCAAGGCCTTGAAATTACAAGATATTGAAACTCTTATTCTTGACGAAGCGGATGAAATGCTCAACATGGGCTTCCTTGAAGATATCGAAGCTATCATTTCTCGTGTCCCTGAAAACCGTCAAACCTTACTTTTCTCAGCAACTATGCCAGATGCCATCAAACGTATCGGTGTTCAGTTTATGAAAGAACCTGAGCATGTGAAGATTGCGGCTAAGGAATTGACAACAGAATTGGTTGACCAATACTATATCCGAGTTAAAGAGCAAGAAAAATTTGATACCATGACTCGTCTCATGGATGTGGAACAACCAGAACTTGCTATCGTATTTGGTCGTACAAAACGTCGTGTAGATGAATTGACTCGTGGTTTGAAAATCCGTGGCTTCCGTGCAGAAGGAATTCATGGTGATTTGGACCAAAACAAACGTCTTCGTGTCCTTCGTGATTTTAAAAACGGTAATCTGGATGTTCTAGTTGCGACGGACGTTGCAGCGCGTGGTTTAGATATTTCAGGTGTGACCCATGTCTATAACTATGATATTCCACAAGATCCTGAAAGTTATGTTCACCGTATCGGTCGTACAGGTCGTGCTGGTAAGTCAGGTCAGTCTATTACTTTCGTTTCACCAAATGAAATGGGCTACCTCCAAATCATTGAAAACTTGACTAAGAAACGCATGAAAGGTCTCAAACCTGCAAGTGCAGAAGAAGCCTTCCAAGCTAAAAAACACGTAGCTCTCAAGAAAATCGAACGTGATTTTGCAGATGAGACTATCCGTGCCAACTTTGAGAAATTTGGTAAGGATGCTCGTAAGCTGGCTACCGAATTTACTCCAGAAGAATTGGCAATGTATATCTTGAGTCTGACTGTTCAAGACCCAGATAGTCTTCCTGAAGTGGAGATTGCACGTGAAAAACCACTGCCATTTAAACCATCAGGTAATGGATTCGGTGGTAAAGCTAAGGGAGGTCGTGGAGGCCGTCGTGGGGACGACCGTCGAGACCGTGATCGCCGTGGCAATGGTCGTCGTGATGATTTCAAAAAAGGAAGTCGTGGCAATGATCGTTTTGATAAAGACAGACGTTACCGTAATAAAGACAATAAAAAACCACGCAATACTTCAAGCGAAAAGAAAACAGGTTTTGTTATTCGTAACAAGGGCGATAAATAAGAAAAAGCGGTTCAAAATGAATCGCTTTTTTATATAAGGAGACCGAATGGAAAAAGAAAGATAAATAAAATAGATATATTATCTTCTTGTAATATTATAATACACAAAAATAGAGGTCTTGTCAATAGAAAAGAGGCACTTTAATTAAAAATATTCTTGTTTTTTCAAATTGCAATTAAATAAGCAATTTTCAGATAATAATTGAAAATTCAAGCTGTTTATGTTATAATGATAGCGATTAAATTCGAGGTGAAAAATGGCACATTTATTAGAAAAAACTAGAAAAATTACTTCTATCCTGAAGCGCTCAGACGAGCAGTTGCAGGAAGAGCTTCCCTACAATGCGATTACCCGTCAATTGGCAGATATTATCGACTGTAACGCCTGTATCGTTAATAGCAAGGGACGTCTCCTTGGCTATTTTATGCGTTACAAAACCAATACAGATCGTGTAGAGCAATTCTTCCAAACTAAGATTTTCCCAGATGACTACATTCAAGGTGCGAACATGATTTACGATACAGAAGCCAATCTGACAGTTGATCATGATTTAAGCATTTTTCCTGTGGAAAGTCGTGCCGACTTTCCAGATGGTTTGACGACTATTGCACCGATTCATGTATCAGGGATTCGACTTGGTTCTTTGATTATTTGGCGCAATGATAAAAAATTCGAAGACGAGGACTTGATTCTTGTTGAAATTGCGAGTACCGTTGTTGGAATTCAACTCCTTAATTTCCAACGTGAAGAGGATGAGAAAAATATCCGTCGCCGTACTGCTGTTACCATGGCGGTTAATACCCTTTCTTATTCCGAACTCCGTGCTGTTTCAGCAATTTTAGGGGAATTAAATGGAAATGAAGGGCAGTTGACTGCGTCTGTAATTGCAGACCGCATCGGAATCACCCGTTCTGTGATTGTCAATGCCCTTCGTAAACTTGAGTCTGCAGGGATTATTGAAAGTCGCTCACTTGGAATGAAGGGAACCTATCTTAAGGTCTTGATTTCAGATATTTTTGAAGAAGTGAAGAAAAGAGATTACTAATGACTAAGGCTTTGATTTCGATTGATTATACAGAAGATTTTGTTGCTGATAGTGGAAAATTGACAGCAGGCGCTCCAGCTCAGGCGATTTCGGATGCCATCAGCAAGGTAACTCGACTAGCTTTTGAACGAGGAGACTACATCTTCTTTACTATTGATGCTCATGAAGAAAACGATTGTTTCCATCCAGAAAGCAAGCTATTTCCTCCTCA
Organism: Streptococcus mitis; assembly: GCF_965111735.1. Classification (GTDB taxonomy): domain Bacteria; phylum Bacillota; class Bacilli; order Lactobacillales; family Streptococcaceae; genus Streptococcus; species Streptococcus mitis_DR. The sequence goes on from NZ_OZ217346.1 coordinate 486,832, forward strand.
CAATTTGATTGGGACTAGTGGACGGAATTTATACGGAGATTTGGGGGAGTTTTATCAAGAGCATGGTTCAGACAGTCGTGTCTTTTGGATGGATAAACGCCATTACTCAGCTTTTTCAGGGACTGACCTGGATATCCGTTTGAGAGAGCGTCAAATTTCTACAGTTATTTTAACCGGGGTCTTGACGGATATCTGTGTCCTGCATACAGCTATTGATGCCTATAATCTAGGATATGATATCGAGATTGTTAAACCAGCTGTTGCTTCCATCTGGCCTGAAAATCACCAATTTGCCCTAGGTCATTTCAAAAATACACTTGGAGCTAAGTTGGTAGATGAAAATCTAAATGAAATTTCAGAGTAATTTGGTTGATGAAATGAAAAAAATTGAAAAAAAGTGTTGACAAGGATCCCAAAAGTTGATATACTAGTAAAGTAATCGACGCGGGGATGGCGGAATTGGCAGACGCGCAGGACTAAGGATCCTGTGACCGCTTTAGGTCGTGAGGGTTCAAGTCCCTCTCTCCGCATAGGATAAGAGTTAGCTTAGGCTAGCTCTTTTTTCATATAATTAAAGTAGAGCAAAAAAATTTGGCTCTTTGTCAACTGTAGTGGGTTGAAGAAAAGCTAAGCTCGAGAAAGGACAAAATTTGCCCTTTCTTTTTTGATGTTCAGAGCAATAAAAATCCTTTTTTTGAAGTTTTCAAAGTTTCGAAATCCAAAGGCATTGCGCTTGATAAGTTTGATGAGATTATTGGTCGCTTCTAATTTGGCGTTTGAATAGGGTAGTTGAAGGGCATTGACAATCTTCTCTTTATCTTTGAGGAATGTTTTAAAGACAGTCTGAAAAAGAGGATGAACCTGCTGCAGATTGTCTTCAATGAGTCCGAAAAATTTGTCAGGCTTCTTGTCCTGAAAGTGAAACAGCAAGAGTTGATAGAGATGGTAGTGGTGTTTCAAGTCCTCTGAATAGCCCAAAAGCTTGTCTAAAATCTCTTTATTGGTCAAGTGCATACGAAAAGTAGGACGATAAAAACGTTTATCGCTAAGTTTACGACTATCCTGTTGGATGAGTTTCCAGTAGCGTTTGATAGCCTTGTATTCATGAGATTTTCGTTCAAACTGATTCATGATTTGGACACGCACACGACTCATAGCACAGCTTAGAT